>JBLINZ010000307.1:0-7680 GCA_047639375.1 Mariniblastus sp. | reverse complement strand
TGCCAATCCGCTCGCCCCCAAAAAGGGTCACTTCCCCGCCAAAGCAAAAAACTGCATCTTCCTGATGATGGAAGGCGGACCGTCGCACGTCGACACGTTCGATCCGAAGCCTGCTTTGGAGAAATTGCATTTGCAACAATTCACACGGAGCGGTGATCAGAAATCTGCAATGGAAAGCGGCACACGATACTACGTGAAGAGTCCTTTCAAATTTGGCAGACATGGCGAAAGCGGCGCTGACATGGCGGACAATTGGAAACATCTCTCATCCGTCGCCGATGACCTTTGTTTCTTTCGCGGTGCCCAAGTCGACAGTGTCAATCATCCGACGGCGATGTACCAGATGAACTGTGGCAATCGATTTGGCGGCGATCCGGGGATCGGAGCCTGGGTCACTTATGGACTCGGAAGTGAAAACCAGAACTTACCAGGCTTTGTGGTGCTTCCTGACGTGTCTTACCCGCAAGGTGGCGCACCCAATTGGAGCAACGGTTACTTACCTGCGTTCTATCAAGGCACGCCATTGCGACCCAAGGGATCGCCGATTCTCGATTTATCACCACCGCCCGGAGTTACGCCTGGCCGTCAGCGCATGAACCTTGATTTACTGAAGTCGATGAACAAGCAGCATGCCGCTCTTCATCCCCAGCACCAAGAACTTGCCGCCAGGCTGGAAAGTTACGAACTAGCATTTCGGATGCAGGCCGAAGTTCCCAACGCGATTGACATTTCTGACGAAACGAAAAACACGTTGGAGCGGTATGGTGTTGGCCAACCGGAGACGGATTCTTTTGGCCGCAAATGCCTGCTGGCTAGGAAAATGGTGGAAAAAGGCGTGCGGTTCGTTCAACTGTTCAATGGCTCATGGGACAGTCACGACTACATCGAACGGGCTCACGGGAACCTCGTTCGCGGTGTTGACCAACCGATTGCAGCCTTGATCAAGGACTTGAAGGCACGGGGGTTGCTTGAATCAACGCTGATTGTCTGGTGCGGTGAATTCGGTCGCACACCGGACAACGGTGTGAGGGGGGGAATCGCGTATGGTCGCGATCACAACCCCAACGCGATGACGATTTGGATGGCCGGCGGAGGTTGCCGAGGCGGGCATACGGTCGGTGCGACGGATGAACTTGGAATGGAAGCCGTTGAGAACGTCCGTCATATTCGAGATTTCCACGTTACGCTGCTCAGACTTCTCGGCCTCGATGACAACAAGCTGACCTATTACCACGCCGGTCGATTCAAGCAGCTAAGTCAATTTGGTGGCAAAGTCATCAAGGAACTGATCGCATCAACGTGACCCGGCGTATTGGCAAAAGGCGACATTCTCGGTAACTCGACGGGTAACGTTTGGTTGATTTAAAATGGAAGACGATAGATCGTTTAACGATTAGCCACCAGGCGACCGTGTCAAACGCAGAGCGTTTGTAGGCATGGGCGCTTGGCCCTTGACGACAAGTCGCCAACGAGGGCTCATCCTCGCTGCCGCATCGGGCTACCATTTCATCAGGAGATTCCATGAGTCTAAAAACCTGACTTACGCTCGCACATCGTTCTGATAAACTCACATTCATTCACGCCTCATCTAATTTGCATTGGCCCGCCATGACACTCCACAACCGAATAAGTATCTCGAAAATTGCGACGGCATTCGTGATCGCGATAGGGTTCTACTCAGCACCTAGCCTAGGGCAGGAGTCGACTCGACCGCAGCCGAACGTGGTCATCCTGTTCATCGACGATCTGGGTTTTGGCGACGTGGGCTGTTTTGGGAACGAGCGAATTCCCACGCCCCACATCGACGCTTTAGCCGCTGAGGGCGCCAAATGCACGATGTCCTACATCACCAACCCGCCGTGCTCGCCAAGTCGTTGCAGCTTGATGACGGGGATGTATACCCAACGATTTGGGAAATCCGGAATGGCCCGAGGTTTGCCGATTCCAAACGATCACCCGACGTTGGCCGAGTTCATGAGAGACGCTGGATACGTGACTGGGCAAGTCGGCAAGTGGGATATCGGGGCGGTCGGGCAAGGGCCTCATCAACGTGGGTTCATGGAAGTTGCCAAGAACGCGCCGTTGGATTCTGAAACCAAAGTTCCGGGTGAGTTATACAATCGCAAGCGAGAAGATGGCAGCCCCGTTTATCTCACGGATCTTGATGGTGACTACATGGCCGAGTTCGTGGAACGCAATGCTGCTCGACCGTTCTTTTTGTACTTTTCACCATTTGCCGTTCACTCGAAAGTCAAAAGCACGCCGCAACATTATCGAGATCGGATTGCCAGCGGAGACGGAACAGCTTACGAAGGTGCGGTGGTCGCCGTCGACGATGCCGTTGGCAAACTCCGCACGATGCTGAAGAAACATGGGCTCGAGGAAAATACACTGATTTTATTTACCGGCGACAATGGTGCGAATCTTGAGGAAGGTGGTTCGTCCGCTCCCTACCGGGGTGGAAAAGGTCGTCACACGCAACTAGAAGGCTGGGTCCATACGCCGACCATCGTCACTTGGCCTGGCACCGTTCCGGCCGGTAAGATCTTTGACGGGATGCTGGGAACGATAGATTTCTATGCCACCGTCGCTGCCGCCTCTGGAAAGGAACTACCAAAACGTTGCGATGGTAAAGACCTCGTGCCCTTTCTAAAAGACGATCAACAGGGAGACGTTCACGAATACTTGTTCTGGCATAATGCCGATCCAACCGATGCCCCACGCCGCAACCTATATGCGGTCCGCTGGAAAGATTGGCGTCTCATTAAGGGACCGGAGGACTGGCGACTGTTTGACCTCAAACAAGATCCCCAAGAGACAAAAGATCTGGCCGCCAGCAATCCCGATGTCGTGGGACAAATGCGCCAGCAATACAACGCGTTCGTTGCCACCCTGCCGCCCGTCAAACACAGTGCCAATTACAAAGGCGGTGGCCAGGTTCCCAAGGGTTGGGGCTGGGAAATAAGCGATGGCAAACAGTGATGACGCCATGCGATGAAGAGCCCCCGGACAAGATCTGCCCCGTGGATTTAATGAGCCGTTTTGGAAGAATACTTATTCATTTCGAAACGGCTCGCTTTTAACAATCAAATCAACTAAATCGCGAAGTCCGTGTCCGCGAGCAGCCAGCTCGTGAATCATCGCCATCACGTGAGGGCGATCTCGAAAACCCAGCTCTCGGCCCAGCCCATAAGTCAGCATTTCTTCGGTTAGGCAATCCGCGAATTGAGCTTTTTGATCGAGCAAGAGTCGCGTCAATTACCCAACGTTCTCAAACGATTCACCCGTCGGAAGCGTCCCTGACGTGTCAACTTTTTGGCTGATTGCTCCTTGGTTGTCGCGGTAGTCGAGTCGCTGCTCGCCGATCGGATCAAGGCACTCGAGGGCAAACCCGAGCGGATCGATCTTCCGGTGACACTCGGCGCAGGTCGCCACATTTCGATGCTTCGCAAGTTGGACGCGAATCGTTGTGGCGCCTCGAATGTCCGGCTCCAACGGATTCACATCAGGCGGCGGGGGCGTGTTTCTCTCGATGCTCGTTCCCGCAGCCGACTGAATTGGACAAAAAATCTGAAGATTTTGTTATTTCTATCGGCGTCAGACATGAGTTTCCAAAAACGACCAGAATTCATGTCAAACTTCTGAGATACTGGGGGAGAACAGGGAACGTCGCATGAAATTCGAATCGACATGCGAGTTCTTGAAACAGCCACAATCAAATCTGCAGTGATGGAATGAAACGCAACTTCAAAATGCAAACCCTTAAATTCTGCTGCGTACTCGTAATCTTCTTGTCCGCAGGGATCGCGAACCAAGCCATCGCCGCAGAAACTCCACCCAATATCGTGTTCATCTTCGTCGATGACCAAGGATATTATGACCTTGGATGCTACGGTGCGACTGAAATCAAGACGCCGCGCATCGACGCGATGGCGCGGGAGGGGCTTCGTTTTTCAGACTACTACGCGGCCGCTCCAATCTGCAGCCCATCTCGGGCGGGCTTGTTGACAGGGTGTTACCCGCGACGAGTTGGGAATGAGGTTTGGGTCCATCGCGCCGATTCGCAATCAGGCATTCATCCTGACGAACTGACGATTGCCGAATTGATGAAAAGCAATGGCTACGCGACCGCCTGCATCGGCAAATGGCATCTTGGGTTTCACGAGTCTTTCTTGCCCAACCGACAGGGGTTTGATCATTACTTTGGCTTGCTCCACAATCTCGATCCCGTCGAAGTCGTTTACTTTGAGGACCAGGGCGGCGTGCCTCTGATGCGTAACGGCGACGTTGTTAAACGTCCAGCCGATCCTGCTGAATTGACTCGGCTCTACACCGATGAAGCGATCGAGTTCATTGAAAAGAACAAGGCGGGACCGTTTTTTCTTTATCTCCCGCATACGATGCTTCACAATCCACTCGGTGTTGGCGATAAATTCAAAGGCAGTTCGAATTGGGGAGAATACGGCGATGCGATTCAAGAACTCGATCACAACGTGGGGCGAATTTTTGATTCGTTGAAACGGCTTGAGATCGATGACAACACCATTGTGATTTACGCTTCAGACAACGGCCGAGGGCCGGGGCGGACGCCGGAGCAAAAGATCCAGGGCCGGAAGTTGTCAACGTACGAGGGCGGAATGCGTGTGCCGGCGATCGCTTGGGGACCGGGAGTTGGTGTCCAAGCCGACGGTACGTCTGCCGAAGTCGTTCGTGCGATGGATTGGTTCCCGACATTGGCCACGTTCGCTGGAATTGAAGTGCCTCAAGGTCGAGTGATCGACGGACGCGATATCAGCCCGTTATTGAAGGGGCAAACCAAGGCTGTGCCGGCGCCAGGATTGAAGAAATCACTGAATGCTACGGTCCCGTTGCGGCGGCGCTGGACTCCAGGAGTCGAGTGGGATTCGATCATCAAACGCCATGAGTTCAACGACGCTTTCTTCTATCACGGTAGCCATGGTGCTTTGGCTGCAGTGCGTTGGCAAAACTGGAAACTCGTTTTGAATCCGAGTCTCCAGCTGTATGACTTGGCCAACGATCCTGGCGAATCCAAGCTGGTTCGAAACAGAGACGTCACCCGCAAGCTGCGTGGAATGGCCGTGCTGTTCCAAGAAGAAATGCGGCTTGACGCCCGCCCAGCAGGTCAAGCGCCACGTAAACCTCGTGTCGAGGGACGGACCATGATCCCACAAGCGACGCTCGATCGTCTGGATGAAAAACTCGACGTGACCTACGCACGCTATGAAGATCGCACTTTGGAGATGGACATTTATCGGCCCCAGGCGGCTTGGGGAGAGTTGCCTGCAATCGTTTGCATACACGGCGGTGGCTGGGCCAAAGGTAGTAAGATCAATCATCGCAAAGTCGCGCAAGCACTAGCTGCCCAGGGCTTCGTGACGGCATCGATTTCCTATCGCTTGAGCGGAGAAGCTCCGTTTCCTGCGCAGATTCAGGATTGCAAAGCGGCAGTTCGATACTTGCGAGCGAACGCGACCGAGTACGGTATCGACGCCGACCACATCGGAGCAATCGGTCACTCGGCCGGCGGCCACCTCGCCGCGCTACTCGCAACATCGGCGGGAATTAGTGATCTGGAAGGCGACGGTGGGAATGCCGAATTCAGCAGTGCGATCCAAGCCGTCGTGCCAATGGGTGGGCAAACGGACTTGCTGTCGCAACGGACTCGGGATATCTCCGCAGCACCCGATCGCGGAAGAATTTGGAGACAGTTTCTGAGTGGCTCCTGCGACGAAAATTTGGAAACCTATCGGCTTGCGTCACCACTCGTTCACCTCGAAAAAACTGACCCGCCTTGCTGGTTGATCACAGGAGAAAAAGACGATCCTAGCACCCGCGCCGCAGTTCTTCGTCAACGCATGAAGGAATTGGGGATCCCAGCTGGTCTGACCGTCATCAAAAACGCACCCCATCCATTCACCGTCAACCAAGTCTGGTTTGATGAGATGGCTCAGGTGGCCAGCGAGTTCTTTACGCAGTACCTAAAAGATCGCTAGTGGCAGCGGCATTGAATTGTGAGCCGTGACGCGTAAGCGGCCTGGCCTCTCCAAACTGCCCGGTGCCCTATGGCCCTTCGGCCCACTAAATCAACTAGCCCTGACGCGTCGGGTTTCCATTGCTCGACGATTGGCTTTTCTGAGGCGTGGTTCGCCGTTAGCCGCACACGATCTTGCTGGCGATCCAATCGCAAACCATCAGTCCGGATTGCGTGAGTCGCCAAGTAGACGCGTCGTGGACGAGCAGGTCGTTCTCGATCAACATCGTTTCGAAACCACTCAAAAGCTCCGCGACATCGAATGAAGTTCGTTGCTTGAACGTCACCTCGTCGACGCCTGTCGCCATCCGCAAGCCGATCGCCAATCGCTCTCTGGCCGATTCTTCTGGCGACAGAAACTCAGAGTCGGCCACGGGTGATTGATTGGATTCGATTAGCTTTAGATAGCGTGTCGTGCTTTGGTGGTTGGTTTCACGCCGTCCGTCGATCAGCCGTGCTGCGCCTGGACCGAATGCAAAAAATGGATCGCCAATCCAGTAAGCTTGATTGTGCTGACATTGAGAATTCGGTTGGGCAAAACTGGAAACTTCGTACTGTTCGAATCCAGATTCAGCAAGTCGTTCGATCGCGGTAGAGTACATGGTGGCACGAAGGTCTTCGTCTGAGATCTCGATGTTGCCACGATGCAATCGATTCCAAAACTGGGTGCCTTTTTCGTAAGTCAATTCATAGGTCGAGACATGATCTGGCTGGAGTGATATCGCGATCTCCAAATCCTGCTGCCATTCGGAGTCCGATTCCTCCGGAGCGGCGAAAATCAAATCCATGGAAACGGCGGCCCCAAATTGCTTCGCAACCGAAACGGCTCGTCGAATGTCGTCTGGCGTATGATCGCGTTCTAGCGTTTTTAATTTGGTGGGAGAAAATGATTGGACTCCAAGGCTAATTCGATTGACACCCAGTTTCGCGAATGCCTCCATGGTCGATTCGTCGAGGTCGTTTGGGTTGCATTCAGCCGTGACTTCCGCGTCCGAGTATTCGAATCGAGAGTTCAGTGTCTGAGCTAGTTGATCAAGCTGCTTTGGCGAGAGGTGACTGGGCGTGCCGCCACCTAGAAAGAGCGTGTCCAGTTCATAAGTCTGGTCGAGCCATTGGATCTCAATTGTGAGTGTATTCAGAAACCGCTCAATCAAATAATCTCGGCCTGCAACCAACGTGAAATTGCAGTATCCGCAGCGATGCCGGCAAAACGGGATGTGAACGTAGGCAGATCGAGGGTCGCCTAATTTTGGAAAGTACGTTGCGAACTGGGGTGAAGCCATTGGCCTCAGGTCACTGCTCGCATTCGGACCGTTGGCTTTCGGTTTGGGATTATCGCTGTCAGTCATCTAGACCCACAATTTCAATCGATCGCCCAGCATCTCCGGGATGCGATTCTTCACGACTTTTTCCGCTTGGTGGCGGTTGTAGCGCGTGCTGAAATGCCCCGCAATCACGATTTCATTGTTGAATTTGTCTTGCCGATCCACAAAATCATCAAGGTGCATGTGTCCATTTTTGTGGATCAGTTCCTTGCGATGCTCGGGAGCGATGAAGGTCATCTCGGTGATCAGAATTTTCGCGTCATAGAACTCGGGGTTATTGTCCAACCCCGCTGGCGACGTGTC
>JBLINZ010000306.1:0-7701 GCA_047639375.1 Mariniblastus sp. | reverse complement strand
AAACCTTGTCCGCTTGCCCTGTCAAAACCAAGGCAGGCAAATGAACCAGCACGCTGACCCGCATCCCCGTTCCTACGTTAGCCGGACAAGCCGTCAAATAACCCCATCGAGGGCTGAACGCGTAATTGATATGCTGCTCAATTAAATTATCTAACTCATTGATCTGGTCCCAAGCTGCCTCGAGATTCAAATCATTCCTTGTCACCGTGAGTCGCAAATGATCTTCTTCATTGATCGTCACGCAAGATTCCCCATTCTCCCCGCCTAGCGGAAACTCGAGGTCATGCTGCAAATCGAAATCAACGGCCTCCAATTCGGCCATCATCGAATCGACTAAACAATCCAGCGACTCTTCCGAGCTGGGATCAAGCGATGACGATTCTTCGGGAGCGGACACTTCATCGAACCGGACGTCGTCAGACAAATCTGAAACGACGGCCGTCGAATTGAGATCGAGGACAGGTGGTTCGATTTGCTGTAAGTCCAACAAAAATTTGCGCTCAAGCGTTTCCAGCTGACAAGAATCCAGCAGCGAAACCTGCTCCAGCTGATTAACTTGCGAGAGCTGCGAACGCACAGTCGATTCGATCTCGTGACGTTGATCGTCGGAACAAGTCGAGACAAAAGGAAAGTCCGAAATATTTCGCGCAAGTCGAATTCGGCTGCTGATCACAACATCATTGCGGTCGATCTGTTGGTCAATCACCCGATTGTCCCTCACCTTCGATGGCACGGATCTGGTCACGCAGCTTCGTGGCTTCCTCGTACTCCTCGCGTTCGATGACTTCTTTCATCTGACGCCGAAGACGGATCAATTCGGTTTGGGATTCTGTATCTCGGACCCCTCGTTTTGGCTGTTTACCCACGTGCTGATTGTCACCATGAACGTTCACCAACAGCGGCTCAAGCTCACTCCCAAAAAAGACATAATCGTGTGGACAGCCCAAACGCCCCGCTTGACGGAATTCGAAGAATGAGATCCCACAGATAGGACACTCTTTCGAATCCAGCTCACTCAAGTCGGCAGCAGCCTGCTCCAGCGGCTTGAGCTGCTTTTGCAATACGCCCGACATCGCCGAAGCGTCTTCTGGCGTCTCGTCCGTCTTCAAGTATTGCTTGGCACAGTCCGGACACAGATGCAACGCCAGAAGGTCATCACCGGTTAAATCGGTAATGTGGAACGTTGCTTGCTTTTGGCATTTTTGGCATTTCATATATATTGATGGATCGACTCAATTCCAAAGCCGATTTTTTTAATTGAGGGTCAGCCTTCACATTCCTTCGTGAAGTTGGAGACTTGATTTTATCCCTCAGGACAACCCGGAACAAGGTTTCTTCTTTCCGCTGGCACCACCAACCCCCACAGCGCGTCCCCGACGGCTTTCATCGACCCCAACCGCCCAATTCCCAAGCATCCCTGACGTGATAAGCTAATTCTCCCGCACGGCAAGCTTCCACAATCGCCGGCAACTACAATCAATCCAGCATGATTTGTGAACATTGAATTGCAAATATCGAACTTGCCACAGCCAATTTGGCTGAACTAATTAACCAAGAACTAATTTGGACAGACCGCGATACCGCCATGGTCGAACTTGGACCGAGTTCGCGACTTGTCGAGATTTTTGAATCAAACAAGAGTATAGAAGACTACCGAAATGGCCTGTTTCCCCGAATTATCAACGTTCCGTGAACTCGCGGATTCGTACGACGCGATCCCAATCACCCGCCGCCTGCTCTCGGATTCACTGACCCCGGTTTCCGCTTTCCGGCGAATCGACAACGGCGGCACTGCCTGCCTGTTCGAATCAGTCGTCGGTGGCGAAAACGTGGGACGATACAGTTTTCTCGCGTTTGATCCACAGCTGCAAGTAGCCTCGTCAGCCAACCAAGTCACAGTCAGCCACAACGGAAATGTCGAAACGTTTGAATCCGCCAATCCGCTGGAAGAGATTCGGACCAGAATCAATCAATATTCCGTCGCACAATTCGAAGGCATGCCTCCGTTCACCGGCGGGGCCGTCGGCTACGCCGGTTACGACGTGGTCCGCTACGTCGAAGACCTTCCCAATGCGCCCGAAGACGATCGAGATTTGCCCGACATGTCGTTTGCGTTTTACGACCGCATGCTCGTGTTTGATCACATCACCAAAACGATCACCGTCGTGGCGCTGGCCTGGACCAAACAGCATGACGATCTTGACGCTGCCTATGCCGATGCCGGACGACGCATTGACGAAATGATCGAGTTGCTCAACCGCCCAGCGAACAACCTGTTGTGCTCCGACGCCGATCTGCCTACAGGCCCCATGCCCGAATTCAAATCTAACTTTACGCAAGAAGAATTCGAACAAGCCGTTCTAGATTGCATCGAATACATCAAAGCTGGTGACATCTTTCAAGTCGTCCTCAGTCAACGGCTTCAAATCGATATCACTTGCGATCCATTTGAAATCTACCGTAGCCTTCGCGTGATGAACCCAAGTCCGTTTATGTTCTTCCTCCGCACCGACAAAACCACGTTGGTCGGCAGTTCACCGGAAATCATGTGTCGAGTCGTCGACAACGAAATGACTGTCCGGCCTCTGGCAGGCACCCGCAAACGTGGCCGCACGCCTCAAGAAGACCTGGCCCTCGAACAAGAATTACTGGGCGACGCCAAAGAACGCGCCGAGCACGTGATGCTAGTCGACCTCGGGCGAAACGACGTGGGACGGGTGGCTGAATATGGTTCGATCAAATTGCCCGATGTAATGGTCGTCGAACGGTACAGTCACGTGATGCATATTTCCTCCACCGTTACCGGGCAATTGCAACCCAACGCCGACGCGTTCGACGCGTTGATGGCGAGCCTACCTGCCGGCACGGTTTCCGGAGCGCCCAAAGTCCGAGCGATGGAGATTATTGATCAGTTTGAACCCCACCGCCGTGGCCCTTACGCGGGCGCCGTGGGATACATCGATTACTCAGACAATATGGACACCTGCATCGCACTGCGAACCATGGTGATCAAAGACAACGTCGCCTACGTTCAAGCCGGCGCGGGCATCGTGGCTGACTCCGACCCGACCAGCGAATACGAAGAAACGCTTAACAAAGCCCGAGGCTTGATCCGGGCCATCCAAATGACGCACGAACGAGTCAATGGCACGAAATAAATTAGCCGACGAACCCCAGACGCTGGCTTGAAGCGGGTTTTGACCGAATCACCGCTGCCTCCCTTGCCTGCTGGCCTGCCTGCTGGCCTGCCTGCTGGCCTGCCTGCTGGCCTGCCTGCTGGCCCGACTGCTGGCCCGCTTGCTGGCCCCGCGATTAGGGCCATTTTTCAAACTTGGGAGAGCCGTGACGCGTAAGCGGCCCGGTCTGTCCGAATTTCCCGGTACCTGACGACTATCGGCTCACTGAATCAACAGCCCTTGAAATCTGAAGATCAGATCTACTCATCCGCGAGCAGAGGACTACAATAGGCGTTCTCAAAAAAGCCCATTTGCAAGAGTCTCCCAGTGAAAATTCTGCTTAACGAAGAACAGCTCAACCAAGGCGTCGAACGACTTGCCAAGGAAATCAACGAAACCTACGGCGATAGGCCGCTCACGATCGTTGGCGTGCTGACCGGCAGCGTCATTCTGATGGCCGACTTGATTCGCAAACTGGAAATGCCGCTCCGAGTCGGCGTGGTCCAAACCAGTAGCTACCAAGGCACTGAGCGAGGGGCCCTGACCATCAACGCCGAAATGATGCTCGACATCGCGGGTCGAGACGTGTTGCTAATCGACGATATTTTCGACACCGGCAATACGCTCGAAGAAGTCACTCAACTAATGAAAGACCTCGGCCCGACCAGCCTCAAATCCGCCGTCTTATTGCTCAAGACAGATCGTCAATTGGTCGACTGGCGGCCCGAGTTTGTCGCGTTTGATATTCCCGACGAATTTGTTGTCGGCTACGGACTCGACTTCAACGACGAATACCGCAACTTGCCTTATCTCGCTTGCCTCGAACCCGCCGACCTGCCTAGCATTCCCGGCTAGTCTCAACCATGGCCCCAGCTCTCAAGCGATAGGCTCGGAGCCAACGGCCACCTGATTCAACAGAACGTTGCGCCCACCGAGAGAAGGAAACGACTAATTGAATTCGGCTCCGATAGAAAACTCACTTCAGCCCAACGACCCTCCGTCCGTTGAGGCACACGATTCAATTCCGAACCGCAGATTGAATCTGGCCGTCGTTACTAGGCGATTCTGGCCTTACTCCAGCCCCGCGGAATTTGCGGTCGCCGACTTAGCCTCCGAGATCAAAAAACAAGGTCACGACGTGAAGGTCATGACAGTGCGGTGGGAGAGGACCTGGCCAACACATTTCCAATTCCAAGAATTTCTAGTTCATCGAATCAATCGCCCAACCACTGGACCCTGGGGATCGTTTCGGTACTTGCGAACGCTCAATCGTGAACTATCGGAATCGAGCCTCGACGGAATCATTGTCTTTGGACTAGATGATGAAGCTTGGTCTGTCACCAAGTCGTTCGCCGGCATAATTCCAATCGTAATCCGGATCAGTCACATGCAACTTGGGCACCAAGACCATCTGCCAGACCTCACCGTCCGCCAGATTTTTTCGCTCAATAGCGCCAGCCAAGTACTCGTTGAATCCGAATGGACCGCCGAACGTCTCGCACGGCACCCGTCGGTCTCTCGCCACAACATCTCGGTAGTCCGGGAGGGAATTGAAGTCACCCCTGAGCATGCCCGGACGCCCGCTCTACACGGCACCGCCAGAGTCGCAATCGCAGATGCTCATCCGGTCTTGATGGTTGACGCGTCCCAGCCATTGGTCGTGTGCGGCGCCCCGCTCAATGGCGACCAAGGCATGTTTGACTTACTGGATGCCTGGGCCAAAGTTCTCAAGCGGTTCCCCAAAGCCCGCTTGTGGATTCTCAGCGAGGGGAAAAAGAGTCGTGACATCTGGGACAACCTGCTCGAGCAACACATGATTCATTCGATCGTCATGCCAGGCAGTTTTGACGATTTGACCGACGCGTTCCAAGCCGCCGACGTCTATGTCCATCCATTTCGCTCCCAAGAAGCCTGTGGATTTCTCGCCAGAGCCCTGACCCACGGTGTTTGCCCTGTCGTCACCTCGCCGGGAGCCAGCCCAACCATTATTGAGAACAATGTTAGCGGCTTGGTCGTCGAGCCAAGCAACCCCGCCGCCTTGGCTGATGCCCTGATCCTGGCCTTGGGCAATCAAGATTTACGCGATCGATTGGGCCGGGAGGCTTTGAAGGCCGCTAGATCCGCGTATGATATCAAGGACTCCGTTGAAGCGCACCTCGCTCCGTTGGTTAAACTTGCGAGCGGCGATGAGGCGGCTCAACACGACGACCAGGACCCTGAGACACATCATTGAATCAACCCACCAGACTATTCGTTCGAGAAACTATTGAGCCATCGCATTCTGTTTGTTGCCGAGACGCTGTTCTCGCTTGGCGCGGCCCAGCAACTCAAACTGCTGGCCGACGCGCTGACTGAAGCAGGCCACGAAATCCACGTCGCGGTGCTGGGACAACGCACGGGGCAACCCACCGAATGGACAGACGCCGGAATCAAGATCCATTTTCTCAATGGCGATGACACGACTCCACTACACACGATGCGCGATGGCTTTTTCGTCGTGAAACAACTTCGCCGTCTGATCCAAACGCTGGCGCCAGAGATTGTGCATACGTGGTGCGGACAAGCAGAACTGTTGACGCTGCTGGCAACCGCAGACGCCCCGTTGCTTTCGCCATTGCCGCCGTTCCGCTTACTCAGCACCGAACTATTCCTGCAACCAGAAAAACGCTTAACCCGTCAGCTGATCGAAAACCGAATGAACGATCGCGTGGAACGCATGATCGTGCCCCACGAATCGGCTAAACAACACCTCGTGGATAACGGCTACGAAGAATCTCGCATTCAAGTCATTCCCAATTCAACGCCCACGCCGGTGATTGACCGCGCCCAAGCCAGACAGGAAATGCTTGACGCCTTGGGCCTGCCCGAGACAACGTTCCTCGCGGGAGCCGTTGCCCCGCTTCAACATCGCACACGGCTCAAGGATTTGATCTGGGCCACCGACCTCTTGACGTGCATTCGTGAAGACTTCCATTTTGTGATGGTTGGCGAGGGGACCCAACTCCAGCCGTTAAAACGCTTTGCGGCGCTAACCGAATCCAAGTCGCACATTCACTTTCTAGGGCACCCCAAGTCAGCCGAGCGAGTCATCGCTGGACTGGATTTTTATTGGCATTCGCATTTACGCGATCCCGTCTCAGGCGTCTTACTGACCGCAATGGGGCAGGGCGTTCCAGCGATTTCAGTTTTTGGGCAAGGGACAAAGGAAATTATCCATCACCAAGAAACTGGATTCGCCGTGAATTTCGGCGCCCGCGACGAGTTCGCCAGATGGACCAAATTCATGATCGAAAAACCCGACTCAAAACACAAACTGGCCAATCAAGGCCGGGACTTTGTTCGCCAGAACTTCCAGGTCTCCAGCATGGTCGAGGCTTACCTCGAAATCTACCGCAAGTAACGTATTTGCCTATCACGTCACCGCGCAAATCGAGTTCGCACGGGATGGGCACCCGACGAGGCCTGAGATTTTTTCAGATGAGCCGAAGGCGAAATGACCCCCCAAAGCATCACCACTTGCTGATTTATGATGTGAGACGACAGACCGTTTAACAATTAACCGGCAGGCGACAGTCCCAAACGCAGAGCGTTGGTAGGCGTGGCGATTACCCCTTAAAGGCCTAGACGCCAGCGAGGGCTCTTCCTCGCTAACGGACTTGTTGATTCCCGTACTCAACTCGCTGACGAATCGGGCTACGCCATTCACCCAACCCATCGAGTCGCGCAGCGGGGAATGGACAAACGACTCAACACCCCACAAGATAAGTCCACGGAACACGAGCGTCGAACAATGACCAACCGGATGGATAGACAATGGAATTCTATAATTTCTGGGCACGATCGGAAGCGATCCCGGCCAACGGCGAAAAAGTAAAATTCGTCAAGTGCGTTGGTTACTCCAACGAAAGTACGGCCGACGCCTTGCGCGTGGCCAACGAGCGGGCCCAACATGCGGCCTCCATGATGAACAATAATCAGCCGCTCGATTATAGCTATCGACAGCTTCCGTTTCGCGAAGAAGTCATCGAGCGATTCACTCAAGACGACGAGCTTGTCACAGTCCTCAGCCGAGTTCACTACGGCGCGATTGTACTCAACACGACCCAAGTTCTATTCGCTGACATTGATCTGCCCCAAGGCAAACCGAAGGCCAAAAGTGGCGGCGGATTATTTTCATTCTTCAGCAAGAAAAAACCAGCGACTCCACCCAAACCACCTGGCTCCGACCTGATCAAAAAAATCGAGCAACTCTGTGAGGCCTCACCCTATCTTGGCCTGAGGCTCTATCGAACCGCCGCCGGATTCCGCTGCATGGCGACCTCGAGCACGTATGCCGTCAACGACGACAAGGCGACTGAGCTCCTCAAGTCGCTTCGCTCTGACGAACTTTACGTCACGCTTTGCCGACGCCAACGCTGCTTCCGGGCAAGACTGACACCCAAACCACATCGCCTCGGAATGCGACAACCACCCCACCACTTTCCCAGCCAGAACCAACAGGAAGAAACGGCCATGAAGCAGTGGC
>JBLINZ010000305.1:0-7745 GCA_047639375.1 Mariniblastus sp. | reverse complement strand
CTCCAAGCCACCCCCATCTGCAAAATCTCGATCGAACTCCGAACAAGCGACCACCAATTCATCGACGTTATTGGCTCGTTCGAATCCTTCTTCGCTGCCGTCGTCCGTTAGCCATTCGCGATACTTCGTTTCTTCCAACACACTTCGAACAATGAACTCGACACTTTCTGTCGGGAGGTAAGACAGCCGATCATAGAGCGCGACGAACTGACGAATCTTGGACGACGGAGCCTTGGAAATCGTATCGATCTGATCGCACTCACGAGCCGCATCCAACATCGAGATATTGTGCTCTTGGGAAAACCGACGCAGTCGACCCAGCGTGACGTTGCCGATCTTGCGAGACGGCGTGTTGACGACTCGTTCAAACGCGACATTGTCTCGAGGGTTATTCAACAAATGCAAATAGCCGATCAAATCCTTGATCTCTTTGCGTTGATAAAATTCATGGCCATTCACGATCTGGTAGGGAATCCCTACGGAGCGGAGTGAATGCTCGAGTGAACGAGAAAGCCAGTTAGCGCGATAGAGAATCGCCACATCACGGGGGCGCAACTCGCCTCGCTGAATCGCCAACGCGATGGAGTCGGCAATATCAATCGATTCGTCTTTTGGAGACGGGAATGTTACCAGTCGAACTGGATTGCCCTCATCATTGTCGGTTCGTAACTCTTTCTTTTTTCGTCGTACGTTGTTGCCAATCAGTTGATCAGCCACCCGCAAGATGGACTTTGAGCTACGATAATTTTGCTCCAGACGAACAACATTGAGTTGCGGATAATCCTTCTCGAATTCCAGGATATTGCTGATGTTGGCCCCGCGCCAGCCGTAAATTGATTGGTCAGGGTCGCCGGTAACGGCCAGATTCTGAACGGAATGATTTAGGAGTCGAATCAGCTGGTACTGTGTCAGGTTGGTGTCTTGGTATTCATCCACCATCATGTAGGTGAACGCATGGTCGAGCGTCTCACGCAGCTCAGGCGACTGCCGCAAAAGATCCACTGCGTGGAGCAGCAAGTCATCAAAATCAACGCCATTTGCCATTTTCAAAAGCCGTTGGTACTCGGGATACACTTTGCCGAGAATCGCATCCAGGGCATGCCCCGGGCGTGGCTGGAAGTGTTCTGACGTCACGCCGTTGTTCTTGACATTACTAATCTGGCTGGCAAGCTTATCCGCTGAATAATGCTTTAGGTCGACGTCCGAATTTTCAATGGCTTGCTTGATGACCTTTTTGGAGTCCGTCATGTCATAGATCGAAAAATTCGGTTCCAACCCAATGAGCGGTGCGTGACGCCGCAATAGCTTGGAGCAAAACTTGTGAAACGTCCCGGTCCACGTGTGGTTGTCGGGAGCCAGTTTTTTCAAGCGAGACTTCATCTCGTCGGCCGCTTTGTTCGTAAACGTCAGCGCAACGATGCTTTGCGAAGCGATTCCGTGGGCGATCATGTTGGCAATCCGATGAGTGATCACACGCGTCTTGCCGCTACCGGGACCAGCCAAAATTAGAAGCGGGCCTTCGAGCTGCGCGACTGCCAATCGCTGTTGCTCATTCAGCGGGGCGAGAATTTCATCCGTGGTCACGTTGGGCATAGTCACTTAATCCTTTTGGCAATGCCAAGGTGCTAGCATCGGGCGTGTGTTCAGCCGCGTTTTTGTGTGGGCTGCTCGATTAATCAGAACGTTATGTTATATTTTGTCCCAGCCGAGACAAGCACGAGGAACGCAAAAGCCAGATTTGGCGATTGGCATGATGTCAGGTTTTGTTTTCTTTGTGCTGCGTTACCCGTGACAATGTCTCAATTACCAACATAACATTTTAGGGAGGGACCCCATGGCGAGAACAAGAATTCCGCTGAGTGCAGCTGAGGAAGAAACACGAAATCTAAGAGAAAAACTCGATCTAAGCACCGCTGAAATCGGCTTGACGGTTCGCACGACCAACTGTCTTGAGGAAAAAGGGATCTTTAACGTTCGAGATTTGCTCAACACGACACGTGCGGAATTGCTAAGCATTTCCAATTTTGGTGAAAAGACGCTGGATGAAGTCTACAAATCGCTCGAAGCGATTGGATTTTGCCGACCAGGCAACGACGTTAAACCGCGTTAGCTCATCTCGTGCCAGCCAATGGTAGCAAATCGCAAGACGGCGGCTGAGGCCTGAAATAGTTCGCTATTGAGTCTTGCAAGACTCTTGTAAAAAGCACTGCTTGGTCGTCAAGCGGTGCTTTTTGCTGCGCTCTCAAGACGTCGGTCATCAGCCGTTTTGGTCGATGCGATACGCGGCGATGATGCCCGCTAGTCCAACGTTTCCGAGGCAAATTTCTCGAGCCACGGATCGAGACTTGGATGATCATCATGGGCCGTGATCAAGGCCTGAACCTGATTCGCTAATTTCAGTAAGCGCTCGTCATCATTCAAGTGCCCGCTCAACACGATCGGCCGAGGAGACCGACTGTCTTCACGATCCCGGTATCCGATCGGTAAGACCACCGAAGGGTGACCCGTAAAATTGGTGTAAACCAAATCACGCATGTTGACGAAGAAATCAACGCCAGTGATCGATGCTTCAAACTGCTGCATCAACAACGTGCGGTAACGCTGGATCCGCACATAATCGACGGCTGACACATACTGGGCTGAGCGAAAACTTTCGTCCCAGCTGTTGAATCCTTCGGTGTGACCAGCGCGAAGCAAATCGTCAAAAACGGAGGCAGCTTCGACATCAATGATACTGAACAAGGCACCGAAGGGAATGTTTTTTGGCAATTCAATTTCCACCAGTTCACACCCAAGCGACCGCAACAGGCTGAGATCTTCTCGTTCGTCTACACTTTCAGATCCGCGTTTCGCATACCCGATTTTGGTTCCTGCGATCTCGGCGCGAGATGGCCATTGGAACGGATAATTTCCGGCGGTTGAATCCTTCCCGTCGGCGCCGTGGATCGCATCGAACACTAAAGCACAGTCTTCGATGGACCGACAAATGGGGCCGATCTTGTCCATCGACCATGACAGTGGCATACAACCGTCTCGACTAACTCGGCCAAACGTGGGCCGCAACGCAGACGCGCCACAACGAATCGCGGGCGACAAAATACTGCCTAACGTTTCGGAACCAAGCGAAAACCCTACCAAACCGGCAACGGTCGCGGAGGCAGATCCCGCCGAAGAACCATGGGCTCCAATACGCGGGTTCCAAGGCGAACGAGTCTTTCCACCAAACCACTGGTCGCCTTGGGCCAACGCCCCGAGCGAAAGCTTGGCGACCAGCACCGCACCTGCTTCTGCCAATCGTCGCGCCACCGTCGCTGTGTTTGGAAGTTCCCGGTTTTCATGATGCGGAATACCCCACGTGGTCGGATAGCCCTCCACCGCGATCAAATCCTTGGCTCCCCAAGGAATGCCATGCAACGCCCCTCGATAGAGACCGGTAGCAATTTCTTCATCGGCGCGTGTCGCCTGCTTGATCGCCAGTTCCTCGGTCAGGTTGACGACACAGCGAAGCATCCCTCCATATTTTTTCAAGCGGTCCAGATAAATGCTCGTGAGCCTCATGCTGGTTAATAATTTCGTGCGGATCAAATTGGAAAGCTGGCTGACCGACAGAAACGCAATTTCTTCATCGCTGCCCGGTAGCACAATCTCTTCAGGCTCCATCGGAACCGCCACACGTTTAAGCTGCGCTAGCTGAGGAATTCCTGACGTCGGGGCAAACTCAATCGCCATCGGTACGTCGTAACTCAAGCTGGTTTCGCGGAGCCCTTCAAGTTGCCGCCCGCGATCCGCGACTTTTGAGAGGATCTCCTCCCGCTGTTCGTCAGTCAATTCCAAGCCCGTGATCCATTCAGCTTGCTTGATCGAATCCACCGAGAACTCGTCCGTGGTGGAGATCAACGAAGCAGCCGAGCGACGAAAGAACTCAGTGCCAATTCCCGACGCGGTCAAGACACCTAAAATTTGCCGACGGGTGAGTTTCGAAATTTGCGATGCCATGGGTCGTCCAGACGTGGAAGAAATTGGTACCCGGCTATTATTGCCACGTGAGCCGGACACGCCAAGTTACCGTGATCCACCAAACGAAACCAGATTCCGTTGTTAATCGTCCACGGGACTGGCATGAAAAAATCGGCCATCAAAACTAACTTGGACGCCGACCCCGAATACGTCCGACAATTGGGCGTTCGTCAACGACGATTTTTTCGGGGCATCCACGATCACTCGTCCTTCTTTCAGAAGAATGACATGCTCGATCTCGGGAGGAATCTCGTGAATCAAATGAGTAACCAAGACCACCGTGGTGCCCGTCTGCATTAGCTGTCGAATCGTCTGGAGATACTGAAATTGCGCGGTCAAATCCAGGCCAGCAGTCGGTTCGTCGAGAATCAATGAATCCGGTTCATTGACCAAAGCTCGTGCCAATAAATGCCGACGCTGCTCGCCCGTGGACATTCTAGAAAACGGCGTTTTCGCTAAATGAGCAATTCCCAGTTCATGGGAAAGTCGTTCGGCCAACTCCATTTCTACCCCCGTAAACACTTGATGCCCAAAAGTATTAATACTGGCATAGAACCCCGACAGCACGACCGATTGTCCTTCAGCGGCCGGAGAGTAATTTCGTTGCAGGTCAGCGGATACGACACCAAGCCGTTTTCTCAACTCCCAAACATTCCAACGTTGTTGGCCGTAAATCTCTACTGAGCCGCCGGTCGCGTAGAGTTCGCGAGCGAGAACTTTCAAAAGTGTGGTTTTTCCGGCTCCATTGGGGCCAACGATCGCGGTGTTCCGTCCCACAGGAATTGTCAAGCAAAGTTGATCGAAGACCTTCTTGGTTCCTCGATAAATGTCGGCAACTTGGATGTTCAGAAGACTTGAAGAGTTGGACGCGTTTCGAGTCATGGTGAAATTTTCGTTAGCCTAGGAAGCAGCAGCGTTGATTTGCTTTGTTTGATTAAACGGCGAACACGATTAAGCTTAGGTGGCTGGCCGACTCGCGTTTCATTCCGATACAATGTCGAGCATGGCTAACTTGCTCGCAACGCGAACGTGTCATGCGATGCCACGTTGACTCGGTGGAACATTGATAGCGTCCGTGCAAGTTTTGATTCGGCCGTGTGACAAATCAACAATTCTAACGAAGTTCATTGGTTGGTGTTAGAGACAGCTATGCAACAAACGAGTTTGAAATACTGGTTTTGTGCCGCCATGCTTGCGTGTTTCATTCTCGCATATGCGAATTCAGCTAACGGCCAGGTCACCACGCATCTGAAACCTAATTCAGCGACCGGGCAAGACGATATTCCTCAGAATGACGCCTTCGCGTTCGGATTTAATGTCGACAACCCCGAGCTTCCTCGATATCTCTGTATTGGCGACTCCATTTCGTCAAACTATGGCAAAGCGATCAAGGATCTACACGCGGGCAAGATCAACGCGCACCATCCACCTGTAAATTGCGGATCGGCGGTCGACGCCGTCGCGAAGATTGACTCATGGCTCGGCGATTTCGAGAAACCTGGAAAGCAATGGGACATCATTAGTTTCAATTTTGGACATTGGGACGTGAGTCATTCCAAACGAGACTACCAAGCAAGTTTGCGACTCATCATCGGCAAACTTAAGGCGACGAACGCCAAATTGGTCTGGGTGACAACATGCCCGGTTCCGCTTGGAATAAACGGCGGAAAAGCCGCTGTGGACCCGATGATGCCAGGACGAACGCCCAGTGCAATGCGGGATTCCTACAATCCTTGGGCCGCCGAGATCGTTGCCCAGTTCCCAGAAATCACGGTTTGCGACCAATGGCAGTTCGTTTACGAGGGTCGGATGAGCGTGTACCAAGCCTGGTGGAAAAGCGACGACATCCATTTCGCCGGCGCCCCGGCGTATGGACTGGGCCGGCTAGTGGCTCAACATGTGATGGATCGTTTGGGCCTGTACCGGCCTCGTGGATTCGAACCGCCACCCGATCAGGTCAAACCGGCCGGCTCGGCCCCACCGCTCCAACCGGCTTGGCAACCCGCCGTATATGAGGGGCCAAGATTTGGCGACTACTATTCCGATCGCGACGCTGTTCAAGCCTTGCCCGAGCGGTGGAAAACAGCCGTGCGGTTGCCCGACGGATTCCCACACGATCTGCAACTCAAGCTATCGCCTCAAGCCAACGATCATCAGGGGTGGGTCTATCCATTCGGATCCATTGCCAACCACCTCCAACTCAAATCGATCAAGCGATCAATGCAAGCCGGATTCGGATTGAATTGGATCCAGGGTCGAGAAGACGTTCGATTCCGATTCGGGCCAGGTCTCACGGGAGATGAACTCTTCCAGGTGTTGACGACTGCGCACGATGCTCCACCTCTCAATCCCAACGAATTACTGGATGGGGTCCTGCATGACAACATCGCGACCTATCATGATCTCTACCGAATCACTCGAGACCGATACTACTCCAATCAAATTGAACAATATGCCACTGCAATTTTGACAGCCTCAAAGCGAAATCCCCAATGGCTGACTACCGCTAATGATTCGTCACTGACGAACCAAATCAATTGGACCTATCTCAATGCCAGCCGATTGTTGCTGGAACAAGTTCGCATTGATCGTGGCAGCATCCTTGACCCAAGAATCAGGTTGGCCAAGCAATTTCTTGAGGCCTCCATTCCATCGTTGAAACGAAAATTCCTTGGCGATTTCCGACGCCCCCTCGATACCGACTCAGCGCAGAACGCTCCGTTCAAACCAGGGAGAAACACACGGTGGCTGGTCAATGAACGGCGGGTCCCAGAATTGGCTGCCCAACGAATCGAATCTGGAAATTGGCGAAACAACTTTCGTGACTTGGCAACCTTGACAGCCGCAGTCAGGTCTTTGGAAGAGCTTCAAAAACTTGACAACAAGACCGACTACACTGAAACGATCGGCGTGTTTCGCAGGATCATCACGGCTTCACTCTCACTTTTCGAAACCGAGAACGATTGCATCTTGCTTGAAAACCGGCCGTACTTTTTTCACAGCGTCAACGCAATGAACGATGGCCAAGCAGTCATAAAATTAGGCCATCCGGTTTTTCCAGGCCCGCAGATTGAAGACGCGGAATCGATTCTCGAAGATCTCGTCTACGTCTGGGAAGCCGGTCAGACGTTTGGATGCTCAACAACGTTGATTGTCGGATACTCGAACAGTCTCACGGACCATTTCTTGAATCCGACGGGTGGTAAAGCAGGTTACATTTACCCTCGCAATCGAGTTGCTTCGCCTTGGTATCTGGCCGCCTCCGGATCCGTTGGCCAATCCGCGCCAGGTCACATCGAGCGAGCAATTTTCGCAACCGTTTTCTCACCAAAGTTGCTGGAATCACGTTATCACTGGACGTCACAGCGTAATTCCGCCGAAGAGATTCGACTACTAAAATCAGCCACGCTATTTAAATTGTGGCAACGACGCGAACTTCGAAAAAAGTGAATGACCAATTCGGTCGGACGCGATGGCTACCCTAAAAAATCATGCTATATTGCTCGCGACGTTCACTTCAGAAATTGCCTGCTATTTTTTTAAGACACCAAATGAAAACGTTTGCCGCCAGCCTTGCACTGATCTTTGCCCTCTCGTTCATCGCTGGGTGCGAGTCAGAGCCTGAGGATGCAACCTCCATTGCTACGCCGATAGATCGTCCCGTCGTTGTCCAGGACGTCTCGCCTGAGCCCAATCTGGCACCCACCCAAATAATGACCGCATCCCAC
>JBLINZ010000304.1:0-7750 GCA_047639375.1 Mariniblastus sp. | reverse complement strand
GCAGGATCGAGCCGGGCGAGACATTAGACACGCTATATGTTTTAGTTGAAAATCGATAGCCTTCGAATTGAACACCCGTGTCCGCCGTCAGCACGATTGGTCGACCGGATTGGGCGGCGCTGACGAAAGGCCAACCGAATGTGCAAACAACGACAGCCAACAAGCCCAATAGCCACGATTGGTTAGGGCGTTGGTAAGCGTCGGTCGTTTGAGTCGGTTCGATTTTTGGCCGGCCAAAATGCAGTGAATTCGGGGCGGAAATGAGGCTGAAACGGTGCGAACGAGGCATTTTTTGTTCGGTCATATAGTTGCTCCCTATGATTTTGCCGAGATTGACAAAACCTTTTGCTTGTGGCCCAGTACCAGTATAGTGCAATCATAATGAATTAGTCATTTTTTCATAAGCTAGATTTGCGGCGGTCAGGTTGAAACCGCAGGCCGGATTAATCGCCCATTTGTCGCAGCTCATCAGTTTTCATCAGGACACCATGTCACAGAAGCCCATGCCTCAAACGAATCCAGTAAATTCTCAGCCAACGAGACAGCTTGTGGATTCAGCCACCAACCCCAGTTCGCGGATGTCTGCCTGGAAGGAGTTGGTCGAGATTCCGCGATGGATCGTCTACTGCCAAGCTGCGTTGTTGGGGATCATGGCGACTTCTTTTTTCGTGTTCGGTTTGATGGTTGGAAACCTAACCTCAAATCAGAACAGCGGCCTCAATCAAACACTGGCTTGTCGTGTGACTGGAAGCGTCGTCTATCGTGAAAATGGGAGTCTGCTCAGTGACGAGGGGGCCGTCGTGCTGCTGCTTCCGCATGATAAGAAACCGGATGTTCGAGGCTCGGGCGAGTCGGTCAGTCCCCAATCGTTCCAAGCGTTAGGTAACGATGCGGTCGATCGAATCTATCAATTGGGCGGCGCGGTCGTGCGAGCCGATGCGAATGGGCAATTTGACGTTACGATTGATGCCCAACGCGGAGCCGATGACAACTATTACTTGTTGATCGTATCGAAACATAAACCGGCTGAATCCACCAAGATGAACAAAGAGCAAACCGCTTCCATCAGCCCTTTTTTCATACCGGTCGAAGACGTCGTCGATGATCGGGCGTTCTATTGGATGAAAGTCACCGCCAACGACGAGACGTTGGCGTTGCCTGAGTTTGAATTTTAGCGGTTGGATGTGCCGGCGTTGATTAAATCAACAAGCCCGCAAGCGAGGAAGAGCCATTGTGGGTTTCTCGTCGTCCATGATTGCAGGCCTTGCCTCCTGCGCTTTGCTTATATCATCGATGCCGGACGACTAAACATTGAACATCGTATCGTCATGCGTAATCGGTCAATGAACGCGTTGCCGCCCATCCCCAATCCTTCTCCCCACAAGTTCGGAGTGAGCTGGATCCAATGGTTAACCGCAGTCGTCCGAATTTGCGGGAAAAGAGAGCAGATTATCTTTGATGTCGTGCGATTGAAGATCTTTAAAGTAATACCATTCGATCGAGCGTTGCGGCTCATTCACTATCCCAGGATCTCACGTTTTCGATTGAGGTAATCCCAGACCACGAACCGATCAAGGTCTCCGCCGGCGGTGAAGAACACGCGGCCTTTGGTTTGTTCGCTGAGCCGATGAGCGAATTTGATGTCCTCTTCTGATTGAGACCAGCTGGGGACCAAGAACGTGTTGATCGTGATACCTTCCTGATCGCACATCGCACCTTCCCGCATGGTCATTTCTTCGGTCCGCGGATGGGGCGGGTACAGCATGTAGAGCATGTTGTCTTCGAAATGAGCCGTTGGCAAGCCGTCAGTAATCAGCACGACCTGTCGATTCGGCGTGTCTTGCGAAGCTAACAGTTGCCGAGCCAATCGGAGTGAATGCTGGATGTTGGTGAAGTGCTGGTGCACCATGTGCTCGCTGACTTCTTCCCGGCTCATGTCGACTTTGAGTTGGACTCTTGGATCGTGGATCGTCACGTTCTTGGGCATCATGTCGATGATCTCGCCCGACCGACGAACTTTTCCAAACGTGTACATTTCGATGAAGTTAATAAAATCCCCAGGATACTCGCTCCGGATCAAGCCTTCCATCGCCAACGCCATTCGCTTGACGTTGATGTACTGGCCGTCGTAACGCATCGAGCCACTCATATCCATGATCACGACGGTGGCTGATTTTGGATTGTTGCGAGTCTTGTGAATCTCAATGTCTTCTGATTTCAAGCGAATGGGCAGTGTGCAACCGCTACGCAGCATCGCGTTGATGAACGTCTGGGGGATGTCCATTTGAGTCAAGGAATCGCCGAACTCGTAGGGCTTGGTCGCCTGCAGTTCGACGGCGCCCTCGCCCACGACGTGGCCCTCGTGGCGTCCGGTTTTCGAGGCCTTGAGATCACTAAAGATCTTGCCCAGTAGTTTTCCTTGAAAGACTCGGTAGGCGTTTGGCGTCAGCTGGAACTTGCCGTCCTTTTTGTCGATCCCCTGACGCTCGGCGGCTTCTTTGACGTAGTTCTCGATGTTCCGTTGCATTTCTTCGAGCGAGTGCATGGTTTTTTCGTCCATGAATTCGCCAAGTTTTTCCATGTCGAGGATGGCGATCTGAGCGGTGTCGCGAGCCTCTTCGATTTGTTTTAGCAACTCGTCGATGGACTCCAGCTCTTCCTTGATCTCCAAAGCTTGAGGGATCGTCATCGAGTCACGCCCGGTGAATTGATAGTTGGCGGCGAGCTGATCGATCTCATATTTCGTGGCCAGCCGACTGATCAGCTGAGCCAAATGCTGAGCCAGCGGATCCGCGTCGTCACCTACGGAATAGTACAATCGCTCGAGGTCGTAGAGTTGTTCCTGCGAGACCGCTTCCTGAAAGAAGTCCTTCAGTTCGCCTTCGGGGGCCGGGCCGTTCTTAGCCAGTCCATGAAAGTGCTTGCGGGCTTTCCGTTCTACTGTCTGCGTCTCATATCTCTCCAGGATTTTTTGTTTCCGCTCCTCCAGCAGTTTCTGCATCATGTCGAGACTGGGCCCGAGATTCTTGAACTGCTCCGGATCGAGCTTGACCGCGCGGGCCATCTCTTCCTCAGTCAGTTGTCTCATGCTGCCGTGCGCCAGCATCTGCTCCATCATGGGAGACACGAAATCTGGCGGCGGTTGTGTTGGACTGGGGAATTTGACCGGATCGTACTTCATGTACGTCTGGACAACGCCGCCTATTTTTTTTGGATCAGACATGGCAATGGTTTGGGGTACGGTGAGTGCTGCGGGTTGGTCCAATCGAGAAACGTCGATCTGTTACGTTTCGTAGGACGAGTGGCCATGCGATTGACTGCGTGAAATTCTGTCCAGAGCATAAAGTCCAGCCAAAATGAACTCGACGCAGGATGCGCGGACGGCTTCATTGTCCGACGCGTTGATCTCAAAAGCTTTTTCCCAAGCTGGTGGGACCCGCTTCAGTCGTTCGGCATAGTTGGCGGAAGGCATCATGTCGCCGACCTCGATTTTGACACCCTTTCCAAAAATCTCAGCGATCTCGTCGAGGCCATGTTGGGTCACGTATTCCTCAAACACGATTTGTATCGCTTCTGCAATGATGCTGTCGAGGACCTGCTTTTCCGACATCTGGTGGCTGCCCATCAAGTCCAATTCGAGCTTGCCTAATGAGGAAGCGTAGAGGTGGCCCAGGTCGCTGATACGCGGCACGGCCGGCGATTCACCCAGCAGCACCCCGCGGTGTCGCGCACTCGAAACCATCGTGCGATAATTGGCCAAACTAAATCGTGCGCTGACTCCAGACTGTTGATCAACGTATTTGGATTTCCGAGCCTGAATTGTAATCTGCTCGCAAATCTCTTTCATAAAAAACGGGACGCGAACGGGGTAGTCGCCATCTAGGTCGATGTTGGCTTCTTGCTCCATGATTTGAATGCCGTGATCGCGCTCGGTCGGATAGTGCGTTTGGATCAGACTTCCAATTCGATCTTTGAGCTGAGGAATCACCTTGCCGCTGCGGTTGAACGTCGAAGGGTTGGCGGAGAACAGGATCATCACGTCGATTTCGAATCGGACAGGATAGCCACGGATTTGCACGTCGCGCTCCTCCAGGATGTTGAACAATCCGACTTGGACCAATTCATCCAGCTCCGGCAATTCGTTAATTGCGAATAGGCCTCGGTGCATTCGTGGGATCAAACCAAAATGCAATGCTTCTTCGGTGGACATGCTAACGCCACCGGCGAGTTTGGCGGGGTCGATTTCTCCAATGATGTCGGCGAATTTCGTGCCAGGGGCAAGTCGTTCCGCGTACCGATCGTCACGGTGCCACCACTTAATAGGGACGTCTCCGGGAGCATGGCTCGCCAGGAAATCCTTGGCGGCTTTGCTCAAGGGATTCAGGGGGTCTTCATGGAATGGAGCGCCGGGGATATCCAGATAAGGAATCTCTTCATCGAGAAACCGAACCAGGCCGCGCATCAAACGGCTCTTGCCCTGCCCTTTTTCGCCCAAGTACAGCATGTCATGCTCGGACAAGAGTGCAATGTTGATTTCGGGAATGACAGTGTTTTCATAGCCGACGATCCCAGGGTAGAGGTCCTCACCGGCGGCAAGTTGACGGAGGAAATTGGAGCGAATCTCTTGCTTGACCGTTTGCGTTTTCCACCCACTCTCAATTAGCGACGCCAAGTTCATAGGATGGGTGGCATTGATAGTCGACATTCGCATGTTCCTCAGAGTGATTTCTGGCTTGATTTAATGATGGTCGATGAACTGGCTGGAAATCGAAAGATTAACATGCCTCGCTGTTGGCTGACCACGCTTCAGATTATAGGGCGACGACCTAGGGGAATTCCAGTTTCGCGCCGTGTTATCAGGCCAAGCGCGACCGGCTAGACACTTAGTCGCCGTTTGATACATGGTTTATGCTGAAGGCACCGTACATGATAGTGATAGGCTTGTAGATTGAATGGGCCGAAGGCGAAACTGGTAGCCCTACGCGTAGGTGAGAACGCAGTATCCTCGTGGGCGAGCCACTCACGAGGGCTCTCCCTCGCTTACGCATTCGGGCTGCCACTGCTGCTGCTCAATCGGCCATTAAATCAACAAAACCTTTGGGCTTGGGCTTAAACCACCTTTAAAGCGTCTTGCCTCTCATCTCGTCGCAATGCAACTTTTTTGATTCCCAGGGAAAAACCAAATGGCAAAAATCGACTTCATCTACTTCGATCTTGGAAAAGTGATTTTCGATTTCGATCATCAAATCGGCTGCGAGCAAGTGGCTTGTTTGGCGGGTTTGAAGCCGGAGCAAGTTCGTGTCGCCTTGTTCGATTCGGGGTTGGAAGTGCGCTACGAGACGGGACTCTTAAATTGCGAAGAATTTCATGCCGAGTTTTGTCAAGCGACGGGCAGCCCGATCGGCCAGCGGGATTTGCTAGAATCGATGAGTGATATTTTTACGCCCAACCGAGAGATGTTTCCATTACTCACTCAATTGAGAGCTGTTAATTTTCCGATTGGAATTCTTTCGAATACATGTAGAGCCCATTGGAGTCATGTGTTTGAGCGATACACAGTCATGCGTAAGTTCTTTGCTCCCTTGATCCTGAGCTACGAAGTCAATTCGATGAAGCCGGATTCGGTGATCTACCATCGTGCAATCGAAATGGCCGGTTGTAGCAACAAAACAGTGTTCTTTGTCGATGACAAGCAGGAAAACGTCGATGGAGCGATTGCGGCGGGGATGGATGCGGTGCTTTATCGGTCTGTTCCGGAACTGGTCGAACAATTGGTGGCTCGAGGCGTCGAAATAAATTTATAGGACGCGTGAACATCGAATCTCTAGCGGAGTTGAATTAACGTCTCTCAGGCTTCGAGTTCAGGAATCGTCAAATCCAAATTGCAAAACCTGAATGGGCTGCCTAGAATCACAGCTCACTCCAATGTCCCGCCTCGACCGCCCATCCCAACTGCCCAAACCAGCACATCGAAATGCCAGAATCACTAACTCAAAATGCACTTTGGACGCCCGGCTGGTACGAACTTGACCAGACGTTGATGATTGGCGAGCGGCAGAAGTTTTGGTTTTTCCAAAATCCTCCAGTCGAGAGCCAGTCGTCAGGTCAAGATTTTGATTTTGTGTTTTACAATCAATCGGATTCGAGCAAGAACTGTTGCGTGCGATACGCCAAGATCCTCGAGATGCGTCATCCGGAAATCGGTCATTTGCTAAGGGTCGACACAGATGGCTTGGATTACATATTCTTTCCAATCGAAGGTGAAGAGATTGTCGTCAACGCCGAAGAGAATCCTGGCTCGACCAATGAAACTAAAGTCCAGGTGGCCGACTGGTCCGTTTTCGTCGTTTTGACCGACGTTTCCGAGCCGGTCCCCATGGATCTTGCCTGATCGACGGGTAGTTTATTTGTTTGATTCGTACAAAATGTTCGAACCGGACGTCGATTGAGTCGTAATTCTGTAGCAACTGATTCCGTTCCCCGTTGCTTATTGTCTCGACGAATCGTTTTGCAGGTCAGGGTACGTAAGTGAATCAAACGATCTCAAATCTCCACGTTGGCGATCCCATGAAAATTCTCAGGCTCAATCGAACCTACACGCGATGTCTAGTTCGACGATGTATATCCGCTTCCATCCTGGCGTTTGTGTTGGGTGGAGCAGTTCAGTCGTTGCTGGCGGCTCCGCAGGTGCGAGCGCCAACCCCAGCGAATCGTCCAACAGCCACTGCCTCGACGGTGATCCCTGCCGCCAACGTGCTCCGCGATTTGGTGATTCAAAACACGCCATTGATTGTACGATCGGAAGCGTTTTTGGGTGAGCCGTATGGGTTTGGAAAGGTCACGTTTCGCTTGCGAGAGGGCGATGACTTAATCGAACGATCCAGTGCTGTGTTGCTGACTGATCGAGAGAACCGGATCTTCTATCCGATGATTTCGCGGTCGTCGTTCAAGACATTCATCGAAACCTTTCGGGGGACGAGTGGCCGTCGACCCGATGATGCCCAAACCGTGTGGTTTTTCTTCACCGGCGATCAGCCGCTTCAGCTTACACTCCAAGGCAGCGGTGGGATCGATTTTGAGGTCCCTGTTGAAGTCGCCCGCCCGAGGCAGTTCACTCGAATGGCTAAGCAGTGGTGGCAGACGTTTAACGCCGTGATTGATGCTCAGATTAAAGCCAGCGATTATCCGTCTCTCGTGGAGACGTATTTACTATCGATGATGGCGCGGCGGATGGATTTACCGCTCGACACCAAAGTCCCGCGCAACCCCGATCCGCTGATGCAGACGTTTGAGTTGATGTTTGACGTCGAATCGCTGCGAACCGACACGATTCGTGATTCGATGCTGTACGGCATTCGTGTTGAACCGTCCGATCGGCCATTGCCGGCTCCTATCGCTTGGTCACCGGTGATGGTGGAAAACTTGCCCGACGATATCGAAATTGAGCCATTGGCGAAGTGCGTACCCGAGGAGTGTTTTTATCTCCGTTTTGGGACTTGGCAAAACCAGATTTGGCTGCAACGACTGATGGAAGAATTTGGTGGCAATTTGAGTCGGATGATTCAAGTTCGGGGCGTTAAGTACAAGATTCAATCTAAGTTTCTGAATCAATTGGCGATTCAATCAACGGAATTTGATCAGCTATTTGGTGGCAGCCTGATCGACGACGTGGCCGTCATTGGAATGGATACTTATTTTGACAATGGATCGGCTGTGGGTGTGATGTTGCACGCCAGGGACACCAAACGAC
>JBLINZ010000303.1:0-7758 GCA_047639375.1 Mariniblastus sp. | reverse complement strand
TTGATTGACTTTCAGGGGCGAACATCCGCCCAGCAGAACTACCAGCGAAGCCAGTCCCAGCGTGACCATTGAGGTTCTCAATCCCAGTATTTTCGGCTTCACGCCGATGCGATTTGGTTTGAGATTCAATTGATGAGTTTGGCCACATGTTTCATTAAGCATATTCACACCTGATCACGATCCGCTCTCCGCAAGCACAAGTGACTTCGATCGTTTCGATTCCCTGATCGTTTCGATTGACCTCCACACTTGCTGTGGCATGATTGGCATGATTTACATTGGGGGTCGCTGTTGGGCTAGCGGGAGGACCGATGGTGATTTTCTTTCCCGGCGACAATGTGGCAGCATGCGAACGCAAGATGCGTTGCTCTGGTTTGGGTTTGGGTTTTGCAGTTTCCATCGTCAGTTTTTCGGGGAGAGAGTTGGCTGAAGGTTTCTGTTTTGACGTTTCGTCAACGAGCGAGTCGGCTTTGATTTACAAGAATGCTTGCACTAGTTCTTTCAGGCGGAATTTAGCGGATGCCAGATTCCGAGACGCTCGAGATTCCGAGATTCCGACGACTCTACCGATTTCAGCGAGGGTCAAGTCTTCGGTGAAGTACAGGGTCAACACCAATCGCTCACGCTCGGGCAGTCGCTCGATACAATCCGCCATGATTTTTTTGAGTTCACGATTTTCAAGTTGCGCATCGGGAGTGCATTCATTCGACCGCCATCCGGAATGCACGGTGCAAAACAGGTCATTCCATATTTGCGGTTTGGTAAACCGGATGGCTTCGAGGATCTCTTGGACTTTCTCGATTTGCAGCCCGGTTTTTTGAGCCAGCATTTCCGGGGACACCGGTGAATCGAGTGTTTCATAGGCAGCCTTGATCTGGCTGATGTAGGCTAACATTTGTTGAGGTAGCGGCGAGTTCTTCCGCATTTCATCAACGATGGCCCCGCGAATTCGTGGGTAACAATACGTTCGGAACGCCACGCCTCGACTAGGATCGTAGGATTTGGCCGTTTCCACCAAGCCCACAATTCCGGCTTGTTCGAGATTTTCCTTGTCGTAGTGAGGGGGCAATCCGACTGTCAACGTGCTGAGAATTTTCCGCACGTAGACAAGATTGTCCAGAATCAGCTTCTCTCGCAGCTGATCGAGAGACGCCTTTTTGTATGCTTGAGTTGCCGAGTTCATGACGTTGTCTTCAAGAAATTCAGTATCGAGAGGATGATGTAGGTTGGATGGCGTTTGTTGCTATCCGTTGCGAGCAACGTGAAAAAGAGGGAGTCAAGTTTTGGATCGAGTTACGTTGGCCAGATCGACGACGCTTAATCCAAAAGAAACGAGCGTTCCAATGAATATCGCAGCTAGGAGAGATCGCCAGAGGATGATGTGAGGTTCTAAACCGATGCCCAGTCCGGCCAATGAAACTGCGCTTGCGGTCAGGAGCGCAGCGATTTTAGCCAGCGGTCCTTTGCGCTTGAGTCGTCGTCTCGCTATTTGATTTTGCAGGCTCACGAAGTAATACTCTTAGAGTTCAAGGGTGAAAGTTGTGGATTGCTTGGCGGCAGGGCTTGGCCGGTCCCGTTGGTCATAGCGGCCGAATCAGGTAAATCATCGGCGGTCCCAAAAACATCTTGATCTCGAATGATCGAGACGGTTTCGATTGCCATGTCGCTAGGAATTTCGTTGTAGGCCAGGATTGAAATCTGGGGTAATGATCGATAAACCGTTTGTCGCATGGCACGGCGAACGGACGAATCGACGAGAATGGCCGCCGGTTCGTTTTTCATTGAGGACAATTCCCACGCCTGTTTGTATTTGTCGACTAGATTCGCCAGTTGTTCCGACTGCAGCGAAATCAATTCACCGTTGGAAGCTTGTCGCAATCGATGTTCGAGTTTCCGGTCTAGCAAGATCACTCGCACACGTCCGCTTGAATCGCGGAATCGGTCCACAATCAAAGGGCCGATGTCGGAGCGGACTTTTTCGACCAGTTCCTCGTTGGTCTTGGCGATGTTGCTGTTGACGACGGCTGATTCGACGATTTTCTCCAAGGCCGAGATCGAGACTGACTCTCGCAAAAGATTGATCAGTAATTGGTGGAGCACGCCGGCCTTGAGGCCCTCCGGCTTGATCTCGCCCACAATCGTAGGAGCCGTTTCTTTGAGTTTGTCTAGCATTTTTTGCAGATCTTCACGGCTCAGCAGTTCGTGTGCGTGGCTCTTGAGGCATTCGCCCAAATGCGTAATCAAAACGGTGGCAGCGTCGACAACCGTGAATCCTGAAATCTCAGCGCGACGTCGATTCGCTTCCGAGATCCACTTGGCAGGCAGTCCAAAGGCAGGATCCTGAGCGTCGGTGCCTTCAATATCGATGCTCACACTTCCAGGGTTGATCGCAAGATAGTCGTTGGGTTGAATTCGCCCCGTGCCGACTTGGCGTCCGCCGACGACGATTCGATACTCGAGCACATCGATCTGAAGGTTGTCGCGGATTCGAACATTCGGGATCCAGAACCCACATTGAGCGCCTATATCGCGGCGCAAGGTCGTTACCCGATCGACGATCCCCTTCCCTTTTTTCGGTTCGATGAGGTGGATCAGGCCAGCGCCAATTTCGATCACGATCCGATCGCTCTGAATGAACTCCGCCAGATTTTTTTCGTCGGGCGATTTTTCTTCGATCACAGGTAGCTCTTCTTTTTCTTCTGTTTTGGTCTTGGCTTCCAGCTGTCTCGCGTGGCGGACGGTCAACAAAATGACTCCCGCGATGAGAATGAAAGGTATTTTGGGTAGCCCTGGAACGAGCGTCACCAGGCATAGAATCAAGGCACCGGTAAACATTGCCCGATGGCCTTGCATGATTTGCGAGCCAATTTCATCGCCGAGATTCGAGTCGGATGATGACTTGGTAACCAACACACCAGCGCTGGTCGCGATGATCAAGGCCGGGATTTGAGAGACCAAGCCATCGCCAATCGTCAAGATCGTGTAGATCTTAAACGCGTCGGCAATGGAACCGCCTTGGGACGCCGCTAAAACTACGCCGCCCAACACGTTGACGGCCATGATGATCAGGCCAGCGATCGCGTCGCCACGAACGTACTTACTCGCACCGTCCATCGCTCCATAGAACTCGGCTTCGGAGGCGAGATCAGCACGGCGTTGTTTGGCTTCCTTGTCGTCAATGGCGCCCACGTTCAATTCGGCGTCGATCGCCATTTGCTTACCCGGCATCGCATCCAACGTGAATCGTGCGTTGACTTCCGAGATTCGAGTGGCACCTTTGGTGATGACGATGAATTGAATGGTGACGAGGATCAAGAAGATCACACAGCCGACAATCAGATTGCCACCGACGACCAATTCGCCAAACGTGTCAACAATTTTTCCCGCATCTTTATGCATCAAAATTGAACGAGTCGTGGCCACGTTCAATGCCAACCGAAATAGTGTCATCAAGAGCAGCATCGACGGGAAAACAGAGACGTCCAGCGGTCGCTTGGCGTTGAGCGTGATCAACAATAGGAGGATCGCCGAGGCCAGGTTGATGGCCAAGAACATGTCCAACATGAACACAGGCAACGGTACGATCAACACCATCAACGTCATCAGAAACGCGGCGGAAAGCCACGTTTCACTGCGTTGTGCGAATCCCAGGTTGGAAGTCGTGGTGCTAATCGGATTGATCCAAATTGAAGTAGGTTACGGTTGAAATTTTGCAGTTGCAGTTGCGGTTTGTGTTTCGGTCAGGCTAGGTGATGAAGCTGCTCACGAGTGCTTTGGATATTAGGTGCCAGCCGTCTACGAGTACGAATAGCAGCAGCTTGCAAGGTGTTGATACGATGACGGGTGGCATCATCATCATTCCCAAACTCATCAGGACTGTAGAGATCACGAGGTCAATCAACAGGAAGGGAATGTAGATACAGAACCCCATAATGAATGCAGTTTTGAGTTCGCTGATGATGAAGGCGGGTACCAGGACTTTGAGCGGAACCGACGATGAATCGGCGCTGACTTCTGTTTTAGATAGATCGACAAACAGCTGCAGGTCGTTGTGTCGGGTGTGGACCGTCATGAAGGCCCGAATCTCGTCGGATGCGACTTCCATGAGGGCACTGAGTGCTTTTGCTTTTACTTCGCTGTCTTCTGACTTTTGAGCTGCAAGATAGTCATTGAGCCCATTGTCATTGTTCTGGATGTTTTCCACTGTGGGTGCCATCACGAACAACGTCAGAAAAAACGACAGTCCTAGCATGACTTGGTTGGGAGGAATCTCTTGCGTGGATAGGGCTCGTCGTACGAACGAGAGCACGATGATGATTCTTGTGAATGCTGTGAGGCTAACCAAAGCGGCCGTCGCGAAGCTCATGGCTCCGAGGAAGATCGCAATCTGCATCGGCGGCGCAAGCTCGCCAAATGCGTCTGGCAACTCAGTTTGTCCTAGCAATAATGCAAAATTCATGGTCGGCCTCCTTGCCGTCCGCGTCGTGTCTAATGTGGGTTGCTCTGATATTTCGAGCAACGATTGGCAGGTTGGTTTATCGAAGAATCATTCTTGCGATTTGCGTCTGCCACTGGTCTCTCACTACGCGCTGACTTTTCGATTGGCCAGCGTATTTAAAATAACGTCTTTGAGACCTTGATCTAGAATTGCCTCCTCCATCTTTTTTCTAATCGCGTCTTCTTCTTGTTGCTTGAGTTCCGGTGTTGACTTGTGGGCTTGCCTCGCCGCCCGCATTTCGTCGCGGCGTTGTCGAAGCGATCGTTGTTCCGTGGCAGGCAGCGTCGGTTGGGTTTGGGCCACGGTTGCTAGCGAATATGCCCCCGCTTGATTGGCGGCAACGGCTGGTGTTGGGGGGCTCGCGGCTTGGATGGGGGCGGCGCCACTGTTGAGTAACTCGGAAAATCCGTTGAGATCTTCTAGTCCATCGAGCGAGTTGGCAAACGAATCAGTCAATGGAACGACCGATTTGATACCGTTTTGGTCGATGGCAACGATCAGTCGATGGTCGCCGGCTTCTACCAAATGTAAATTGGATTTGGGAGACAATCTAAGTGTCGATTTGATTTCAATTTCAGCTTTAGGGATCGATCGGCCGCCACCGGAATGAGTCCCCTTGGTTTTGAAGTATAGTTTGGCTACGAAAATGATTCCGACGCCAACGCACATCACGATCCCGGTATTGATTGCCAAGCGTTGGATCAGCGTCATGAGCTTTTGGGTGTCGAATTTTTTTTCCGTGAGTGGAGTTTCTGGGTCGCCTTCGCTTGCGGTTTCCTGATCGATCCTCGTTGGTGAGTTAATCGCTGGAATGTCTGGACGGATATCAAGCTGGCCTGAATAGGCAGGCTGCTGCGATCGGTTCGCCGTGGGTTGGTTGAGATTTTCGCCTCTGGCGTCCTTGGGATCAGGAAACGAATTGATCATCCGAGCCAAGGAAGCCAAGTTGTTCGTTGGTTTGCGAATGGATTCAGTGACGACATCCGCTGAAGGCTGAGATTGCTGAATGGGTTGATCGAAAGCAGCCTGAAATACCGAGTCCGGCATTTGAAAGTCGTTCTGCACGCTCGTTTGACCTGAGGCGGCGCCTTGTGGCTGCGGCACGTTCTGAAGCTGAACCGTTCTGGCTTGATGTGAATTCGAGAGCTGCTGGGCACTCGCCTGTTGCTGAGTGTTTACCGGCTGCTGCTGAGCGATCGCCGACGATTCTTCGGTGGCGTAATGCTGGCTTGAATCCTGGTGGGTGGGTTGGGCTTTGAATCGAAGCGGGTTTGGCAATTGCGCACTTAGATTGCTGGCCATCGTGGCAACGAGACAGGCGACGATTGAAATGAGGAAACGTTTATTCATTGGATTCAAATACTTGTGGGCGCGGATGAACGCGTGTGTATTTTTGAAACGGTCAGTGCTGGTTGATTCGGTTCCCCCCAAAGCAATCGCCTATCGTTTTTTTGGTGTGAGTTATCCTTTATGAGTTTCGTAGACCTTTGTGACGCGAATTGCGAAACATCCATTGACTACGACGACTTCTCCGCAAGCCAGCGGAACGCCTTGAGCCACTAGTTCGACGGGGCTATCGATGCTGCGATTCAATTCCAGCACCGAGCCTTCTCCGATATTCATGAGTGTCTGGATTGGAACTTCAGCTCGGCCTAGGTCTGCTGAAACATTAACTTTGATATCCTGAAAACGGTTGAGGTCAGCACTGGCGCTGCCACCGCTTGGCCCGCCAGCCATTTCTTGGAAATCTGGCGATCCAATTTCTACATCACCGCCAGGATTTTCCTTCGTCTCCGAGGAGGCGTCGGTAGATTCCGGTGGTGTGTCTTGTTTTTCTAGTTCTGATGACATCGTGGTGGTTTGATCGTTGGTGAATGGAGGATTCAATTAATGGTAGATTCAATACTCAAAACTTGTTGCTGGTCTTGGCGGCCTGGCCAGGCTTTGAAAATCGGTTTTTCATTGGCGTACACGGTCAGAGGTTGTTCAATGAATTGATCCAAAACAATGATGTCGCCCACGCTCATGTCCACCAGGTCGTTCATCGCAAGTTCACTGCTGCCTAATCCGGCGGTGATTTGAACGCAGATGTCAGCAATGTTTTCTTGCGATATCTTGTTGTTTGGGTTCAATTGTTGAGCTTGTAAGTCAACGCCCATCAAAGCGCACGTTTCGTCTTTGGCTAGTAACAATTGCAAGTCAACCGACGCTTCTCCGATTTGAATTTGAAATCCTGAAATCAATAGTGTCTTGTTGGGGGCGAATTTTCGACTTCGATTAGGTTGATCGTCTGGTTGACCCAAGCTGAATGTCAACGTTTGCTGGTCGGGCCAGCCTTGTCCCAAGACTGAAGCCGCTTGTTCGAAAATCAAGCGACACAACGATTTTTCGATCGAAGTCAAAGCTCGGTCTTCGATTTCGTCAGTTGACGTGTTGCCAAGGATGTCCATCAGTAGTCGCAGTAGCTGTTTTCGATCAGTGACGAGCAATCCCGTGGTTGCATCATCGTTGAATCCGACCTCGACGCCGTAGGCCGGTTGTGTCCATTTAGATTGCAGTGTCTCAAACTCATCAGCATCGATCGAACGAGGAATGACTTGAATTGTTGTGGCCGAAAAATTCGACCATTGCTCGACGAACAAGTCGGCACTCTTCGTTAACCACGCTTGGAATGCTAGCCAGCAAGGGCGTCCGACCCTTGAGCTCGAGGCGAAATCGTAGACTTGATATTGAGGCTGGCTCATTGAACGTTCCAATCGATGATCAAGATGTCTTGAATTCGCTCAAGTCCATCGTCGAATAGAACGTCGTTAAACTTGTCGAGAATCTCACGGCGGACGAGTCCTTTTCCATAGCGTCCGTTGAGTTCCTCGGTGCTTTTTTCACCCAAGTGAAGTTGTATCCAGTTCAGCAGGATTGGTATTTTGGCGGCGAGCTGAGTTTCGACTTTGGATTTTTGAGACTTGCCTACTTGAAGTGCGATGTTGAGCCGTAAGTATCGGCTGTGTCGGGCTTCATTGAGGTTAACCGTGACTTCTTTAAAATCGATAAACTCAATTTCTTTTTCGGGTTCCAGTTCGGCGATTTTTCCATTATTTTTTTCGTCACTGCCGGATCCCATGCCAGAAATCAAGATCGGTGCTGCGGCTCCGCCTGCGATCGAAACCACCATCACGATGATCCAAATCAGCATGCCGCCTTTCTTTTTACCGCCTTCGCCGTTTTCAGACGATTCTGTTTCTTCAGTTGCCATGATTTTT
>JBLINZ010000302.1:0-7774 GCA_047639375.1 Mariniblastus sp. | reverse complement strand
ATCTAGCACGATGGGTGACGGAAATCCGACGCGTCTGTACCCCGATTGGTAACCCGACGGGTAAGTTTTCCTTTCGCGCTTTTCCGTCGCCGGAGTCGCAAGACTTCGGGAGAACCATCTGGGAATCGCGAACTGTTGTCAGTCCGGCTACAACTCACTCCTTTGATCAATCCAGAAACAACAGGCGTTTAGCGGGTTTTAAATTTTTGAAAAGTGCGAAAGTTGAAGTAAACGCTTGTTGATTTAAAATGCGAGACGATAGATCGTTTAACGATTGGCCGGCAGGCAACAGTGTCAAACGCAGAGCGTTTGTAAGCGTGGGCGATTGTCCCTTGACGACAAGCCACCAACGAGCGTTCCTCCTCGCTTGCAAGCTTGTAAGCGAGCACCGGCACTTGCGATCGCGGCGAGGCATTTGGGTTGGTGGCGATTCAGGGGGCATCTTGAGTGGGGCGAATCCAATCGCCGTTGCGGAAAATAGAACGCTTGGGATCGAACGGCGTCAGGTTTTCAAAACCAGGCGATGCCTCAAGGTTGCTGGTTGGGGCGGTGGCGAAGTCGCCCCAGTCCTTGGGGCGTTTCAATGAATTGGCCCGAGTTGATTCTGAACCCTCTTCGAGATTCTCAAGCAAGGCAATTTCCAGTTGTAAGAGTTTGCTAAGTTGACTTTTATTGGGACGATTAACTCCTGCGATTTGCTCAAGTTCCTCCGCGCTACAGAGCTCGCCAAATGGCTCCAACGCGGATCTCAGTTTCTCGGTTTGAAGCGTCGCGAGCAGTGCCAGCGTCTGAGCTTGCTTCTCTTGCCGAATTGCCTGAACTAGCTCAATGAGCTGATTTCGTTGTTCCGTTGAAAGGCGGGCGGTGGGCTCGGTTGGCCGAGCAAACATGACTTCGGCCCCCATGGGGCTTAGCAAGTGCCACAGTTGCTGAATCTGTTTTCGTTCAGCCTTCGAATCCGCGAACTTGTACAACCCGGCGAGTGCGCTCGCTTGAAGTTCAGATTGTTGTTCGGCTGTCATCAAATTAGGTTCAGGCTGAGCCGCAGCGATTAGAAAAAGGCGACGGGCAAGCCGGCGAGCCACTGGATCAGTGGCTTGAGAGGCCAATTCCTCGGCGTAATCGCGGTATTTGGCTGGATGCGAGGGGGCAAGTTTTGACAATCGCGTTTGATCGACATTGACGACAAACTGTTCGATTGAGTTGCGGGAAAGCGATGTTGGGGGGCCCAATTGGCCATCTTTAAAAGTGCGGAAAGAGAGATTCTCTGGTCCCCAGGATTCAATTCGCCCATAGGTCGGAGACGCCTGACCGCGAACCCAAATCACATCGGCTGATACGGATCCAGGCCAGCAGGTCACGATGATCAGTAGTGAAAGTGTGCCCCACAAACGATCGATCGCACGAAGCCATCTAGTCGGCCGATTTTCAAGCTTTGGGGAACTTTGCCAAGCGGTAAGTCGATTCATTACTGGCCTTCCTTGCAAAGCTCTTGAACCAATGATTTGCGTCGTTGATTCAATGCGCGGAGCAATTCCAATTCACTCGCCTGCAGTCGATCCCCTCCAAGCAAGTGTTTTCGCGGGCGTGCCTTGGCAAGCTCGTTGGTCAACAGATCCGCCAGCAATTCGTTGCAAATTGCCGTTTTGTCGAGCGAGTTTGAGGACGAAGTCTTGATCAATTCCAACGCTTTGGCCGTTGTTTTGTTGCGCGGGTTGGGGGAGCCATCGGCGAGGGTCGTGCGTTGGTTTGTGGTTTCAATAATCTTAGCCACGAACTCGTGGGGCAAATCATAGGAGCCTTCCACGAATGATTGTTTCTGCGAAATCGCCAATCGTTCTTGGTAGGTATCCAGTAAATAGATTCTCAACCGTCTCCAGTCGCTGTGTCGGTTGTCGGGATCGAGGTTGATTTGAGTATCCAATCGTTCAGCGACGGACACCATGATTTGTCGCTGCAACCAAGGCTTCCACGCAACGTCGCTTTTAAATTCAAAATCTCGATTGGCAAGCCAGCGGACGATCGTCAAAACTTGATCCGCTTCGACGTCCGAGGCTTGAACGACATCCGCGATCGCGACTAGCACATTTGGCCAGTGCGAAAACGAATCGACAATTTTTTCGATTTCAAGCAGGTCGTCTCGCTTGTGTTGCGCCGTCAAGTAGAGGGCCATTTGCCTTGCGTTATCGTAAGAAATGCTATCGAACCGGTGTGCGACTTGCTGAAGCTGCTTGAGCGCGAGCAGCCGCTGGCTGGCGGTGTTTTCACTGGAATTCGAGAGACGCTCGATTCCGGCCTCGAATCGGCGTAGATCAGACGCGGTGGCAGAACTTCGCTTGGCTGAGTTTGGATTTCGGCGGTCGATCGGAAGTAGTATTTCCTCTTTAAGCTGTGGGGTCGGTGTTGAAAACAGTCGATCAAAAACAGCAAACGAGGATTCATCAATATGAGTTGCATTCTCCAGCGTCGCACAGAACGCCCATTGGACGTTGACTGCCAGCGCCAGTCGAGCAATTTGGTCGGGTGCTGCCTGAGCCAACCCAGGCGGAATCGAGTTGATCGTTTCTTGAACGTAAGCATCGATTGCCTGGTTTCGAGAGATGGCGGGCATCAATGTTTGATTGCGTTTTCGCAGTACAAACGAATCGATCGCGACAGCAATGTCTTGGACTCTGGAACTTTTGGCAGTAATCTCAAGTCGGGAAACCAAGACTTTCCCGATCAAACGGCGGAATCCTTCGTCCGTGGATGATTGGAAAATAGATGTCCATTCCGACAGTCGGGCCTCATTGCAAGATGAGATGGACGCTTGGATTTCGCTTTCCAGGACTCTCCAGCGAGCTGTGTCTGTTCGCAAGATACTGGCTATGGCGTCGTCGCGATACTCAAGCAGGATCTCTTGATCAAGTTTGCCCTGGGTCAGCTCGAGGAGTGGTTGGAGGACAACCGAGGCTTGTGTCGGCGATGACCAAGCAGATTGCATCAGTCGATTCCATTGCTCAGTCGCGATCGCAGATTCTGATTGAGCTCGATACGCTCGCTCCGACGGATTGTCATTCAAGCCAACGCCAATTTCGCGGTCGATTGATTCCGCGATGTAGGCTCTTCGCTGCTCCTCATCGGTGGCGGATCCTTGAGGCGAGAACAAAATGGACGCCAACACAAGATTGGCTCGATAGGCCTCTCGCAGCTCGGCAACGCTGAACAGAGACGCTCGATCTAACGTTAGTTGGTGGACGAGCTCGTTGACAGCTTCGGCCGCCGACTCTTGATTGGGGTCATGGTAGTAGAGCAAGCTGATCAATTCTTGCCCTGTGGTCGAACTGGCGGTGGCGGGCTGCATGCACCAGCCGGCTAGTCGTCGGTAAGCTTTGGCTTGTGCATCGCGGTCGCTGTTGAAAACGTCAGCCACGATCGTTTGGCTTTCTGAGTCAGAGCCAGTCAGAATTTGGATGGATTGAAAATCTGCGTCTGAAAACCTAGTTGAGTTAACGATGGCCGTTGGCAAGATTGCCCCCGGGTTTGAAATGGCCGGATCATTGAAGGGCGTTGTGGAACCAAAATTAAACCAGCCATTGGAGTAACCCAATAGCCCGATTCCTGAGACAATGCCCGTGAAGATCGTCAACGCGACGACCGGCTTGATGATTTTCCCTCGTTTGACCCGTCGGTTTTGATAGGTCCGGCGATTGGCAATTTGCATCACCTGAACCTCTTCGAGTCCCCATTTCTCACCGAATTTGACCAGTTGTGTTGTCTGTTCATCAGAAATTTCCAGCCCAGATCCCACTTGGTCCACGATCCCGCGATGGGCAAACTGAAAGGCATCCGCTTCAGAGATCAAGTCAATTCCGGCAGCGGTCGCCCGAGCGGCGATCAATTGTTGGGCGCTGGTCGCGTTGATGTCATACTTCTGTTTCGCCAGTCGGATCGCTTCTTGTTCGATCTTGGGTGAGACGATGCCGCCGGAGATTTTTTCAAATTCGCCATCCAGGAAACGAGCGAATGCTTTTTCGTAATGATTGAGGTTTGCCGCTGCGGCAGGGCTCTGCTGGAGCCGAATCAAAGCATCGTCGAATAACTCAATAGGTAGTTTTTCATGCTCTGCAAGTGTTTCAAGTTTCAAGCGACTGTTGGCATTAAGTCCCTTTTCAGTTGCAATGATCGCTGCCGCCTTGCGCAAGAATGCTTTCAATCGAGGATCGATTCTTGACGGTTGCGGATTGTCGGGCAATGGCTGAGTCACAAGCTAATTCTAACGTGCCGGAGAAGGTTCGAAGTCTCTTAATACTACCGGATCGACGGGTGGCCTCATAACCCGACGAGGCGGTTGCTTTTTCGGATGAGCCGAAGGCGAAACGGTAACCTGACGCTTCAACGAGGAAGGCAATTCGCTGGATCCTCGCATTCACAGAATTGAACGTGCTGCCAGATTTACAAAATCGCAATCAGCTCAGAAAACTGGGTAACAATGTCGCACGGTTCTCCGAACCAATATGCTCCCCTCTCTTAGGCTCGCTCGCACTCCTAAATTTGGTGTTAAAGATTCTTGAAATTTGGCTCGAGGTCGGCAAACGCTTGTTGCCATGGTTCCGGCATCGAGGGGCTCAGTCGAAGCGTTTGTTCGTATAGCTTTCCGGCCTCTGAAATTTGTCCGTCATCCAGCAATGCCTTCGTCAAGTTGTATTTGGCTTCGAACCAGATCTCCGTGCCTGGATTGACGCCTCGAATGAGTTTTTGCCAAATCGAAATTGATTTTCCAGGCAAGTTGTCGGCTTGATAGCCCTTGGCCAGAAGTAAAAGAACGGATTTGTGATGGGGGAAAACCAGAATCAGCCTTTCCAGCGTATCAATCGCTTTTTTCGATTCACCGACCCCAAGATTTAGCTCCGCGAGGCGTAGCATTGCTACGCGAGCGTTAGAAGATTGTTTGATGTCAGAGCCCTCCGGTGCGATCAGACGCACTAGTCTTTCAAAAATGCGAATGGTGTCGAGCGTTTCTTCCAGGGCGGGCGCTGTTTGGGATCTGAGTCTGGTGTCCGCGACTTGAGCCAACTGAGTGGTGGCTGATTTTTCGAAACGCGTTCCTGCGGCCTGCTCAAAAATCCACTCAGCCTCTGCATCCGCGCGGGCCTCGTCTTGTTGTCCAATCGCCAACATGAATTGGTAATAGTGTAATTCCTGATGGGTAGCCGGCGTCATGCTGACGCCAGAATCGGAAACCTGTTGGGCGCTCTCAATTTGCTTGGAAACGTTCGCGAGTTGAATCGATCCACTTTTCAGCAAGGCATCAATCGTCAGCAATTTGGCTTTGAGTTTTGATTCATTACCAAGGCCAGTCACTCGGCTGAATTGTTGCTCAGATTCCAGCAGGAGCTCGAGTTTTGAGGCAACTTGGTCAGAGTTGGCTTGGTTCGCGTTGGTCCAGTCGCGGTAACGCGTCTTGACGATCTCGTTCATCGCCAACGCGTAGTTGGGAGATTCTGGCGAGATCCGTTTGAGGCGATTGATTGCGTTCTCGGAGGGGAGGTGAGTGATATTGACTCGGAGTTTCTCAAACGCAGCTCGATCGGCAAACGTCGAACCGGGAAATCGCCTCAAGAGGTTGTCGATCGCCCGGTTGGCTTTGATCAGATTGCGGGAATCAAGACGGCTGAGTTCGGCAAGCGCGCGGATCGCCATCCACTGGGCCTCAGCCGCCAATTCGGGGGCTCCGGAATTCAAGAAATCTGAACAGCCTTGAAACGTGTTGGCCGCGATTTCGAATTGGCGTTCGTGAAATTGGATTCTCCCCAGTAGAAATCGACACCTCGCTAAATCGTTAGGGTTGGTCGTCTCGTTGCGCGCCTTGAGGGCGGATGTGAGTTTTGATTTGGCGGCATTGTATTTGTCGAACCCGACCTGAGTTTGGGTTGTTGCAAAGCTCAGATAGCCATCCACCCAACGGCTTGTGAAGTCATTTCCATCGAGAAGAATATTGTTCTCTTCGATGAAGGTCTCGAGTATTCCGTCCTGGAATTCTCTCGTCAATCCTGCGAGCCCTGATCGTAATAGGATTCGTGAGACATTTGCGGAGCGACTGCGGGTCGCCAAACTGGCTTTTAGCGTGGCGATCCAGAATGCGATACGCCCCGACTGCGAAACGTGACGTGCTTCTCCGATGGACTCCACGTATTCACGGGCGGCGGAAACTTCGTCGAGGTAGGCTAGACTGTTGAGTTCCCAAACGAACCGGAGGTCTCTAGTCTGGCTTGACGCGTGTTCGCCGATCAAATCAAAACAATACTTGCTTTGCAGAGGGTGGTCCAAACCTCTTTGGCACATTCCCAAACCAACGAGGGCCCGAGAATTCCAATCGGAGGAAAAATCAAACCAGTCGGCGGGGACTTCGTTCAGCGTGCGATTGGGTTCGACTTGCAAGAATGTTCTAAAGTGAGCGTCGGACATACCCATGAGAGATTCACGCGTGTCCGCTTGAAGAATTCCCAAGAAATATGACGTCCATCCGAGCAAGTAATCCGTGTTGAGAATCTGCCCTTCGATCACGACCAGACGCCGTGCCTCGATCATACGGTTTTCAGTTAGCGTTTGAAGCACGACAGCTTGGGCGTCATAGTCAGAATTTAATCGTTGATTGAGCGTTTGAAGTTCACGGTCCAATTGACGCCACTGTTGAGTCAGTAAAGCCAGGCTTGGGGAAGGGCGTCCGTTACCCCACCAGTCTCGGAATGACTTTTCTCCATGCAAGTATTGAGCTTGGAGAATTGCAATTTGAATGTGAGGCGTGACCAGTTCCGGATATGTCTTGAGTAACAATTGAGTTTTGGATTGCCATTTTGTGTCGCTCGGATCTCGTCCTGAGATCATGCGTGAGGCATATTCGTTCAGTAGTCGTGACGCCATGGATCGCCTGGCGTCCGCGTTTAGTTGCCTGGCTGTTTCAAATTCGAGGTGTTCCACGACCAACTCGTCGAGTCCCAATGAATCAAGATAATTCTCAATGGCAATGGATTCAGATTTTCGCCCTGGGTCTTCTGCTTGAGCTAGGCCCAAGCTCGCGCCGAGGGTGCCCCCGGTGATGATCGCCACGAGAGTCAAGATAGTGTAGAGCAAAGGCAAAGCTAGTTTTCCGTGAGTTGGTATCAAAGAGATCGAAAGCGAATCCTGGATATCAATCCAGCGGCAGGTACGAAACGGAAGCGAAGCCGCTGGCGTGACAGGCACCAATCGCTTGGGCAGCAGCCTCGTAAGGAACGTTTCCAGCGACGCGGACAAAAGCCCCTTCTGATTTTATCTCAAAACCGTTCAGCAATGTTTTGACTTCTTCGAGATCATTGGTTCGTAAGGCACCGATTCGAAAAAGCGCCTGTGAATTTTGCATGACGATATCAACGATTGCCGGCTCGAGATTAGACGGCTGGTCGGCGGCACGTTGTTCGTTGACTTTGATTCCCGAAACAACTTCGCGCTCCGGACGAATGAACGTCGTCGTCACGATGAAAAAGATCAACAGCAAAAACACGACATCGATCATGCTTGTCATCGATAGCTCAATCGGGGCGCTGCGAAGCTGGCGGTTGCTAAGTTTCATGCGGGTTCCGGATCAATCGGCAACAGCAGAACGGACGTTGGTAAATCCAAGCTTCGCTAATTGTGTAAGCAACTCGGAGACATGTCGAGATTCGCAATTTCGATCACAACGAATCTGGATTTTAACTCGCCGCGGATCGTTGTCAGTTTTCTGGAGATTGGTTTGGACCATCGTCATGGCTTT
>JBLINZ010000301.1:0-7815 GCA_047639375.1 Mariniblastus sp. | reverse complement strand
CGGATTTCAGGATCGCGATAGCCGCCGTCTCTGGGAAACCTAAGCACCTGGGTCACGATCACCGCAGCAACCACACCGATCATGTTAATGGCCAAGACAGCCAGCAACGGCGCCATGTAGTCGATCCAGTTGAGTGAATACGCCAAAACCCAAACGCACACCAGCAACGTCAACACGTAAACAAACCGAGTTCGAAACACGAGACGCTTGACGCCACCTTGCTTCGTCGGTGGTTTGGGTTTCCGCGGAGGCTGGGGATTAACATCTGACTTCTCAGTCGGAAAAGATGACGGCTCATTGATTGTTTTGTCGATCGTGAGTTCATTTCTTTGAAACAACTTGGGGGATCGATTTTATAGCTCAGTTGAGCGGCAGCCATGCTACCCCAAACGCGTAAGCGAGGACGATCGTCGCCTTTGGTAGCCCGACGCGTTGGCGAGGAAGTGCCGTCGTTAGTGGCTCTGCTTCGCATACGTATTCGGGCCATGATTGCTCACACTTAACCGGTCATTAAATCAACAAACCGTCACGCGTCGGGGTGCCATTTCTCGCTTCGAAAGACTGAAAACAATTAATTGCCATCCCTCCGCATCAGCGGCTGAACTTTCCAATAGGACAATGAGCGCCAAATCCACTCGAACGGACCAAATCGGAAATGCTTCAACCAGACCGGTGAAATCAGCAACTGTAAAATCCAAATCGCGACCACAATCCCAACCAACTGAATTCGATCGAGGTAGCCAAACCAGCCCAATCCATGTCCGTAGAAAATCGTTGTACAAATGAGCGTATGCGACAGATAATTCGTCAGCGCCATTTGGCCAACCGCTGCCAAAGGCTTACTAAGCCAATCTGCCCATCCATTCTTGCAGGCCAACATGACCAGACATATATACGCAAAACAAACCAAGACACTGCCCCAATAATTATACTGCGATCCGAAAAAGAAAGCATATTCGATTGCCCATTGATGTGACTCCAATTGTAAAATTCCGGCAATCGAAAGCGCTAGTCCCCCCGTCAATCCCACCCCAGCCCCGGTGACATAAAACTGATTGGAGCGCCCGCCGTTGAGCACATTGAGCTTGAACAGCGCCATTCCGAGCAACATCAGTCCGCTGATTCGCCACACAAACAAAAAGAGAAAGACAAATGTCTCCATTTGAAATGACGTCTGACTTCGGTGCGGCAATTGCTCCAACCATCCTCCGCGATTGATCGCAAGACTTTCGGAAATCTGCTCCGCCGTTGGAGACCAGCCCTTAACGATGTCGGCGACCTCTGCTTCCTGCATGTACGGGAGCGAAAACCCAGCCATGAACGACATGCCGGATCCGATCGCCAGCAACAGAATCCCAATCGAGATCAACCATTTAGGCTTCAGCCCACACAGCCAGTAGACTCCCATCCCCGTCATCGCGTAGAGCACGAGAATATCACCATGCCAAAGCAAATGGGCATGCGCCAATCCGATAAGCAACAGCCAGCCCATGCGGCGGTAATGCAAGCCCGTTGATTTCCGCCCGGAAGCCTTTGCTCGTTGCCACATCAAAATGGTGCCGGCTCCAAACAACATCGAAAAAATCGCCATGAATTTCGAATCGAAAAACACGTAGCCGAACCACCAGCAGGCATACGAGAGGCCTGACAATTCGCCTTGGGCAGTGGGATTCAGATATTTTGCATCGATCAAACCAAACGATTGGATATTCATCATGAGAATACCCAATAACGCAAACCCTCGTAGGACATCAATCGAAACAATACGCTCCACTTTCGAGGTAGGTGCATGCCCTGGAAGCAACGGGGTTGCTGGCTCAAGTGTCGCTTCGGTCATCTGCGTCTTTCGGTCAAGGTTATCGTTTGAAAGTCTCGGCGTGGATCAAACCGGTTGCTTGTAAGGCGGGGCAGGTTGGTTTTGATAACCACTTCGCGCGGCCATTTTTGCGATCTGTACTCGCGTAGATTGAAACATTTTGCGGAACCGTTGCTTCCATCGTGGCCCCCCAACCGCCAGCCGTTCGACGTCTTCTACGGTATAGCCTTGGGAAAGCAATTCATGCACAAGCGAGTGGGTCATACGAACCATGGCAATATTGTTCCACGTTCTCGCGACGGAAACCACGACCACGATGAAGCTAAGGAAAAAGCCAATCGTACTCAAGATTAAAACCACTCCCAGCAAGTCGCCATCAAACATCTTTAAAAATTCAAGAAACTCGGAATTCGATTGAGCCAACATCCTAAAGATCTCCAGGGGCAGGGGAGCGGACAAATATCTGCGGCGATATCTGAAAAAAACAGTCCATGTGGCGTGTTCGCTAGAAACCCTTCGATCTTGGAGGTTTCATTGACAAATCTGCTTCTGCGACAGGAGCCGCGTCCAAAGCAGCTCAAATTCCCCTCGAATCCACCTTGCCCAACTCTCCAAAGAACAGTAACTACAAGCAAATTATCGGGGATTTCTTTGGCTCCCTCGTCTTTCTGATCCACTTGTTGGCAACCTGCATGCGTCAGCGACTTACCTATTTAACGCTCGTAATCTTGATTGGGCTTGGAGGGTGCGCGCCTTGGGACAAAAAAGCCGCAAACCCGACACGGAACATCTTCCCTCCAACCCGAATCGCCAGCGATGCCGTCGGCTTGGAACTTGGAATCGCTCAATTGGATTCAGACCAAGCCGATACGTTTGAAGCGTTCTGGCGTCAGCTAGACCAACAAGCGTTGCCACTGGCACTACGAAAACAACTTGACCAAAATGGGCTCCGCGCCGCGATCATGTCGACGCCACCGACCCAGCTCCATGAGCTTTTCCAAGATCAGCCCATCCACGTCGACCAACTCAATCGACTCGAGCAACAACTGCTTGCCAAAGGCCTGCTGCGAAAACGAAAGCGGATGATTGCCCACGAGCGGATTTCAAATCGTGAAGGCCAAGTCCACCCGGTGTCGGTCTCCGAAATGCATCCGCAAATTAGCTGGATCGTGTTCGATGAAGACCGGCAAATGGTTGGATCCGGTGAAAATGCGCGCGGCATATTCACAATTACAACTTATCCACTAGGAGACGGTTCCGTTCGAGTTGTGTTCGAACCGGAAATTCACCATGGCAAGACTCGCCAGAGAATTGGAGTCGCCGAACGATCGTTCCTGCTCCAAGAAGGACAAACCGTCAACCGAATCGAAGCCTTGAAATTTGAAGTCGTCCTGCGGCCCGGAGAGTCATTCGCGATTGCTCCGACCTCCGATCTCGAAGGCTTGGGGCATCTGTTCTTTGGAGCCGCTAAAACGCAAGAAACCCAAATCGAAAACCGCGCGGCCCTGACGCATCGGATGATGCTGGTCCGGGTTGTCCAAACGCAAATGGATGACCTATTCAGCGATTCCAGTTTGGTCGAAAAACTATCCACCACTCCGCGCCATTGAAGCATGAAGCCGCCTCGTCGCTACCGTGGTCTGACGAGCCCCAAAACGGCTCACCAAATAATCTTTGGGGCTACTTCAGGGGCTGTGAGACGGCCTGCTGGGTTGGACCGCGAAATTGCCCTCCGACGGGCCAAATAGCCATGCGGGAACTGCAAACACAAAAAATCCCGCCCTTCACGTAATTTATTTGCCCTTCCAATGTCGCTGGCTCCCGCGACCCACTCCCCAGAATCCCCCCCAACACCTCGCTTAGTGGCAAGTCTGGACCATTACCGGCGGCTGACGTTTTAAATTCTTCGCTTGCGACCCTGGTTTGCCAATTTGCCACTGAATGGTAAGGACGACACAGGCGTAATGACCACCACAAAAGCCCTAGCTTGCCATGCGCTACCATTGAGTTGGGGCGTTTTCAGGCCGATAATCATCGGAAACAGAACCTGTACCATTGGTCTCGCGCTTTGATCGCGTCACCAGACCACATTCACAAGCGGAGAAAACACCATGCCTCTAGTCCCACTTCGAGTTATCCTCGACCACGCTGCCGAAAACGATTACGGCGTCGCTGCTTTCAACGTAAACAACATGGAGCAAATCCAGTCGATCATGGAAGCCGCCAACGAAACCGATTCTCCGGTTATCGTCCAAGCTTCGCGAGGCGCACGATCTTACTCACAAGACAACTACCTTCGCCACCTCATGCTTGCCGCGGCCGAACTGTATCCGCACTTGCCGATCGTCATGCACCAAGATCACGGTAATAGCGTTGAAACCTGCATGAGCGCCATCGAGAACGGCTTTACCTCCGTCATGATGGACGGCTCGTTGGAAGAAGACTGCAAGACCCCAGCCGACTACGACTACAACGTTCGCGTCACCGCGGAAGTCGTCAAGCAAGCTCACGCCAAAGGCGTTTCTGTCGAAGGCGAACTCGGTTGCCTGGGATCACTAGAATCCGGTGAAGGCGAACAGGAAGATGGACACGGAGCCGTTGGTACGTTGACCAAAGAGCAGTTGCTAACCGATCCAGAAGAAGCCGAGCGATTCGTTGCCGAAACTGGCTGTGATGCCTTGGCCGTCGCCATCGGAACCAGCCACGGTGCCTACAAATTCACCCGCAAGCCGGACGGCGAAGTCCTCGCGATGGATCGAATTATCGAAATCCACAAGCGGCTGCCTAACTGCCACCTAGTGATGCACGGCAGCAGTAGCGTTCCGCAGGAACTTCAAGACATCATCAACGAGTTCGGCGGAGACATCCGGCAAACTTGGGGAGTTCCCGTTGAAGAGATTCAAATCGGCATCAAGCATGGTGTTCGCAAGATCAACGTCGACACCGACAATCGCTTGGCCATCACCGGTGCCATTCGTAAAGTTCTTCATGAGTCGCCGTCCAAGTTTGACCCGCGTGATTACTTGAAACCTGCTCGCGCAGCCATGAAACAAGTCTGCGTCGATCGCATGACTCAGTTTGGCCAAGCCGGCAACGCTTCAAAACTACGCCTGACTGAAAAAGTCTAGGCATCGGCTGACCATTGCAATTTTCCATGAGTCGCGTCCATTGGGCGCGACTTATTTTGTATGAGACACATGAGCAGCAGGCCGTACATTTTAACGAGACGAATATGAAAACGATTGATATCGTTTCTGAAAACACGCCAATGGCTTGGGTCGACAAGCGGGAACAACTGATCCTCGCCCCATTCGCGATGCGAAGCATCGAATCCAAAGGCCGCGCGCATCCTGAACCGGAGCACGCTTATCGGGGCCCGTTTCAACGCGACCGCGACCGCATCCTCCACAGTTCCGCTTACCGGCGACTGAGCGGAAAAATGCAAGTCTTCACCGGCGAAATGGGCGACTACCATCGCACACGACTAACACATACTCACGAAGTCGCCACCATCGCCAGGACGATCGGACGAACCCTCGGACTCAACGAAGACTTAATCGAAGCCCTGGCACTCATGCACGACATCGGCCATCCGCCCTATGGACACGCCGGAGAAGACGCGCTCGACGAATGCATTGCCGACGAAGGAGGTTTTTCCCATAACCAATTCGGACTGACGATCGTTCAGGAAATCGAAATTCGATTCCACGAATTCCCAGGGCTGAACCTGACGCACGAGTCGCTAATGGGGCAACGGTGCCGCGTTGACAAACAACTCAAAGGCCAGAAACCGCTGCTCGAAGTTCAGCTAGTAGATGCCGCCGATAGCACGACCTATGACGCCCACGATGCCGATGACGCCATCAAACTGGGGCTCATCTCCATTGAAGACATGAGCCATTTGAGTCTGGTCGCCGAATGCCTGGCCTACGTCAAAAAGAATTACACCGCGCTCAACCACGAACTGCTACGAAAAGCCCTTGTCCACCGGTTAATCGAACGCCAAGTCACCAGCTTGCTGGTGCACTGTGCGAGCGAACTCAATCGTTATGGATTCCAATCGGTTGGGGAAGCCCTCGCGAGCGATTTCGTGATCGGCCTCCCGCCAGAAATTGCAGAACAAAAAGCAGAACTCGAGAAATACCTATACGAACGGGTCTATCGACACCCTTCGCTCATTGGCATTCGGAAAAAAGCTCAGTCGCGGGTGAAAGAAATGTATGCCGCCTATTGCGACAAACCGCACTTATTCCCCAAGAAATACCAGCCCCGAGCCGAACAGGTCGGGGTTAAACGTATGGCTGTCGAATACATTGCCGGAATGACTGACCATTTTTTCGAGCAAACCTATTTAGACACGTTTGCCTAGACTGCGATTAGAGAGGAATCGACTGCCGTTTGTGAATTCGGCTACCTTTCCGATTCCTCACACTCTAAAATACACTTGGGATAGCATCAAACTCGAATTGCTTCGAACGCCGCTATTTACCTCGTTGACGACTCAAGCCTGCACTTAGAATAGATTGATTGGCAGGGTCGATCGTTGGGAACCTTTATTCTCCCAACCCACTCAGACTGCATTTTATACAGATAGCGCGGGGCCATTATTTCCCTGCCGCTTCACACACAGAAAGTTTGAACCATGGCACTTTGGATCTTGCGAGGACTCTTTTTGCTGATCTCGATCGGAATGGGATTGTCCCTGACGGTCAGTCAACAAATCGGTTCCGTCGAAGGCGGGGCGTCGACTGAAAACGAATCCACACGCTGGATCGTATTTATCATTTTCATCCTCTGCGCGATCGGGACCGTGCTACTGGATATTTTCATCGAACGCAAACGGATCGACATGATCTCGAGCGTCTATTTCGGCTTGGTCGTGGGGCTGTTCCTAACGTACGTCGTCGACCTCGCCCTAACTCCCCTATTTGGACTTGGCTATGGCTTGCAATTTGGAGGCTCAACGATCGGCCCGGAATCACTCCGGCTCCTGGTCGTGTCCTTTGCCGGGATCGCGCTTTGCTACTCGTGTGTCAGCCTGCTGTGGCAAACGCGCGATGATTTTCGCTTCGTCATTCCCTATGTTGAATTCAGCAAAGACGTCAAGGGTTCCAAGCCTTACATCCTCGATACCAGCGTCGTTATCGATGGACGGATCGCAGACATCGTTGAAACCGGTGTGATTGACAATCAACTCGTCATGCCACGTTTCGTGCTCGCAGAACTTCAAGGCATCGCCGATAGCAGCGACAAAATGCGTCGCTCTCGAGGAAGACGTGGTCTCGATGTCCTTGACCGCCTGCGGAACAACGAAAACATCGACTTCAAAATCTACGACCGGGAACTCCCGGAGATGCAGGGCCATCCTGTCGACATGAAGTTATTGCTGCTCGCCCGGCATCTTGAAGGCAAAGTCGTCACCGGCGATTTCAACTTGAACAAAGTTGCCAAACTTCAAAACGTTCCCGTGATCAACCTCAATGAAATCGCCAATTCTTTGAAGCCCGTTTTTTTGCCGGGCGAAATCATCCGCGTCAAGGTCGTTAAGGCAGGTGAAGGCGCCGGACAAGGCATTGGTTACCTCGACGACGGCACCATGATCGTGATCGAAGAAGGACGCACACACATCGGTCAAGACGTTAATATCACGGTCACGAGCATGCTCCAAACCGCAGCCGGACGAATGGTGTTTGGGAAATTTGAATCATAGTTACAGGCCCAAAGAGTCCGAAGCAGCATGCAGCCCATTGAGGCCTAACTTCATTGGTGGACAACCCACCAAGAGCACTCCGAATGCGTAATTTTTGAAGTCGCACTATTTGGCCTGGGTGAAGCTGTAACCTGGGGGAACTGCGGGCATTAGTCCTCAGAAAACCGTCCCAAAGTTGTTTCGTCCGGATGCGACGTTCCATGCCCAAGGAACCATTCATGGGCCATGCAGATGTCCGAATGAACCGCAGATGGTCCGCGCAGATCTACCGGTGATTACATTTTACTTT
>JBLINZ010000300.1:0-7836 GCA_047639375.1 Mariniblastus sp. | reverse complement strand
CCAAACGCACGCTCTCGTTCAAGGCGTGGCAGCGCGTTTACGTAGCAGTTCTTTCAGAATGGTCCGCACGTGCGACGAGGGAATAGCGTAAGTAGCCGCTCTTCCTTTGCGGGCGATATTGATGCCCAACACATTGCCTTCTAGGTCCGTAATGGGGCCGCCGCATTGTTCTGGGAAAATGGGGGAGTCGTGTTGAAAGACCGAAGGGAAATTGTCGTCTCGTTGGCTTGGGATCGCTCCAAGCTTATTCATCATTTTGAATCTCGCGGCTTGCAACCCCGAATGATTCTGCCCCGCTAGGATCGCGGTTGTCGACTGCAATGACCCGTTTCGACGAAACGTAATGTCAATCTTGTCTCCGGGTGAACGATCGCGAATGGCTTTGACCAAGCTTGGAACGTCGACGATAGAATTGCCATCGATTTGAGTAACGGTGTCGCCATTTTCTAGTCCGGCAGCATGTGAAGCCGCACCAGGCTCGATGGCCGAAACCCGAACGCCTTGGGAAGTTGTTTCTGGCTGAACGCCAAGAAACGCCTGCTTGCCAAACGCTGTCGATCGAGGCGCTACGCTGTACGTGCCCAGCGCCAAGACTTCACCATCAGGCGCTGGCGTCAGCACAAACGAGCCCGCTAAAATTTTGCTGTCGGACCATTGAATGACAGGAAGACGACTGGTTTCAATTTTCAGGACTGCCAAATCGTTGGACTTGTCGGAACTCACAATTTTGGCTTCAAACGACCGGCCATCGCTCAGGACGCACCGAAGAGATTCGCGAGTATTGACTTCACTGGCCTTCGTCAAAATTAACCCATCGGCTTGGACAACGGTCCCCAACGCGACTTGGAGGCCGCCTTCGTAAATCGAGACTGTGCTTTGCGAAGCCGAAAGGACGGGGGAGCGAACTCGGCGGCGGACATTAGGGTTCTGTCTCTCAAAAGGGCTGAAATCCCGTTCTCGAAGAGAAGGCAGCTCGAACACCAGGGCAATTCTTTCCAAGCCTTGGTCCGGTTCGATCGCGTCGAGGCCATCGAATGGATTGATTGGATTATTTCGAAATCGCTTGAATTGTTCAATCGAGAATTCAATTTTGGCGGTATCGTTCTTGATTGCGTCTTCGAATTTCTCTTGAAGATCCGGTTCGAGGTCGCTCAGCATGCCCTGAAACATGTCGCGAACGTCGCGGGGTAGTTGGCCAAGCGACGTCGACGTGAGAACGACCATGAAAAAAAGTGCCACGACGGTGGCCAATGATGGTTTGATTTTCATGGTCATACTCCTGCTTAGTGTGTGGTAACTTGCCCTGCGTGGCAATCGGCGAGTTTTGAAATGCCAAATCCTGGCTGAACGTCTGAGGTTATCTCAGCAGAATTTGATATTTGCGTAGGCGTCCAAGCCGCTCGATTATGATCGGGCACCGATCACCCGAACGTCGGCGTTTGATGACGTCGATTAGATGCTGGCCGTTGATGATCTCGATTTGATCAAATGAAGTCACGATATCGCCGGCGGCGATTCCCAATTCGTCGGCTGCCGAGTCTGGGGCGACAGACTTGATCAGACAACGGTTTGCCGTTTTGTCGACACGGACCCCGATCAATCCTCGTTTAGCACGTTCTTCATTACTGTTCAGTTTGGGTAGCTCGCCCCAACTGTCGCCGCGTAGGAGACGCTCCCAGTCTCGTTCAAAACTTGACATAGTGACATGTCGATTTTCTGCAACGGAGTCACCGATCGAGCTGTGGATCCCAATGAGTGTTCCGTCTAGATCAAACAACGGTCCACCCGAGTCGCCACCGATCAAGACCGCATCGGTCAAAAGATGATGTTGCTGTTGAGCCAGGATGCGTCCTGTTCTTACTGGAGCATTGCGTCCGAGTTCCCAACCGCCTGAATGGCCAAGCGAAACCACCCACTGGCCGCTTTGAAAATTTTCCGTCTGGTTTATTTTAACGAATGGCCAAGGACCCGGCTCGACGATCTTGAGCATGCCGGTGTCCGTGTTGAGGTTTTTACCAAGTGCTTTGGCTTGGACTCGCTTGCCGCTGGGAAGAATGATTTGATACTGGCCTCGATCGGAACTAGCCATCACGTGGCCTGCCGTCAGAACTAGGCCTTCTTCGCTGACGATCACACCGCTTCCAAATCCCAAGCCATCAGTGACTGCGACGCAAGATGGGCGATTCTCAGAAACAACCGAGGTTATTTTGTGTTGAATCTCTTTAAGCCTACGAAGGGCATCATGGTCGTGGGCGTGAAGCGTCGCCGTGCCTGCCAACGCCAATAGAGGAATTAGGAGCAAGCTCGCCAAAATTCGAGCGTAATTTTTTAGGTCGCGCCTCATGTCTATGTTCCACAGGGAGTTTCAAAGGACTACGGTGGCGATTCAGATTCTATCGGTTGGGTTTTTAAAAGGAATCTTATTGGCAGTGGATTTGATCGTTTACTGCGTCAGTGATCGATGTCTATGCTATTAATGATCGACGGCTGAAGTAGCTCGAATTAGGTATTATTGTGACCAACAATTCAAAATACGTATACGCTGCGGCAGGTGACTTAGATTCAGATTCCCCTTAGTAGCCAAATCGTTGAGTAAAAAGGAGTTTCAAATAAGCTAATGGGGCGTCAGCCGTCGCTGAATGCGATTGAGCGGCTGCTGTCAGGGTGTGCTAACGGGATGAGACATTCCTTGAAATTGTAGACGGTCGATCACTCTGGGGTGAGTTTTCCTGCGTGTTTGGGGATATTGTAAACAACAGACCCTCAAGTTTTTCCAAGGACACTATGCAGATACTGTTTTATATTTGGACCTTCCCCAATTCATTGATTGGCCTTTCAATCGGTGCGATTGGATTGCTGAGTGGTGGGAAAATCCAACGCCGACGCGGTTGCCTGGAGTTTTACGGAGGCTTTGTGACTTGGTTTCTAGCAAAGTGCTCGTCACATGGCGTTTCAGCGATGACGTTGGGGCATACCATTATCGGACAAACGCAACGAGAGCTTCATCAAGCTCGCGATCATGAGCAAGTTCACGTCAGTCAATATGAACGATGGGGGCCGTTGTTCATCCCAGTTTATTTAAGTTTTTCTTGCTACCTTTGGTTTGCCAAAAGAAACTGCTATTTAGAAAACCCATTTGAGGTAGAGGCCTACCGAATTGCCGATCCGAGAATTCCAACAGTAAAACCAGATGAGTGACCTGTAGCGAAACTCTTGACGAGTGACTTGTAACGAAACTCGTCAAGAGTTTCGGCAGCCTGCTCTTCAGGCACAGTGTAGTTTCCAATGAGCCGGCGTTTACCTTGACCGCGGCGTCAATGGAGAATGGTCTTCAAGCGAAACCGACTCGCGCAGTCCACGTTCGTTTTCCAGCCGGAAATTGCTTTCCTTGCAAAATTCCCCAGACACGAATTCCCGTGAGTACGCAGTCTCAATATCGTTGCAACCAGAGACCGCCAAATAAGAAAAGAAAACACGGTCGCCTGCAGATGTTAGGTTGGCATTGGCAACAATTTTCAAGAAAGCGTCACCCATCCAAATTGTGTGAGCTGAGAATCCGATCGAGATCCCCAAGACTGAGTGGCTCATTTAGCTCGTTACTCATCAGGCTTAAAAGTAATCCTTGGCACGAAACGCTTGAATTGTCGCGTGGTTGAATTGTCTTCGCGAGAACGCCTGGATATCATGGAGATTCGGCGTGTCCCGAATGGGGCGATCGTAAACTCGCATTCTAACAGTCTTGTTAGCTTTTTTGGATCATACATGAACCCTAATTTCAAGTTGCTCAACGATGCTTACGTCAGTTGCAGGCCAAACTGTGAAGTACGGAAGTCGGTTCCGGCTTTCATTTCAAAACCAATTTTGAGTTTGTTGTTGATGCTGGCGGTGGGTTTGTGCGTTGCGGATGGACTGCACGCCGACGACACGGAGTTTACTGAAGATGCCGCGGCAGCCGTCAAGCAGGCTGTGGAACAGGAGAAAGATCTAATCTTTTTTTTCACTGGCTCGGACTGGTGCCCCCCCTGTAAGAAGCTCGACGAAGAAGTGTTTTCCGAAACGGAATTCATGTTCGAAATTTCTAAGCATTACGTCATGGTCAAACTTGATTTCCCAAAACAAACGGAGCAGGACCCTGCGATTGCCAAGCAGAACGAGGCGCTTGCTGAAAAGTATGGTGTGACCAGTTTTCCAACCTTGGTCCTGACGGATGACAAGATGAAGCCCTTTGCGTTTGCAAGCTATGAGGCCGGTGGATTTCAGAACTATCTCGGGCTCCTCGAAGAGGCTCGAAAACTTCGCTTGGAGCGGGATGAGAACCTTGTGGCGGCGAAAGGAAAAACCGGAGCGGAACGTGCCAAATTTCTCGATCTGGCGATCGGGAAAATGCGTACCGAAATCGTGGGAGTCTATTATTCAGATATTGTGGCTGAGATTGTCTCGCTGGACAAAGACAATCAGCTGGGTCTCCGGAGCAAGTGGAATGCGGCGGAAGACACTGAGCTGCGAAAAATCATTATGGAAGACTTGATGATGATTGCGCGCGTTGAAAAACCGGCCCGTGCGATCGACTTCATTGATGAAGTGATGAAAGAAATCGAGTTCTCGGATGCGGAACGGCTAAATATTTATGAGATCAAATTGAATATTGTGCGGCTGTTAAAAGACGATGCTCTAGTCGATGCGTTATTGGACGAAATGATCGCGCTCGATGGTGTCGAGGGTTCCACCCGCGAGCGCTTGATCGTTAAAAAGATTTTTCTGATGGTCGGTTCAGATCGGTACGAGGAAGCCATGCAGCTGTTGAATGATTCGATTGCCAAAGGCGAGGGTTCACTGCATCTGATTCTAGCCAAGGGCCAATTGCTGGCTTCGCGGCAAAAGTTCAAGCTGGCGATCGAGGCGTTTGATGAAGCCCTTGCCACAGCGAGAAATAGTCCTGACATCATGATTGATCTGGTAAGTGCTAAGGCCGACGCGATGTATGAATTGAAGGACGAGGCCGGGGCGCTGACGACGTTAGATAATTTTTCAGACGACACACAGATGCCGGCTGATTTACGGGCCGAATCGCTGCTTCATAAAGCGATGATCATGCGTGACGCGGGCCGTACGCGACAAGCCAAACTGGCAGAAAATCGGGCCATCGAAGTCACTGAATCGGCAACAGAACGATCCGAGATGCAAAAGATCGTGGAGCGACTTCGAGACAAATACTCCAATTAAAAATGTCCGTCATACGGATCTCCCGGGGGCAATGCGTGGCGGTGTTTCCGCATTTTTGTAGTCTGCAGATGTCTCGAGCGACGTCTTGTTGTTTGGTTGGCACAGCACGAAGCAAAAAATTAGGGTTCCATTCGTTGAATAAAAAACTCAGAGATTCTAAACAATCATTGCGTTTCGTTGGCTTTCATACTAATGAAAAACTTGCGTTGATCGAGTCTGCGATCGTCGTAGCGGCGGATTGAGCGGTGTGAGTGCATAATTCGTAACTTGGGTATTTTTAAATTATCGGTTTACACGAATTCATAAAACGCACCAACAACAGTCGTTGAAGAGGCTTAGTGGAGTTGAAATTCGCGTTACGTGATTTGGCCACGGCATGAATATGCTGGTTGTCTGATCGCAGGGATTCGAAGGGTGGAAATGTCGGTTTGTTGGGATCGGCCGATGAATCATTTGTTTCCACATCGTCTCATTCAAACCTTGGAACAATTGAATTCATCGTCGATTGTGGCTAACTTGAAGGGCAATATTCACCGATCATCAACGGGGTTGGCTGAGAAGCCTTTGCGAGTGAATGCTAAGTTTGCGTTGCGAGCAGTCAAAGCTTGACGGCGGGACGTGGTATTGATTTGAAATTCCGCTGACGATAATCACCTAAATTTTTGGAGAGAAGATGTCAAAAGGTTCCAATCGACGTGAGTTTGTTAAATCGACGGCTGCGTTGGGTGCAGGCGCGTGGGTGATGGGAGGGGTTTCGATGAAGCCAAGCCTGTCGTCGCTGGAGGAAATCCGGTACGGCTGCATTGGCGTTGGTGGTAAGGGCTCGAGTGATTCGACGAATGCTAACAACAATGGCAAAGTCGTCGCGATGTGTGATATCGACGACAATACGCTCGATAAGAAAAAAGCCGAGTTTGGTGACATTCCCCGGTTCAACGATTATCGCAAAATGCTGGAGGAGATGGGCGACAAGATTGACGCCGTCACGGTCAGTACGCCTGATCATACCCACGCAGTTGCTTCCTTGATGGCGATGCGAATGGGCAAGGCCGTGTATTGTCAAAAGCCTTTGACTCACTCGATTGAAGAGTCTCGGTTGATGGGCGAAGTTGCCAAGTCCAGTGGTGTGGTGACTCAGATGGGTAACCAGGGAACCGCGATTAGCAACTTGCGTGAGTCGGCTGCTTTGATTCGAAACGGAATCGTAGGCGACGTTTCTGAAGTTCACGTTTGGACGAACCGACCGGTTTGGCCTCAAAGCTTTGGGCTGAAAGTGGCCGAGTCGGATCCGCCAAGTCACGTGCACTGGAATGAGTGGATCGGTCCCGCCAAGAAGCGCCCCTATAGTGCTGAAGTTCACCCCTTCAAGTGGCGTGGATTCTGGGATTTCGGAACGGGTGCGCTGGGCGATATGGCTTGCCACACGCTCAACATGTCTTACATGGCTTTGGATCTTAAATTCCCCACCTCGGTAAGTGCGGAATCTGAGAAGCACGACGGCAATTGCTATCCTGCATCATCGAAGATTGTCTTTGAATTCCCTGAGTTGAACGGTCGACCGGCCCTTAAAATGATCTGGTACGATGGTGGTGAAAAGCCATCAGAAGAACTGATGGGCGACTTGCCACAACAGAAGCGTAGCAACGGCAAAGAGCGACACTACACCAGTGCGGCTTTGGTTGTCGGTAGCAAAGGGAAGTATTACTCGCCTGGCGATTATGGCGGCGACGCCCGTGATACCGGCTTGATTGTTGATGGTGAATTCACTCGCCAGCGAACGATCACCAAGGCTGATGACGATCAATCCTCGCCCTACGCCAAATTCAAGAACACTGAATTCACCAAATCGCCTGGGCATTTTGAAGAATTTGCCGCTGCGATCAAGGATGAAGGGAAAACAGTTTCCGAATTTGTCGAATACGCTGGTCCACTCAGCGAAACGATTTTGCTTGGCAACCTAGCCGTTTGGTCGGGTAAGAAAGTCGATTGGAACGCGAAGGAAATGATTGCTGCCGATGCCGATGAAGCCACTCAAAAAATGGTTCGTCACGAGTACCATAATGGCTACTCGATCCATGAGGGTGCGACTGCTCAGTAATTCGACGCAATCGATCATAGATCGATTCTGATTTGAAAACTTAAACCCCATTTCGCTTCATGCGGAATGGGGTTTTTTGATGGTAGTTTACAACCAAGAGAGTTTCACAGGGCTGGGGCGCCCGACGCCGTAGCGGCAAGACGTAGAAGCGACCGCTATTATTCTTCAACGATCTTTTTTTAGCTTCATGAGCGTCGTTTTTTCGCGCGGCTTTCCAAATTTCGTCAGGAACCAGATGAGAGGTTTGAGGAGGAGCGGGATGCTGACACTGGAGATGTCGATGTCCTCGGTTACTTTGGTCGTGCGTCCTAAGTCCTCCAGTTCATAAGTCATGTAGACGGACGCCGTTTGCCCGGTCTGACGGCTAGAGTGCGACAACGTTGATTTGACGGTAATCAATCTGCCGATGCGACGATCTTCGATTTCACAACGGGTAGCAGAAGTCTTGGAGCCGAGCCGGAATTCGATGTCATACTTGGCTCCAACGGCATCAGCTTCGGAACTGGCTTGCTTAC
>JBLINZ010000299.1:0-7848 GCA_047639375.1 Mariniblastus sp. | reverse complement strand
CAAGATCGTCCCGAAGCTGACCAGCTGAGAAATGGTGAACGGTGTTCCGAACTGTCCGAGTTCGTCTTGTCGAATCAGCTCCATCATGAATCGGCCGATGGAATACAGGATCAGCATCAGGGCGAATACTTCGCCATCGTAGCGTTTGACCGTCCAAAAGAACCACAGCACCAGCCCAAGCAACAACGCATTGATCGAGGCGTAGATCTGGGTGGGGTGTGTGTTAAGCGATCGCGCGGGTAGCTCAACGGCTGGGAGTGGAATTTCATGGTCCAGTCGTTGGATGCGAAGAAACCCCACCAAGTCCTTGCCTGCGACTTTTTGATTGCCAGATTCCTTTTGGTACCGAAGCAAGGTGCCGTCGGGCGGTTGAATTGAAAACGGGTCGCCAACTTGAAGGCCGGCCAGTGCCGCGAGACTTCCCGCCTGGATGGATTCGGCAACGTAGGGGTATCGCGTTTTGGGTTCCGGATTAGTAGTCACCTTAACGCCGATCAGTTCACCTTTGTAAAGCTGCGTCATGTAGGGGGATGAGCCAGCAGGAAACGTCACGCTGGGCAGTGGAGCTTCGCAGACTCCGCCGTAGCAACATCCATTCATCAGGCATCCAATGCGTCCGATCGCCAAGCCAAGCACCATGCCTGGCGCGATGAGATCGGCTGTTTTGAGTATTGGAAGCCGATTGATTTTTAGATAGACGACGGCCGCGAGGATACCACCAATCAGGGATCCATAGACGACCAATCCGCCTTGCGTCATGTTGATGACGGCAATCATCGTTTGTCCAAACGAAAGTCCGGATTCAAAAAACTCATCCGACTTTTGAATCACGTAGAACAGCCTCGCGCCTGCGATGCCGATGACAATCATCCAGAATACGAGTCCAAGAATTTGATCAAACGTCAGGCCGACGTGCTTGGCTCGACCAAAAACCACCACCAAGCCCACCGCAATTGCGCCCAATAAGAAAACGCCATAGCCTCGAATCGCTAATCCCAACAGGATCTGATCGCCGCTGGGGTCGGCCGGGTTGATCCCGGCGACTTCCAAACCAGGAAGTACAAAATGGATGACCGCGGCGACGATTCCAAGCACAGGTAGAAAACTCCAAGTGTCGCTGGAGTTGCCGTACTTGGAATAGAGGACCGCTAACACGATTAGCCCGATGACAAGCCAAGCGATTAGTAATGGGCCTTCGAAAAGCCAGTGAGGGATGAAGAATAGTGTTTGACGCATGGAGCCGGTATTGTTGAGGCTGGGAAATCCGGGCGATTCGAGCGTTGTCAGGAACGCCCGCCGATTCAGTTAGCACATAATTAGACCCGAAATCTGCCTCGACTGGCTATCCCAACCGACCGAATCTGCCCCTCGAGGCGAAATTCGGATGTGCCGTGGACGTGAGCGTGCGAGTTTACGGATACCCGGTGCCGTCTGCCCTACGTCTCTACGCGTTTGGCGATTCGATCGCATCCCCCGAAACCCTTACGCAATCACCCGGTTGTCGATCAGCCGCGTGTTTCCAACGTGTGCAGCGATTAACGCCACGATAGGCAGTTCGATTGGATCAACGGTTGCAAGTGTGTTGGGATTGGCGACGACGGCGTAGTCGATACTCTCAACGCCGGCGTCGATTAGCATTTGACGCATCTCGGTGATGACTTCGAATCCGTCGCGCTGCCCCGACCGAATTTGCTCCTCAACATGGTTGAGCGTTTGACTCAATGACAACGCGACCACTCGCTGTTCTTCGGTGAGGTAAGCATTGCGTGAGCTCAACGCTAATCCGTCGTCGTCTCGGACGATGGGGCAGATCTTGATCTCTGTGGGTACGTTCAAGTCGGCGACCATTTGCTTGATCACCATGACCTGTTGAAAATCTTTTTGTCCGAAGAACGCGACGTCGGCTTCCGTCAAATTCAGCAGTTTAAGCACCACCGTCGCGACGCCAGCGAAATGGCTAGGACGAAATTCACCCTCCAGTCGTTTGGCGATGGCGGGTGGGACGATACTGGACGAAAACGAGGCGGGATAGATTTCGCCTCGCGCGGGTGCGAACACAAAATCAACGCCCTCCGCCTGCAGGCGTGCAACGTCCGCCTCGAGAGTTTGGGGATACAGATCGAGGTCTTCGGTGGGCGCGAATTGAGTGGGATTCACGAAGATGGTTACGATTGTTTGGTCCGATGATCGAACCGATTCACGGACGAGGCTCAGGTGTCCCTCGTGCAAAGCCCCCATGGTGGGAACGAGTCCAATCGTTTGGCCATTGTTTTTTAGCTGCCGGACAACCCGCTTAAGCGCGTCAATCTTCGTTAAAACGTCGAGATCCAAGGTTTTTTCTGCCATTTGATAAACTTCGTTTTCGAAATGCTCGTTGCTAAAACTAGTCCAAACTAATGTATATTATAAGTGTGCTATAATTTTGGAAGGCGGCTGGCTTGAATTCTCCGATTCGGCGACGCTCTCCAGTTCGGCTAGAACTGATCTCCCACCCAAAGCGTAAGAAGCAATGAGCAACACGCATTCTCACCCACAGAGCGATTCCAAGCCGCCCCTCAAGCCCACGCCAGTTAACGAAGAACTCGATGATGAAGAGAGTGGCAGTCGATTTCTGATGTTCAACGTGATGCCAAGCTGGATGGTTAGTTTCTTGACGCATATTGCGATCATCGTTGTCTTGGCCATTATGGTCATGCCCAAGGCGGAAGAGCGTAGCGTCGCTCTCGAAGCCGGTCAGCCAGCCGCCGATCCGATGGAGGACCCCGACAGCATGGATTTTGAAACGCTGGATTTCCAAGACGACAATCCGTTGGATTCTGAAATGTCCATGGATTTCTCATCAGACGTTGCCGAAGAAATTGAGCCAACATTGCTCGAGGTCAATTCGGAGGTTGGAAACCTCATGGGCGCAATGGACCCGCTCGAAGTCGAATTAGCCGGTGAACTGAGTCCCTCCGACATGTCAGCCGAAACCAGTAGCCGATCGGGCCGATCCAAAAGCCGCTCGCTTCGGGAGTACGGCGGTACGCCAGCCTCTGAAGAATCCGTTGCCTTGGCGCTGAAGTGGATCATCAAACATCAGCTTCCCGATGGTGGTTGGAGCATGGATCACACGCTTGGCCCTGGCGATTTCCGGACGAGTTCCAATCCTGGGTCCATTCCCCAAGCACGCGGTGGAGCGACCGCGTTGGCGTTGCTGCCGCTCTTGGGGGCTGGCCATACGCATCAAACAGGTGAGTATAAAGAACAAGTCAAAAGGGGGCTTGAGTATTTAATCAGTCGAGGCAAACGAGGCCAAAAAGGAGTCTCGTTTTTAGAGCCAGGTGGGTCGATGTACTCGCATGGACTCGTCGCAATTGTGTTTTGCGAAGCCTACGGCATGACCAAAGATCCTGTGTTGTTGCCTTATGCTCAGGGAACTCTGTGGTTTATCGAGTATGCCCAAGATCCGATTGGTGGTGGTTGGCGCTATCGGCCGCGCGAGCCGGGGGATACCTCGGTCGTGGGCTGGCAATTAATGGCACTCAAGAGCGGAAAAATTTCGGGACTGAATGTCAATCCTCAAACCTACAAGCTGGTCGAGAAGTTCTTGGATTCAGTGTCCACTAGTGCAGGGGCTTATTATGGCTACGCCGCGCCACCACGCGGGATGCCGGCCAATGCATGTTCTGCCGTCGGCTTGCTTTGTCGGATGTACTTGGGTTGGGGTAAAAGTGTTCCCGGCATGGTCGACGGCGTGGCTAATTTGGCCGATCGTGGTCCCAGTGTGAATCTTGGCGATGGCATTGATATGTATTACAACTACTACGCCACGCAGACGATGAAGCACATTGGTGGTCGCCAGTGGGTTGATTGGAATAACATCATGCGAAATTTCTTGGTTGCGAGCCAAGAAACCGAAGGCAACGAAGCGGGCAGCTGGCATTTCAATGATGGTCACGCATCGGTCAAAGGCGGCCGCCTCTATTCGACTTCGTTGGCCTGCATGACCCTGGAAGTTTACTATCGATATCTGCCGCTCTACGGCGCCGCCGCCGCCAACGATGAGTTCCCGCTGGATTAGGGCTGCCAATCGTTAGCAACGTGATTTCCTTTTTGGCGAGGGTACGCTCGTCATTCCAATTTGGGCCTGTCCGACGTTCTGGGCCTGTCCGACGTCCTGGGCCTGTCCGACGTCCTGGGCCTGTCCGACGTCCTGGGCCTGTCCGACGTTCTGGGCAAGCAGCCTCCTGTTACCAGCGGAACAGGCAGGAACCCCAAGTTAGTCCGGCGCCGAATCCAACCATCAAGACGTTGCTACCAGGTTGGATTTTCCCTTGAGCGACGGCTTCGGAAATCGAAATCGGAATACTGGCTGCCGACGTGTTGCCGTAACGGTCAAGATTGACGAAGACTTTGTCGCGATCAATTCCAAGCCCTTCCACAGCGGCATCAATAATCCGGATGTTGGCTTGGTGGGGGATGAAAAGATCAATGTCATCGAGCGACATGTTGGCTTTGGTTAGCATCTCATCAACGATTTCTGGAATCAAGCGAACCGCCCATTTGAAAACGGCTCGTCCATCCATCGCGAGGTAATGTTCATTATTGTCGAGCACCGATTGGCTGAACGGTTTTCTGGAACCGCCCGCTGGAGTTTTGAGGGCGTCCCCGAGCTTGCCCTCGGAGGCTAATCGGTAAGCCAAAATCCCAGACGCTTTTTGCTCGTCGGGTTCTGCATCGGCGGAGATCAAGACCGCGCCGGCTCCGTCGCCAAACAGAGGATAAGTTTTCTTGTCGGCTGGGTTCATGTACATCGTCAGCGTTTCTGCTCCGATGATCAACGCATGGCGCGTGCAGCCGGACCGAACGGATTGGCTGGCCATTACTAATCCGTAGATGAATCCTGAGCAAGCCGCGTTGATGTCGAGGGCGGCCGCCGGCGATCCCAAATGGGCTTGGACAATACAAGCGGTCGAAGGTGTAATGTGGTCCGGTGAAATGGTTGCGACGATGATCAAGTCGACTTCGCTCGCGTCCACGCCGGCTCGTTCCAGGCACTGCTCTGCCGCTCGGATCGCCATGTCACTGGTGGCCTCACCCGGTGCGACGTGATGCCGAGCTTTGATGCCAGTTCGCTGAACGATCCAATCGGGATCGTAACCAAGTTCGGCCAAATCTTCGTTGCGGACCAGTTTCGATCCGGGGCTCGATCCTGACCCTAAAATCTTGATGCCAGGAATGTCCGACCGGAGCCGCCGTTGCTGCTTTTTCACAATGGCTTCGTTGTACTTTTCTGCTGGAATGCGTCCCACGTAGACTTTGGATTCCGCTTTGGGAGCAGGGATGCGCGAAGCGAGCAGTTGTGTTTTATCGGAAATTGGCATGGTGTCTCGAATGCAATGCGAGTGAATTACTCTGGTGCAAAGACTCAAACCTGCCAACGCTGATCTCAACACATGCGATCCAATCCGACATGTGCGATGATTTCTAAATCACCCTGTCCAATAATTGCTTTGAAAAGCGAAAACGTGGTGGCGGGGAGAGCTTAGGAATAACACAATTCACCAAAAAGTCCGATAGCAGAACGCTCTGGAACGTTAAGAATTCGATTTTTCAGCGTTTTTTACCGATCAGGTAACGACTCTCGGAAACCTGCGGGATTTGGGGATGAACGAATCGTGATTCTAGCCGTATCTCTTGGTCCCAGACTGCTTTTACTAACCATGACAAACCCTACCGGTCGCCATTTTGGGGATTGCATCCAGATAAACCAGCTAAGACCCCCCCGTTTTGGGGTGTCTAAATCGTTTCGATTCGATACAGTGGACGCTCACGAAGCAAGAGTTCTTTGGTTTCGACTGGAGACAGGTTCTGGCTTCTTTACGATCGTTCCAGACCACGGAAAACGATTCTTAATATCCTGATCTTTGAAAAAGCGAAACACGCATGAGCCTACTGGCAATCGTATATCACTTGGTTCCCGAAGCTCCGATCCTTGTTGCATATAATCGGGAAGAACCATTAGACCGAATTTGCCCTGCCCCATCGATTCAGTCGGGCAAGCCACGTATTTTGGCCAGCATTGACCAACATACGGGCGGTACTTATCTCGGCATGAACCAAAACGGGATGTTTGTTGGCGTCGTTCGCAGGAAGAAATTTGATACTCCGGTAAATCCTCGTTCTCGAGGCGCTTTGACCCGCGAGATGTTAAAATGCAATTCGGCTCAACAGGCGGTCGACATGGCTCTTGAAGAACTACATACCGGCCAATATGGGGGGGCTAACTTTTGTGTCGCCGACCCAGATTCTGGTTGGGTGATCCAGTCCAGCACCGAGACAGAAGTCTCCGAGCTTGAGCAGGGCTTGTGCATTGTCGGCGATCGAGACATTAACGATCCCCGCGATGAGCGAGCTAAAATGGCCCAGCGACTTCTGACGTTGCAAACGCTGGATTCACCGGTCAAATTCTTGGCGATCGCAAGTAAGGTTCTAGCACGAACCCCAACAGCGCCTGGGCGACCGAGCATGGTGGTTAAAGAAAAAGACTACGGCACTGTGAGTTCGACGTTGATCTCGCTCGGTACCAAACCACGTGACGCGATCTATCAGTACTCCAATGGTTCGCCGGACGAGTCGAAGTTCGAGGATTACTCACCCTTGCTGCGAGACATCCTCAGCCGTGGCCTTCGCGAAGCCCGCTCGAAAGCGGAAGCTTAACAGTACGACTTAGTTTCGCAGATTTTCGGATCGCGGAACGTTAGAATTTCAGAACGATCCAAGGCAGCCAGAAATTGGCTGCCTTTTTTTGTTTGGGCTCTGCTGAGGCCCCCGAACGCGGCACGATAAAACTATCGGAGCATTGAAACGGAAGTCGGCATGCTCGGTTTTTTCCGCTTGCTCGGCTTTTTTTGGCGAGAGCTTTTAACCGGAGTTGCTTTTTTGGTCGTTGTTTTCTTCTTCGAGGGCGTTTTCTTTTTCAATTTCTTCTCTTCCGCCGCGGCGGCCAGGGCGGCATTTTTCTCAAGCGCTGCGATCAGCTTTTTTAAGGGGGCTTTCTTCTTGGGCTTTTTCTGAGCTAACGCTTTCTTGGATTCTTTGGCAGTTGCCAGCCGGCATTGAATGGCGTTGCCCTGTCTGCCGACCTCGATCACGGCCCCCGTTTTCCGCATCACGTAGTTAATTTTTTGGGCTTGATGTCGCGGGATCTTCAACGCCTTTGAGAGGTGCTTGGTGTCAAACGTTTCCGGCAACTCTTTGGGAAGCAACGCGTGTAAGTCGTGCACTGTGCGAAAGAAACATGCGTCTTCCAGTTCCACGATATGCCGATCTTGGATCACAAAATCATCTTTCCGGCGTCGCCGTCGTCGGCCACGGCCAGGATAGCGCACCTCCTCGATTTGAATCATCGGTGCAATCAACGTCAGGTTGGGGTGTGGGAACACGTTCGTGAAATAAATCAACTCATCAAACAAATCGAGAATCGTTCCCCGGGTTGGGCTCCAGCGGCGATCCACTTCATTGCCGCCCTTGCCGCTAAGTTTGATCAAGCGTTTGCGAACAACCAATGGCTTGACCACCTCAACCGTATAGCCTTGTTGCAGCAGTTCGCCAATTTTATCGCGAATCGACGAGAGGCTGCTGCGTTGGATCTCGATCAGTCGTTCACCGCAGACGACGTCGATAATGTAGCGCCCGAGTTTGACTTCGATTTGCGCACCTGGGTCGCAGAACTCGTTCTTTAGTTGTCGATGAAGTGTCGTTTCCATGCTGACTTAGGTGAGCCTCTACGAGACAGGCTGATTTTTGGAGCCAATTATCACACCCAGCCTCGTCCACTATTGACGATGTGACACTGGATTGTCT
>JBLINZ010000298.1:0-7870 GCA_047639375.1 Mariniblastus sp. | reverse complement strand
TGGCACATTCGGTAGACGATCCAGGCTGCCAAGCAGAATCCAATCGAGATTGCGAGTGTGATCAGAATCGACATCCAGCGGGAGATCGATCGCGTCTCAAGTGGTCGGACGATAACTGTCGCCTTGCCACGCGGTGATTTAAAGTAGAAATCAACGCCGCGTTCTGGCAGTTGAATATCAAGGCTGGTAAGAGACGGCCCTGGTTTGCCCTCGGAGTTTTTCGTTTGGGTTGGGCCAAGATTTGTAGTATTCCCCGCATTGTCTTTCATTTGTGCGAATGAATCGTCTTTCTGCAAACTGGATGATGGCTTGGTGTTAAAGCGATTGGATTGCCTAGGATCGGGTAGTTCGCTTCGGCCACCTCCACCACCACCTCCGCCTCCACCTCCAAAACCTCCGACACTGAGTTCCCCTCGACGACCTGTGATTTCCCCAACCATTCCCCTTCTCGCCCCATCCCTAAGGGGGCCATCGAAAACTTCGCTGTCAGCTAAACCTTCGTCAGCATTGTTTGATTCCGATCCCTTGATTGGATTGTAGAAGCTGATGGAATCTTCCATTTGGGGCGGGTTAAAAGTTGCAATTGGAGCTTGCGGGTAAATTTCCATTAGCTTTTGAGGCGTCTCGTTATCGCTTAATTTCCCGCCGCTATACTGAGTCCCGCGTCCATTGAATAATTGGTTGCGATTCAACCAATTCTTGTCGAGCTCGTCTTTGCCTTTAATTGAAATACCAGCTTCCTTTCCAGGAAGTTTGTAATTGTAGTTTTGCCCCTTTTCTACTTGATCGATCGAGAAGTTTTGTCCCTGTTTGTTGATCGAATTGCGACTGATTTTGGCCGATTGCTGTTCGACCAAGCCATTGAAATTTGCCCGGTTATCGATCTTCAATTCTCCAGATTTTGATTGTCGATCGTTGAACTGTTCTTGGGCTCGACCGATCGCGAAGTTGTTTCCAATGACCAGATCTCGGATTTGTTTGCCTTGTGGTTGAGACGGGAAATTGGGGTTGGCCGATTCGTAGTCAACCATGTCCTGTTGGATCTTATTCAGGCTTGAGTACGCCCGGCTGCTCGAAAACGACCCCAATTCAGACGTTGTATTTTGGATTTGTTCAGCAAGCTGTTGGATCTGCCGGCTTTTGTAACTGAGGAAGCTCTCTTCCAGTTCTCCTTTGTCATCGACTTGGGACATGGTGCCACCAAAATTCATCCACCGATGAGAATCAGGAAGCCGAAGATGCAGCTGGCTTAGCTGCACGTTGATGTTCAACGTTTCGATGACCGGGAACTCGATTTCGGTGAAACCGGAGAGGTCACCCAATCGCCCCGAATATTTGAGCTGCACCGGATAATCGAGATCGCCCAGTTGTGTTTTCAGCAGCGGGATTCGCAGTCGTCGTTCATTTTGTGCCGTTGGCCAAGCGACTGGTTTCACAGGCTGGCCTTCCACCAGGACCGTCAGTAGCTGGGCTCCTACGGGTAGTTCGATTTCGAGGTACTGTTCCGAGCGGTTGTTGATTTGGAAGTTCTGCAGAGCGCGATAGGCACCGCTGGAGTCCACCACCATCGTTGTTTTTGAGAAATCGATACTTGCGGCAACTGTATCGAACACGTCGCGCTGCCGGGTTTCGTACTTGAGGACGGGGCGGTCGGTATTGGATTGGGCCGCATAGGCCATCGTCACTTCGCCGCCTGCGAGTTTTCGTTTAAGTCCAGAAAACTGCTTAAGCTGTCGATTGAGCGGCTGAAAGTCGTCCGTGGGCAAGACGTTGATTTCGTCACGACCTGAGTTTTGGAGAGTCACAAATCGCTGCTCGGTGACACCCGTCAGAACTTGAGGAATGGGAGCGCTCTGTTGGGCATCGCTCAGTTGTCGATCATATTCGATGACGACTCGATACGAGTCAATCACTTCGTCTTGTAAGTTCAGTGTGACGCGAACGGTGTTCGCGTCAACTTCATCAATGACCGTCTCGCTGACCAGTTTCGCATTGATTCGAGCTTCCCGCATCGCAATGGGAAGCTCAAATTGAAGCTGGCGAATTCCAGCTTGTTGGATGTTAAAATCCAAGAGAATCGTTTCTTCGATCGCAAACAAAGTCGTTCTGACATTGGTGACGGTTTCGACGGTCACGCGAGGTTCAATTTTAGTGAAACCAAGCAACGCGTCGAAGTCCGCCCCTTTGGTTCGCAATACAAGGCGAGTTGTCGATCGTTGGGACTGATTCAACCAGCTTTCTACTTGCTTCATCAAAACTGTTTCGCAATTCTTCAATCCGCTGGAAGTCACTGCCAATGCGGGATCGACTTGAACGGCAATGAAACCTTTTTGCTCTGTCACATCATTGATTCTAAATTTTGGAATCGACCATTGGTCTCCGCCAGCGTAATCTTTCAATTTTGCGTCGAGGATGATCGAGAAATCGTTTGCGACTCCCGCAGGAAAAAAGAATTGAATGCGTTGAATTCCATCGAGTAGTTCGGGCGTCCAGGATTCCATCAATCCGGCTGACAGTCCTCGGATCTCAAAATCGTGTGGGATGTCGAGACTCAGTTTATAGATGGGTCGTTGTCCGACATCGACATTGATTCTCATTTCAATTTCGGCTTCCGTTTGGCCGATTCGCAAAACGGATTGCGTTTCTGCTTTGATCGTGCGAGGTACCAGCTGGGCCTGAAGTCCAATTTGAAATGGCGTGGTGACGAACTGGAGCACTTGGAACGCCTCGATTCCCAGCGGACTGGATTTCGAATCAATCACACCCATGTCAATTCGGCTGTCACTGGGGTTTTGGTCAATTCGGCTGGCGGATTTTTGCTTCGTCGTCTTGAGTTCGATGATGGGGCTGCGTCGCACTGTGTAGAGGCCTTTGTGGAGTGCCGCGCCTTCAACGGTCAGATAGGGAGCATCAAATTGTGTCGTCGTATTGTCAACGGTGAAATCTCGACGTGACAGTTCAATCGTGAATGACTCTTTGTCTTTGGCAGGGCTAAGCGTCACCAATTGGAGGCGGCTGAAATTGCCTTCTTGTTGCACACTCCAAGCCCGGATATTTTCACCGCTGACCTGTTCGACGAGGAATTCTTCTGGCAGATTCAGCGTGAACAAGTCTCTTTCTGAGCCCCGGAAATCTAAATCAACGCGCCAGTTGAGCCTCAGCCCGTCCTCGCGAACGTCAAACACGGCTTCTGAGCGAGCAGTCAAGCTCTGGTCAACGATTTGAGTCGCCGTCGAGGGTTTCCATTGAAGCCGCAACGTTCCATTGGCACTGAGAACGGTCTCGATCTGCTGTTTCGGTTTCGCCTCGATCGATCGTTGGTCGGAATCGGAATTCAATCGGATCTCGGTCGCTTCAGCCAACGAGGTTAAATTCAATTCTCGTGTTAGCCCAACGGGCAGTCGGGCGTCGAGTAACCGCCAGCCACCCTGTCGTGACGGCTTGATTCGGACAGTGAACTCCAACGTCTTTTGGCCTCGCCCATTGAGGTGCAGCTGGACGACGCTGGCTGAGGCTTTCATTTTTGTGGAGCGGTTGAGATTGGAGCCGCCATCAAACTGAAGCTTGGCTGGTTTTCCGTCGACGTTGGCGTCGGCGAGTGCACCGCCCAACAAGGGCAAGGCAACGGCAACTGGCTCGTCGGTCATCAGCTCAATCACAAGCTTGCCATGGATCGTGATGTCTTCATCCAACGTCAATTGGATGTCGTATTTCGCGGATGATAAAATATAGTCAACTGGTGAAACAATTTTAGAAGGTTCCGCTCCGAGCTCAGCCTTGTTGATCAATTTCAAATAGTGCTCATAGGGGAGCAACAGCCGGTCCGCTTTTTCACGCCCCTGGGGATCGTCTGCGTCAAACGGGATGATGATGGCATCCTTGGGCAACTCTACTTTGACTGGAGACTGTAGTTCAGTAATCAGTTGTTTTAGCTGGGTCGTGTCGGACTGCGAACCGGAAAATGGATCAAGGGGGTTTTGTTTGGCCATTGATTCGTTGCCATAGCCCATCGCGATTGCTGCGACCAAGAGAGACAACGGAATCTTGGCCAGAACAGTTGAGAAGGAGCGTCCGATCCGTATGATCAACGCCGCGATGACGAAGTAGATGGCCACACCAACCGCTGCCAGCGTCGCAAGATCGATGACGGTGCGAAACGCATCAAGCGATGTTCCCGCCAACGGTACAAGGCAAGCCATCACCAATATCGTAAAGATGAAAAACATTTTCGCTTTCAGTCGCCGATTGGTTAACAAGACTCCGATTGCGGCAATCAAGGTAGCCAAAGCGATGGCGAGCCAATTAAGCCGTGACTGATTGATGACTGTCACATTGAGTGAGGGTTGTTCACCTAGGTTGTAGAACTCAATGGAGTTTCCAGTCTCGGTCAATTCAATATTAAGGCTTCTGAGACCACTGAGCGCCCAGTTCGAGGCGGGCTTGTTCTCGTCGCGAGTTTGGGAATTCCCAAAGAGCCCTTGCCCGGCAGACCTCGTTTCGACCGTTCTACTTTGTCCTCCTAAAGGCGGTGATATTTTTGCTGGTGACAGAGGTGCGTCCTCCGCTGGTTTCTTGGCCTCCTCTTTATCGAAATTATGCTTTTTGGAATCTTCTTCCATATCCTGGTTAAATTGAACGTCGTCTTTGAGGAAGTAGAGGTCACCCGACGAGCGCCCCGCAAATTGTTCCTCGGGAGAGGCCAAGCTTTTTGAGTCATCGATGGGGGTGTAAAACCCCCATCCAGAGACTGATTTTTCTTGGTAATTTCTATGACTAAGAAGGTTTCCACCTCCCAGATGAAAAAGCCAACCGCCAATTTGTTGGATTGGAGAAGGCCGAGAAACCAATTGCTTGGATTGGAATTTCCCGTCGTCATGTGAAACGGCAAAACCGTCTGGCAAGATCAAACGCCAATTCAGGTCTACTAACGGAACCTGGTTGCCATTGGAGTCGTTCGTGTTTTTCAACCAAAGTGTTGGTGCATTGGCTTGCACCTTTCCGGCCAAATTGAAAGCTTCTGCAGGTACTTCAAAGACCATTTGCAAGTTCCGCAATTTGCCAGTTTCGCTCCCAATTAAACTAATCAGCAAGGCGTCTCCTTGAAGCTGAGGCTTGGCGGGTTCCCCGTCAAGTTGGACTGACCACAAGGTTGCATTCGCCGGCAATTCGACTCGAAGGAACGGCTGTTGTTTGGTGGCCAGCAAGAATCTTGCCGCCGTTTGAGATTTTCCGTTGGTGGAAATTGAGGTCACCATCTCGGCTCGTTGGACAATTGCACTTGGCAATGCATAAACGGGCCGACGAAGGCTCTTGACCGTCAGCGACATTTCTTCATTTGGCCACGAATAAGCCCCCAAAAGATGTCGTCCCGGTTGATAGGTGGCTGCCGTGAACTCACCAATGTCAATTGACCGGGCTTCGGTTTCGATTTCAATGTCCAACTCGCTGCTGCCTTCGACCGCAAACATAGACGATTGAAAGTTTACGTCGCGAATGGCTACAGGTACCAGAACGAGTTCAGCCAGTTGCGATTCGTCCAGTGGCATTTGATAGTCTATCTGCAAGTGGACTTGGCCCATTCGCGGTTTGGCCAATTGCACGGTCCATTCCCGAGCCGTTTCGGTGTCCTCGCTGCGATAGTCTTTTAGTTGGTTACTGACCCCGGTGATGGAAATTGACTTGGGTGATTCCAACGGCAATTGGAATTTGAATTCGCCCTCACTCGCCTGCTTCACATCGTAAATCAATTCGGCATGGACAACCATTTGGGTCGGTTTGATCGTGGCGTAATTGTAAGTTCGCGCAATGATCGAGGGCTTCAGACGATTCAATTCCAGATTAAGTTTGTAGTTTGAGTTTTGGAACTGATAAGCAAGCGGAGCATTGTCGTGGCTCAATTCGAATTTCTTTTTGTCTGCCTCGTCAAGTAAATTTAGATTCGATTCGTCGAGGGGTTTGATCGCCAGATCTTCATCGCTTGAGATCGCAATGGCACCCGAATGCTTTGTTTCGCCGTCAATCATCAGCATCGGAAATGCGATTTGATTGGACTCCCATTTCTCCAGCCATCCGTCTGGAGTTTTGCTTGCGCGAAAAAAGACTTTGGTTGACGCGGCGGATGGGATTCTGGTTGGTAAGTGCACCAAGAATTGGGAGCGACCCTCGACTCCTACCCGATCGAAACGAATCGGTTGACCATCGATCCCAGTCAACTCAATTAATCTCCAAGCATTAGGCAACGATAGTTTGAACCCGAACCGCGAATCATGACGGCTGACCAAGGAGATTCCACCTTGCAGTTCCAGGTGTTGATTGTCGATGACCAAACGCGAATTCGATTTGACGATCAATTCAGGAGAAGGAACTGAAAAACTGGCCGAAATTGAATACTCGCGTTGTGGCGCGTAATACGCAGCCACGATTGTCGTCGAATTACCGCGATTAGTTGACTGGACTGAATCTGGAATCGCTGCCATCAAAAACTCATGATCGATCGGGATCACTCCCTCCGAATTGAGCTTGGACGATTTAAGTTCAACGTCCGCAAGAACACCCACCACCGAAACATGGCCTGCCACATCAACGGGTCGAATGTCCTTGGATTCCCACGCACCCGCCACGCCTTGGTTTCGAGTCGCGGTGATATTCAAAACAAAATCTTCCCGTGTTGGCTGTCGTAATTCAACGACCAATCGAGTGCCCGTTTCACCAGATCCAGTGGGTGGTTCTTTGATTTTCCATTGGCTCATAAGTTCCGTATTGACTTGGCTTACCTGAAAATCCGCTGGAACAACGAACTCGACGGTTTCCAGTGCACCATGAATCACATCCAGGGAGCAGGTGACGTGTATCTCTTGCGAGTGCGGGGTGAGTTTGTGGATCATCACGCTTCGGGAAACTGCGACTTGTTCGTCTTTGAGCAACCGATTGTTGAGTGACATCACGATGTTCATTGGTTTGCGTGTCACAAGCAAGTCAAAATTGGTTGTGTTGTTGTCTTCGTTATAGGCCCGATTCACCACCGGGACTCCGCTTTTGACTTCAACGTTGCCGGGAACATTCAGGCTCAACTTCGTCGCTGATGGCGATGGCAGTTGAATCGACATCGTTTGTCTAGCGGCGGACGTTTGCATGGGAACAGTCATTTCGACAACCAAAGATTCTCGTTTTTGGTTTGATACCAACAAAACGATTTCGCCCTTTGGGTTTCGCCATAGCTTGGCAGGTTGATCGCCGAGTCGTGCGCTTCGAATCGCCACGCCACTAAATGGCAACGGGATTTGAACCAGCCCTTCATTCAGTTGTTCAACGATTAGCTCGCCCTTAATCATGGCAACGCCTTCGAAAACGACTGCTGTGTACTTGGCAGAAACAACTGCACTGTCGAATGGAGCACGTTTGATTTCTCTCGTGCGCGCGGATTTAAGTAGCGTGGTATACTCGTCACGAGACAGTAGAACTCGATTTGAGTTTCCGTCTAGCAAAATATCCAAACTCTCAAATGGAACAAAAATTTCGCGTTGGAATTCGCCTGGAGTTTTGTCTTGTGTGGCATCATTTTGAGAAAGCAGGGTTTGGCTGAAACATGAGCTTACGGTCAGTACGGCCATGGTGGTGAGGATAAAGTTTCTCATGGTGACACTCCTTCGTCATCAGATTCCGGCGAGTCGTGGGTTGGGGGTGGGGATTCGGATGACTCCGATGACCCGTTTTCGGGTGCCGCAGCACTGGCGGATTCCTCTACTGCTGCGATAGGCAGTGATGCCCGTGTTTCTCGGCGGGCGTTCTGCACACCACGGAACCAACGCGTTGCGTTCGACGTGAGCCATGTAATGCCGACAACCGCGACGGTTAGCAATAACGCTTCGCT
>JBLINZ010000297.1:0-7908 GCA_047639375.1 Mariniblastus sp. | reverse complement strand
AGTGTCATTTCGGTGCGGTTCAATGAGGCCGCGTTGGAAGCGGACTCCCGCGCCGTGCCGTTGGGGACGATTGACGTCTGGTGGCGTGGTCATCAAAACGGAGAATTAATGCTGCTGTTGGCTCATCTGTTAGCGCAAAATCCAGATTGGCGCTCTCGTCCGATTCGGCTGCTGCGAACGATAGAAAACGAAGCCGGCCGGGATGAAGTTTTGAAGCACCTCAAGGGGCTGATCGAAAAGTCACGAATTACCGCAACGCCTCACGTTGTCGTGACCGAGAATGCCCAAGCCGGGATTCAGTTTACCTCGCGTTCGGCCGCGATCGTTTTCTTGGGGATGGCCGTACCTGACGAAGAACACGCTCAGGAATTTTTCGAACGCATGAACAATTTGGCAGGCAACCTCTCCCGGGTTGTCTTGGTTAAGAGTGCCGGCGGGATGTCCATTCATTCTTGATAACGCCGTCGGGATTGCTGCGATGTTTGGATTGCTGCGATGCCCAAGCAACTCCGAGGCGCACAAAAAAACGCCGAGTTCAACTCGGCGTTGGCAAGCGTTTGGTGTTTAAACGCGGGTGACTTCGGGTGTAGTTACTATGGCAGCTTAATTGTAGCGCTTGAAGAAATATTGGTTGTCGACGATTTGGGTCAAATCCCAATCGTTTTCACCGATTTCGTTCAATAGATTGACGAAGGTCGCGAGATTTTTGCCACCCAGCTCTCGATACACCATCGAAAGCTGTCGGTTTCGCGGGAGCACTGCTCCGCCTTCATCCCACACGACATTGGCACCGTCGAGGGTCAAGACAGCATAAGAAATGCCTTGAGCCTGGCCGTTTTGCGCTCCGGCATCTTGGGGGGCCGGAACAGCAACGGCGTAAACGACAACCCCGAATCCAACCAGCATCAGCGCTAAAATAAACGACTTACCTGAAAGTGATTTGTTTTTCATGCTCAATCCAAATACAAAGGAGACATAGAAGAAGTGAACGAATCTCACGACTGGAATTCCAATTTCCGTTCGACGTATTTCGTTTACCGTGATTTCATCTGCAATTCACGATACCTAATGAACCCATGAGTCTAGGAAAAAGATCGGTTGTTTCCAAACGGAATCTTGAAATCGGTCACAAAAAAAGCTGCAGAGGGCCTGATTGGCAATACGCAGCGATTGGGGGAGCGATTGGGGGAGCGATTGGGACTTTTGAGTGGCTGAAGTCCCAGCTTAAAAACGTTTGGAATGCCGATACTTGGAATTCATTGTGAGAAAACCACTGATCAGCAAACCTTTAGGAAACGACCTGCAAGAGTTCGATATCAAACAACAACACGGTATTGCCAGGGATAGAACTGAATCCGCTGCTGCCGTAGCCTAGGTGGGAAGGGATCAGTAGTTTTCCAATGCCGCCGGTTGCGAAGGCGGGGATCCCGCTACTCCAGCCGGCGATGACGCTACTCAGTGACGTCTCGAATCCTTCATCACTACTCAAATCAAACGTCTCGCCAGCAACAATCTTGTTTTGTGCATTGACTTCTAAAAACTTACCAACGTATTTTACACGAACGTTCGAATTGAAAGTCGGATGTAGTCCGCTTCCTGGTTCGTCGATCACCGCGTACAGTCCGTTACCAAGATCGGTTGTGGTAAGATTGTTGTCGGCTGCGTACTTGGTCAGAATCGCATCATCGATCAGTTGCTGATTTGTTTCGATGCTTAAGTCGATGGCGGCTTCTGCCGTTTGCGGATTACCGTCGCCTGTTGCATCCGTGATCGTAATGTCGACCAATCGACTGGTCGTGGAGACGACGCTTTTGGCGTTGTAGTAGGTCAATGTCTTGAGGACTGCCTCGTATTCAGCGGCAGTGGCGTTGCCGTTCAGCGTCAACTTACGAGTGGCTGAGTCGTAGGCGTTGACGATGATTTTAGGGTCACCGTTTCCATCGGTGGGCACAGACGCTGCACTAATGGAGATGATTTCGTTCTGGCCATCAACGACTCCATTGAGCGTGATTTCGGCCCCAGTCACAACACCGTCTTCGTCGGAATGGCTTACGGTAATCGATTTGCCAATCGCTTGGGCCCCCGCTCCCGGAATGAACTGTGAGGTTGCGTCGACGCCTTCGTCTGATCCATTGGCGTCGATCGCAAATTCGCCTGGGATGACTTGAGCGACTTCAAAGACTCGCAGATTGTCGATCAGCGGCCCTGAACCGTCGCCCGACGATTCGCCTGGCTCAAGGAACATCAACTGGGTCTCAGTTGAATCAGCGGTCAGCAGCAGTGCGTAGCTTTCAAATTCATTGGTTCCAAATATCGTAGTCGCCCATTCGCCATTCCAGCGGACTCGTAGTTCATCGGGATTCGTCGTCTGAAGCCCGTCAGTTCTCATGTCGAACGTGACGTAGTACGACGAACCAGCGGTGGTTGCCAAATCGGTGAATACGATGTCGCGGTTTTCAGATGTTGAATCCAGGTTCAAATATTGGTCACCCTGAGAGCCACCGTCTGCGATGACTTTAATCAAGCGGTCACTAAGGTTGGTCGCAACAGACGTCCAAGCGTCGACTTCGCCAGGCTTGAAGAACACGGACTTGTCGTCAGCCGTGGTCTCGAAACTTCCATTGGTGACAGCGGTCTCATTGGCTTTGACAACCCGAATGTTATCCAGCAATGGGCCTTGCCCGTCGCCCGTCGAAGACGAGGCCTCAATGATTTCACAGAACAACAATCGGGTCGTGTCGGCATTGCTACTGGTGACGCGAATCACACCCGTATTCCAGAAATCGCCTCCGGTGAATCGCCCCACTTGGACGTTGTTCCACCAAACCTCAAAGTCATGCGTGAATTGTGTCGCGTTGGCATCGAATGTCGGATGACTTCGGTAGTCGAATGTGACCAGGTATTCAGTTTCGATCTGAGTGTCGACGTCTTGATAGACTCGATCGAAATCGGTCGTTGTCGAATCGAGATCGAGCACGCGGTCGTAGCCCGATACGTTGTATGGCATGAGGTTGATCTCTTGCCCGGTGTTGGCGTCAACGGCGTTCCAGCCAGCGACTTCTGATTGGTCGAAAAAGTTATCGGCGCCAGCGGTAAACGTCTCAAAGTCACCGTTCACGACAATGTTGGCTCCGGTGGGCAAATTGCCGGCAACCTGATGGCTACCAATCACATCGCCAGCCAACAGTTGTCGGGCTTCAAGGCTTTGAAAGTCCAATGGATTGGTTCGGTTTCGGCGCTGTTTTCGAGTTTGTCGTTTCATGTCAACCTGGGCGATGTTTATGGCTTTGGGAACAAGTGAATTGCTGTCAAAAACAGTTTTGCCAACGGTGGGTAGGAGCGAAGGGGCGGGCCAACATACAGCCTTATTTCAGATGGAATCACTCTGAAATACGTTCCTATTCGAAATTGTAATACTGGCGTATTTTCAAAAATAGTTGAGTGTCATTGTACCTGAAAGACTTGAAACAAGCTTGAATGAGAAGTTTTGCATCTCGGTGGGAGTTTTTAACGGTTGAGCAAATAATCGCGGGATGATGCCCAAAAACACCATTTTCCAAACGCTATTTTGGGAACTCAATCCGCTCAGTGGGGCTAATTCCTACATTGCAGGGGCCAAACATCAACCCAATGCTTGATCGCAGTTTTCCAGATTGCCATCCTGGGTGAGCGTGTTTTGCCCAAGTCGTCCACAATAAAACTTCCGCTGAAAACATCTGAAAAAAGAGGTATGATTTGAAGCGTAGAATGCCTTGTTCAGCCGCCCCCCTAGGAACCCGAGATGAAAACGGTCAATACCCACCTTCGATATTTGCTCGTAATTCTTGCGATCCTGATTTGCCCGATGACGGCAAACGCCAACGAGAACTCCCGAGTGGCCGCTTCTGAAAAGGCAGCCAATCGCTCAACGGTATCTTCGGTTCCTCATGCTGAAATCAAAGCGATCAGCGATCAAATCGATGCCTTGGTAAAAGCCAAGCTCTCAGCGGATGGGCAACAGCTCAACGAGCGTTCGTCGGACGAAGTTTTTCTTCGCAGGAGTTATTTGGATATTACCGGTCGGATACCCGGCATTCAGGAAACTAAAACGTTTCTTGGTTCCAAGAGCGAATCGAAACGTGAAGACCTGATCGACGACTTGCTCGACTCGTACGGGTTTGTGAGCCGACAGTATAATTTTTACGCCGACTTGCTGCGGATCAAGAGCCGCTTGCCTGGCCAGTTGACGGGCATCTCTTATATCGATTACGTCAAGGATTCACTCGAAGACAACAAGCCCTACGATGAATTCGTGCGTGATCTCGTCGCGTCCAATGGTGCGAATCTTGAACGGGGAAACGGCTCGGTCGGCTACTATCTTCGTGACCGAAACATGCCAGAAGACAATATGTCCAACACGATTCGGGTTTTCCTTGGCACACGGTTGGAGTGTGCCCAGTGTCACGACCATCCGTTTGACAAATGGACGCAGCGACAATATTTCGAAATGGTGGCGTTCACCGGTGGGATTCGATATCGAGCTCCCAATATTTCTTCGTCCTACCAAGAAATGCGGGCCTTGGTTCGCAAGGGTGAAATTCCTGAACGGCAAAGGCAAATCGCCAATCGGCTTTCCCAAGGCCTTGGTCACGGGGTCGCCGGATCTGGAACCGGCCTCGCGCGACTTCCAGAAGGCTTTTTAGGAGAAGAAGGATATGAAGGCGAAATCGTCGTCGGTAAAACGATGTTTGAAGGTATGCCGTTGGTCGATGCTAAAATTCCGAAGGTCAGCAAACGCAGATCTCCCAAGGCCAAAGCCAACGTTCAACAAGCCGCGATTCCTGGAGCCAAACCAATCGGCGCCCGAGACGCTTATGCGAAATGGCTGACCAGCCACGACAATCCTCGGTTCGCCAAAGTCATCGCCAACCGACTATGGAAACAAGCCTTGGGGCTGGGACTGATCGAGCCGGTCGACATCATTGAAGACTCGACGATCGCATCTAACCCCGAGTTAATGGAGTTCCTCACCGAGACCATGCTCGAACTCAAGTTTGACACGAAACAGTTTCTGCGAGCCATTTATAATTCCGAGACTTATCAGGCCTGTGCATTTGACACAGACATCAATGATCCAACCAAGTTTGGATTCAATGGCCCTGTCGTTCGTCGAATGTCATCGGAACAGATTTGGGATTCGCTACTTGTCCTCACGGTTCCCGATATCGATCAACGCAGTGCTCCACCAGCAGGGCAGTATGCGGCCAGTGGTTCGTCGGATCCGTATGAGCTGTTTGAGCGGATTCGCGGCATGAAGATCGATGAGTTCAAAACTCTGCTTGAGAAGATGGCGACTAAAGGCCGCGGCAAGAAAGTCAGCTCCAAAGACAATCCTGAGTACAAGAAACTGGTCGCCGAACGGGCTACGCTGAATAAGAAGATCCAGCAGGCAAAAAAGCGAAATAACACGGATCTTGAACGTAAACTGAGAATCGATCAGGCGAAACTTGTTGCTGAGTTCCGCAGGAAAACCAATGCACGTTCATTCCTGCGTGCGTCAGAAATGGATTCGCCAGCACCGGCCGGCCACTTTTTGCGAGAGTTTGGGCAGTCTGATCGCGAGTCCATTGAGAATGCCAGTACGGATCCAGCGGTCACTCAAGTGCTCTCGATGATGAATGGATATGTCGAAGAGAAGATCGCTCGGGACCCCAGTAGTGTTTTAATGCAAACGGCTTTAGCTGCCAAATCAGCTAAAGAATGTACCGAATCAATCTTCCTCTCGATGCTCAACCGTAAGCCGTCTAGGCAAGAATCTCGTTCTTGGGACCAAGAGTTTAAAGATGCTTCGAAGGCAAAAGACTTGACTAAAGTTCGCGAGATTTACGCTGATTTGATTTGGACGTTGGCCAACTCAAACGAGTTTATCTTTGTCAAGTAAAGTCCCGAACTAATCTCACCCGTCGCGAAAAGCGCACCGCGGCAATTCCGACTCAGTCATCAAAAGGACGAAACCAATCATGAGCCTATTCAAAAACGTTAATGACCCTTTCACTCGCCGCTCGTTTGTGACGGGTGCTGCCAAGACTTTTTTGGGAGTGGGGGCGATGCCTTTGTTTGCCAATATGGCGAACGCCGCTGCCAGCACGGGCCGGTCGTTGAACCCGGGGGCAAAAGCCAAGTCAGTGATCTATTTGTATATGAACGGTGGCATGAGCCATCTCGATACCTTTGATACGAAACCTGGCGCCGAAACGCAGGGGCCGGTTGAGTCGATTAAGACGTCAGCCGATGGGATTCAGATCTCTGAGTTTTTCCCTCAGCTTGCTGATCAAATGCACAATGTTGCAATCGTCAATTCGATGAATTCGACGCAAGGGGCACATGCCCAAGGTCGGTATTTTATGCATACCAGTTACTTTTTGAGGGGGACCGTCAAGCATCCGGATATGGGCGCGTGGACCTCCAAGTTTCTTGGGAAAATCAACCCCGGCTTGCCGGCTAATATCAAAATTGGCGGCAGCAGCGCTGGCTTAGGCGGTGGGTTCCTTGAGTCAGAATTCGCCGCGGTGCCGATCGGCAATCCTGAGTCTGGCCTGCAGTATAGCCAACTTCTGGATGGCGTTTCGAATAGTCGTTTTGGGAAGCGGATGAGGAAACTCAAAGAAATGAATTCGGCGTTCTCGTCGACGTACGACACGAAAGAATCGCGGGCCTATGCTTCCATGTACGACGAAGCAGTGACGCTCATGAAAAGCAAAGACTTGGCCGCGTTTGACTTGAAACAAGAAGACGATGCCATCCGTGATCGCTACGGTCGCAACCCGTTCGGGCAAGCCTGTTTGCTGGCGAAACGACTGGTTAAGAACGGCGTTCGATTCATCGAAGTTGACAACGGCGGCTGGGATACGCATGGTGATAATTTTGGGCGAGTCGCTGAAAAAGGTGCCGTGCTCGATCAAGCCCTCGCGGCACTCCTGGCGGATTTGGATGCCAGCGGAATGCTCGACTCAACCCTGGTTGTGTTGGCAACTGAATTTGGGCGAACGCCGAAAATCTTCACCGAACGTGACAATGGAAGAAACCACTACCCGCAAGCGTTCTCATGCTTGCTCGCCGGTGGCGGTATCAAGGGTGGAATCAAATACGGCAAGACCGACAAAGAAGGTAAGGAAGTGGTTGAGGATATGGTCGTCGTGCCAGAATTCAACGCGACCATCGCTCACGCGTTGGGAATTCCCCTCGACAAGAAAACCATGTCGCCTTCGATGAGGCCTTTTACCGTGGCCGACAAAGGCCAGCCGATTATGGGGCTGTTCGCTTAACGTGAATCCGCGTTAGCGAATCGAGACCTTATCGGCGAGACGATGGCGTCCGCGAAGTGACACGTCGTTTAACGATTTTCCGGCAGGAGTCGGTGACAATCGCAGTGCGCTTTCAGGCGAGGGCGCTTCGCCTTTGACGGCAAGCCACCAACGAGGGCTCTTCCTCGCCTGCGCATTCAGACTACCAGCGCAGCCGCTTTACCTGCCATTAAATCAACAAGCTCGTCAGCGTGGCTGCGCTCTCGCGAGTGGCTCGCCTTCAATTGGTGTTCATCTTCGCTAACAGATCGGGTTACCATCTCATACGGAGATGCCAACATCCCGTTAGCTGGTTACTTAGCCAAAGTCGTGGCCTCAATCCACTCGCTCAATTGCTTGGCCAAGGCATGTGTTTTTTCATAATGTTCGATCGCTAAGTTTTTCTTCTCGGCTGGATCGTCTTTCAAGTTATAAAGCTCGTAACGGTTTTCCGTTTTCGTTTTCTTGTCAGTCAACTGAATCAGTTTCCAATCGCCGGACCGAATGGCATTCGAGGGCGTGTGGCCTGACCCATGGTCATGCGGATACGTCCAAGCCAGGAATCGGTTTTTCAATCTGTCGTTGG
>JBLINZ010000296.1:0-7923 GCA_047639375.1 Mariniblastus sp. | reverse complement strand
TTGCAATGCAACTCAAGCAGATGAAAATGGTTTTGAATGAAGTGGACAGCTTCACGGTCGGCATGCAAGCCGACAAGGAATCCAAGAAGCTTTCGATGGATTTCGAATTCAAAGGCCTGCCTAACTCTGAGTTAGCCGCCAAGATGGCCGATTCGGCTCCGAAAAAGAAGTCGCGTTTCACCGGATTCTTGATGGACGACGCGGCCTTTACCATGAACTACGCTGCCAGCATGAGCGATGCCGACGCGAAGGAACTTTCTGGCATGCTGGACGGTATGACTGACGCGTTCTTGGGTGAAATCGACGCTGATGGTGACATGTCTGATGTAGAACTTGCCGTCGTGGAAAAAGCTCTCGATAGCTTCATTGACGTTGCACAAGAGACACTCAAAGAAGGTGTCTTCGATGCGGGTGCCGTCGTGATGCTTGGAGAAGGCAGTCTTAATTTTGCTGCTGCGACTCAAGTCTCCAACCCTAAAAAGTTGGAAGCAACCATCAAGGATTTGGTCGAGATGGCCAAAGACCAGGCTGAGGGAATCGAAATCAACCTCAACTCCGGCAGCCACAAAGACATCACGCTCCATACATTCGTGATTCCGGTTCCAGAGGAAGAGATTCGAGATGCTTTGGGTGACGACATCACGCTGATCATCGGTGTCGGAAATAAAGCCGTTTACATTGCGGCCGGTTCAAATCCTCTTGAAACGTTGAAGGCAGCCGTCGATGGAACTAACTCATCCGAAGACTACATGCAATTCAATTTGTACGTCGCTCCGATCTTGAAGTTTGCCGCTAGCATGGAAGGCGATCCCGCTATCGAAGCGATGGCAACCGCCTTGGCAGAGTCTGGTGGCGATCGAATTCGTGGTTCCTACCAATTGATCGAAGACGGCGGCCGAGTGCACTTCGAGATGCAGGACGGTATCCTTGGTTTGATCAAAGTTGGTTTTGATGCGTTCAATCAGAGTGGCGGAGTCGTCCCAAGCGACGATTTCTAAATCAGTCGCATTCGGATCGCAGGGCAGTCATCGCTTGTAAGTTAGGCGGTGAGACAAAATAAAAGGCCGAGTCCAATTTGGACTCGGCCTTTTTTTAATGATGCTCGCGATTTTAATTCGGGATTCGCAAACGTCGAAGTTCGAAACTCAAATCGAGTTCAATCATTAGTTCCCTGGGAAAGGTTGGTTGAGCCCGTTGTAGGGAACCGCTTGGTTGGGGGCGATTCCATTGTAGGGCTGGGCTCCACCACCGTTAGGTTGGTTGTAGCCGTTGTTATACTGGTTGTTCCCTTCGAATTCGCTAGGGTAGAATGCTCGATCGAACGCGTTGCTGACCTTCTTCGTATTCTGGCGAATTTGCTGAGTAATGTCGGCAATGATCTTGCCGTCACCCAGTTTTGAAACTTCGGATTGGCAACCCATTTGTTGCCATTGCTGGAAACTGATGCCGCGGTCGCGACAGGCACTCTTCATGTACTGGGCTTGGCAGTTACTGCATCCGCCTTGTTGGTTTCCGCATTGAGCACACATGCCACCGTAGGCTTGGTCTTGCTTAACGGGTCGTTGCGGACGCGGGGCCAGCAACACGCGACGGTAAGCGACTTCGTTAGCGTAGTGGTTCAACCAGCCAATTGTTTCTGAAGAGATCATGGTAAAGTCGATCAAGTTGGCGTTTACCAATACTTCGGAGGCTTCATTGCCGATCACTTCGATTCCGATCAGCCCAACGCCATCGGCTCCGGCAGCAACGACTCCGTAGCTCCCATCGGGAACTTGCAGGAACTCGAATACGCCGTAGTTGTCGGTGGTCGTTGAAGCGACGACGCTGTCTTCTTGGAACAGCATGACCTTGGTCGTTCGTACATCGACAGGTCGTCCGTTGAGAGAGTTCAACTGGTGAACGCGTCCCACTAATCGCCCATCGACGGTGCGTTTGACGGGGTGGCTTGAGATCGATGTCGCCGGAGTCGAAGCTGGACCGTGATTGAAGAGTCCTTCAAATCCAAGCAACGAAGTTGGGTCTTCACGGCCTTCGCCGTCCTCGTATCGACCGAATACGCGATAGTTGATTTGGGACGCGTAGTATTGAATCCAGTCAGTGTTGATAGTGGTCGCGTTCTGAAACGCCGTGACTCGAACGGAATTCTGAACGGATCCTTGAGTCTCTGAGTTGTGAGCCAGGATGTTGATGCCGAACGCAAAGAATCCTCTGTCTCCCCAGCCGATCAAGGAGTAAGCTCCTTGGCGAACGTTGTTGAACTCAAATCGACCATCGATTCCCAAGTTGGTTTGCTTAACGAGTCGCCCCATGTTCATCAAGAACACATTCATGTTCTCGACGCCAGCTCCGGCTGCGGGGACAACCGTACCGCGGAATCGACCGTTGGGGTTCACCATCACCCAATTGCCACGCAGTTCTTCGTCGCTGATTCGCTTGTCTTCGCCGGTGGCGCCCGAAGGTGATTGCCAACCGGCAAATTTTGCGTTGAGCACGACGGATTGACCTTGGACTTCGTCGAGGTCATCGGGTTCGTCGAATGGGGCACGGAGTCCTAAATCCTGCCCCGGTCTAATCAATGCACCAGTTCCGTCTCCCTCGGGGGTGAGGCCTTGGTTGGCTGGCGTGGCAGGCAATGCACCAAAAGTCGGTTGTTGGGCAAACGCATCGCTGCTTGCCAAGGAAAGGCAGCTCACCGCAATCAGCGACGACTTAATCAGGTTCTTGATTTTCATATTTGATTCTTTTCTGTTTGCCGAATTCCGTTGGGTTTGCGATTCGTTCGTTTTTGGCAATGAACAAACTTGCGAATACAAAGGTTCGTTCTTTCGGCCTAAGTCATCGCCGACAGAGCGCCAGGCAAAATCGGGTTTGTATCTCGCGACCTATCACGGCATCGGCAATCACGAGGAACCAGCAAATGGGAACCGGCGTTCTCTGGCGGTTTGATGGAAATCCGGGGCCGTTTACAACAACGCGGACTTCATTTTCGATTCCAGCTATCATGTGCGTCGGCGCTATTTTGACGGCTGGCGAGTGAGGGAATGTTGTGCGCCAAAAACGGCTGGCAACGCCCGTGCAGGCAAATCGGAATATAGGCTCCCGATTTTCGGAAGACCAAAAATGACTGGCACAACCGATGCAAATTAACAACCCAGCTCCGCCTCGCTTACATTTCGGGTTTCCAAGAGATTGTTAATCTGGACGGCTCGGCTCAAAAAATGCACTCGAAAAGGGGCGAGTGCCTTCCTGGTTTTAGAGCCGCACGACTGCCGTTGGCAATTGTTTAGAAATCGTAGTCTTCAACGGGGACGACTTCGCCACCGTTTCGAGTCAGGAGTTTCAGGAACGTTTCTAGCTCGATATTGACGCTCATGAATTGGACGGAACCGTCGCACCAAGCGATATTGCTTCCTGCTCTGCTCCCGGATTGCCCTAGGAAGTCAAAGAAGTTGTCCCGCGTCAGATTTAGGTCGACTTCCGGCTTCGTCCAATCAACAGCGTAGGAATCACTGGCTTCGATAATCCCAATCGTGTTTGAGGTTCCGTCTGTTATTTTGCCAAACGATATTCCCTGTCCGTTTTGTGGGGGCACTAGGAAGCCGTTGGCTGAGACGTTGCCGAGGTAAATGGTTTTGCCGGGAGGGGCATTGCTGGTGGGGCATTGGAAGACCTCCGGCATTTTTTCGAGCAGCGTCAAGTTGTGGGGGCTGTCCCAGGGCTCGTCCAGTTTGAATTGGTCGTATAGCTGGCCTTCTTCCAAGAACTGCAGGATGTGAACTCGCCAGCTCAGTAGCTTCTTTCCATCGGCGTCTGCGGTATAGGCGGTTGGAAATTGCTGGAAAGTCGATTCGAAATTGTGCATCGCCAGCATCTGTTGTCTCAAATTGTTGGCCGAAGTAACTTGTCGGGCGGCCTCACGGACTTGTTGGACGGCCGGTAGCAGCATGCCAACCCCGATCGGTGCGATCACAGCCAAGTTCACGCTGGGTATGGTTTGGCGGGTTTCGTAAAGCATTCCGGTTTCCGTTTGGCGACCATACGAAATCGAAGGCGTTACGTGTCGGTGAATTGAGCGGGCTGAGGGAAGGTCAAGGTCTCGTGTAAGCGTGGCGAAGAGCTGTCCAGGTTCGCCAGGCAATTCAGTCATCGCAAATTCTTTCGCTCCTGAGAGGAGCGTCAGATACATGTAGATCGTTTCAAACGGAAGCTTGCCATCGTAATACGTAAATTGAACCGCTTCCTTGGCGCTCGTAGGCAGCAAAGCGGGCACGTCCAAAAATCGATCGGTGGGAGATTTATCGACCAAAGGTTTGAGATTTTGAACGTAGCCGGTAACGCAGAGTTTGCCATTGATGATTGCGAAACTAGGGGCGATTGGGATTTCTGGAATCAATACTTGGTACAGCGTTTGGCCTTGATAGTCGCGGGATTGAATCCTGGGGGCCCTCGGGTTGGAGCCGAGCAGTCTCTGGACTCGTTCAATCGTTGCCTGCAGCGCTTTGGCGTCTGTGACTTCGACGCCCAGCATGATCCCCGCCAGCATCCCGTCGCTGGGGCTGCTGTGCATTGTCCAGGTGTTGCCGAGGTGTTTGATGAGGTCTTCAACGACATCGATCCCGGTGGCTTGGGTTACCCCTTGGGCTTGAGACAGGAATTCGTTGGTTTCAGCGGGGAATTGTTGGCTGGCGATTTCTACTGCTTCGTCATACAAATCACCAAGGTCGAGCGAGAATCCGGCTGCAAAAAGTGAATCGGCCGGGAACTGCTTGAGTTGTTCGAGGTTCAGCGGCTTGGCTGCAAGGAGTTTTATCAACCCTCGGGGTTCACCAGAAAAATTCACTTGGGTGCGGGAGAGCATGCCTCGTTGGTCGAGTCCTGATTCAGTTGTGATGGATTGCAAGCTGTCGAGGCCTAGGACTGAGACAATGTTCGCGTTGTTGAGCCCGGCCATGGGGAGCAAATGCTTGATGCCGGATTCAAGGTTGATGAATCCGAAACCGTGGCGCTTTTTGTAGGGTGAATTTTCTAGTTGAGAAGCCAGCCATTGAGGCGCAGATTTTGAGTTGTTGATTTTGTCGATCGTGAATTCAACAGTGGCTTTGCCGAGGCCGATGATCACGTAACCTTCAACGGCTCCTAGGTAAAGCTTGGACTGCAGTTGGGGGTGAGGCTGGGGTAGTTCGTGAAAAGAATAGCCGGCGATTTTGAGTGGCTTGAGTTCAATTTGCTCGGTCATTAAGAAACCGGTTGCCAAGTCGATCAATGGTTTGGCTTCTTGGCCAAGTTGGATCACTGCGGCGGCTTGGGCTTGAACGCCCTCTGGGCCGGGTGTGACGCCTGAGATGAATACGGAGAATGGTGTCTGGTTGACGTCTGATATTAGTTTGTCGGCGACGGCCATGGCAAACATCCGGCGATGAACGGGTTGGTTTTGGGTCGCCAGCTGAACCGTCTCCGCAATGTTTTTCTTGAGCTGTTGGGTGAAGGCGACGACTTCTGGTTCTGCCATTAACTGTTGCGTGCGGTTTTCGCTGTTGGCATCGGCCTTCGCCATGCCTTCCCAGTGGGCGTAGAGCAGGCAGTCGTCCGGAGCCAGTTTTGCAAGCCCGAGGATATCCACTTTGACTTGGGCTTGAGTAAGCGAGCTACCCAGGGTCAGGCTTACGGCGGCAAGCAAAGCTACGAGGTGACTCACGCTCCGGCAATATGAACGGGTTCGTCTCATCAGGGGTTCCTTGGGATTGAAACTACATGGATAGGACTGGTTGTGAGAATTCAAAGCAAGTGCGCGTGGCTAAAATATAACGATTTTTTTTTGGCCATGCGTAAGGCAGGTCCTTGAGTTTCCAGTTAAAAAACAGAGTTGGGGCGTTAGGCCTCGAGGCGGACGAGCGTGGGGAAGTCGAGCGAGTGAATAAACGTAATCACAATGGTATAGTGAGGGCTTCTGCTGAAACCTCGGAACGCTGGTCCTCGCAAAAAATAGTGGCGATTGAAATGGGCATCCCAAGTGCATCCTCCGGTGCGTGTCCAAGTGCGTGTCCAAGTGCGTGTCCAAGTGCGTGTCCAAGTGCGTGTCCAAGTGCGTGTCCAAGTGCGTGCTCAAGTGCGTGCTCAAGTGCGTGCTCAAGAAGACGTGGAGGGGCGTGTTGCGATCAATCGCAATCGGTGTCATCAACGGTAATTCAATTCAGGTGGGCTGAGCCATTTCCAAATCCGATTTAAACCCGAATTCACCTGTCCGCGTTCTTCGGCTATTTGACTGCATTTGCATCATCGTCGGCACAATCATTGGGGCGGGGATATTCAAGATGCCAGCCGTGATTGCGAGCGTCGTCCCGAACGTTTATTGGATGATCGCTGTGTGGGTTGCGGGCGGCGGGGTCGCTTTGATCGGGGCGTTGTGTTTTGCGGAATTGACGACTTCGTATCCTGATCGGGGTGGTGATTATGGCTATCTCAAACGGGCGTACAGTCGGCACATCGGTTTCGCGTTTTCGTGGACGGCGTTTTGGGTGATACGTCCAACCAGCATCGCTTTGATGGCGATCATTTTTGGTGAATTCGCGATTGCGGTGTTCCCGGAGACGCTGTCCGTGTTGTGGTTTTCGATCGCAGCGATTGTCGGGCTCAGTCTGACGAACCTCTTGGGAGTTCGTTGTGGGAAATCCGCGCAGAACGTGCTGACCGTGGCTAAAGTCGTGGGGATCTTGATCGTGGTATTGGCGGCGTTCGCGTTTTGGCCTGATTCGACTTCGGCCAAGGCCGGAGATGGGGCCAGTGGGGTTGCGAATGTTGAAGTTGCGAATGTTGAAGTTGCGAATGTTGAAGTTGCGAATGTTGAAGTTGCGAAAACGCTCGATCAAGTCGAGCCGGCGGAGCAAGAAGAAACCGAAGAGTCGGCCTGGGAGTGGTTTTGGCTGTCGATGGTTTACGTGATGTTTACGTTTGGGGGTTGGAACGATATCGCGTTTGTTGCGACCGAGACTCGGGAGCCTAAGAAGAATCTGTTTCGTGCCCTCGTGATTGGGACGGGCGTCGTCTTGCTGGTGTACTTGTTGTTCAATTTCGCGTTGATGTATGGCTTGGGGTTCGATCGTTTGAAGGAGCTGGGTGGTAATTGGGAGAACGCGACGTCGGTGTTGGTTGAGCAAAACATGGGCGAGCTCGGGGGGTGGTTGGTCTCGATTTTGGTTTGCGTGTCCTGCTTGGGTGCGATCAATGCGATGATTTTCACGAGCCCACGTATTTACTGGGCAACTGCCAGCGATTACCCAGGATTGGCTTGGATGACGGGTGCCGATGCTGGCCGGGGTTGGGGCCGATCGATGCTCTTGCAGGCCCTTGTGACCATCATTTACGTCGCGACGTTCGGAGGTGATAAGCATGGTGTCGAGAATTTGACGAATGCTAATGCGCCGTTCTTTTGGTTCTTCTTGGCACTCACTGTGGCTTCGTTGATGATCAGCCGCGTCAGGTTCCCGGGTAAGTTCGATGGCTATCGTGTTCCGCTTTATCCGGTTCTTCCAATCGTGTTCATCGGAGCCTGTCTGTTCATGGTCTACCGAAGCTGGAGTTGGATGATGCAGCAAGAGCTGGCGATTCCGGCGATGGCGATTGGCGGTTGGGTGGTTGTGGGCGTTGTTTTAAGCTTCGTCCTGCGAACGAACGATCAGAGCACTCGTTAAACGGAGGTGTCAAGAGTTTCGGCAGGCTATTGCTTGGAGGCTGAAATTCCCTCGTAGCGAAAGTCTTGACGACTGTCGCTACGCGTGATTTGGGCGGGAAAGTTCCAAAATTTATTCTGGGGGTGGACGTTTTAGTGGGATTCGCCGATAAAGCGGAATTGTCGAAGTCTTTGCGGTCTTGAGGCCTCATTTCGGCTTGCGAGTCGCCCATCTTGCCATTAGGATGAGGCCTCGT
>JBLINZ010000295.1:0-7945 GCA_047639375.1 Mariniblastus sp. | reverse complement strand
AAGACACTGCAGCCCGCAACCCGCCACGCGTCTCCCGAGGAAAGTGCGTAGCTTACTAAAACGATGCCCCCAACAATGCTAAACAAGAGTCCAGCTCCGTGAGTGACTGCATTGATTAATTCATCCAGATGATAATTCGACTGGGGAACTGGCGCCGTGGGAGCCGTAGTTGGCGGGGGTTTTGACATCGACGATTTCACGATTTGGTTAAAATACTGGAGAGTTCAACGTTGGGATTCGGAGCTTGGAATTGCGGCCTCGGCAATCTTCTTCGTGAGCCCCATTCCTGATTGGAATACCATGGATTCCGTTTATCGTTGCCATGGTAGATAAGCCCGCACTTTCGGTTCCGTCGATTGGATTGAATTCGTCGACACAATTCAAGTCGTCTTTTTAAGGAAGCAAAGCTCCACGGAGTTTGTGGCTCAGATTATTCGATTTTGGGAAATGAATTGACAAACCGAATAACGGTCGTTCGATCGGAATCCCATAATTGGGTCGTTGGTTGCGTCGATTCAAGAAACGGTAAAGTTGGTGACACAAGCTGAGCATTACTCCCTTGTCGCAGCAGTTTGCTCCACGCACGATGACACAAAATCAAAAATTGCGTGTTGTCAAAAGAGCTAAGAAAAGCCTCATGGCTTTCTCGTCAAATGGACCTGTCCGTTCTGTTTTCCCAATCCGACCTCGAACTTCAAATCAAAGAGGATTGCTCCTTTGATCTCCCTCCAATTGATCCTCGTTTATCTGTCGGATACGTTAGCATCAATCGTCTGAATGATCGTTACTAGCAGGCAGATCCAATCTTTTGACCGATTAGACGAATCGGTCAACACCATTCCGAATTCCCAAAAGAAGTCTGTCCAATGTTTCTAAAACTGTGGCCCTGTGTCATCTTGGTTGTGTGTCTGGTATTCGGAAACCAACTGGAAGCCCAGACGGATCGCTATGAACTCGGCCGACGCGTGAAACGCTACGAAGTTGCCTGGCAATCTGCGGAGAAAGTAGCACGTGATCGCTCGACGGAGTCAATGCAGCGCGCTGTCTCGTACTTTTTTGGATTGAACTTCCAAAAGGCAGGCCAAGCCCTCGACTCAGCATTGCTCAAAATCAAATCCTCACAACCTGCCTCTGAGATATCGAAGTGGACCGTCTCCCGGAAAGTCACAGTCCAAAAACGAGTCACTGACGCTGCAGCCAATGAGCTTCAGATATCAATTGGCGAATTCTATGAAACGAAAACTTCCGCGCCCGAGAAAGCCAAGGTGAACGTTGTTATCTATGGCGATACAGGCCAAGTTCTGCTCGAACGCACCGACCTTCTTGCGAACCTAAAAACGGTGAATTCAATATCTAAGCTAGCCGATCCTCAACTAACTTGTCGCTGGAAACCTGGCCAAATTGGTGAAGGCGATTTTAAGGTTAGCGTTAATTTGCTGATCGGCGAGAGCTCGCATCGAATCGACGAATTCCTATATTCACGTGTCACGGACCTCGATAAACGACTGGATTTGCAGAACGAACGAATTAAGACAGCCAAAGCAACGGCGACGCCAACCGGATATCAAACTCTGAAAATGTGGCGCGATTTGGCACGCGACAGCTATCGGGAAGAACGACTTGAAATTGACTACCCCGTTCACCGCTTGACAAAAAACTTTGACAGCCTGTGTGATCACGGTGGCGAGATAGCCAAATTTCTTGAGGCTTCCACTCAACGAGAATTCTGGATAACGCTGCGAGCCGAACGTAAGCAGGTACCGATGCGAATCCGTTTGCCGAAAGACCTAAGCACTCCACGGCCTCTTCTCTTTGTTTTTCACGGAGCAGGTGGCAGCGACAATATGTTTTTTGAAACTTATGGAGCCGGTCGCTGCGTAGATCTGGCGGAAGAAAGAGGGTGGATCGTCGTATCACCGAACCAAGGCTTACTTTCACGCCTGTCACTTGATTGCCGTCAAATGGTCGAACTATTAAGCAAGCACATACCAGTCGACCAGCAACAGATAATGTACCTCGGTCACTCAATGGGCGCCGCACAGGTGATCACTCAGGTAAAAGCGAATCCCGAACTACCGATCGCAGCGGTAGCGTTAGGCGGGGGACGCGGTCAACGGGACGCAAAACCATTGAGTTCCACTCCATGGTTCGTAGCAGCCGGAGAACAAGACTTTGGACGACGCGGAGCCCGCTCATTATTTGACAGCCTGAAATCTGAGGATGCCGATGTCACCTACAAAGTGTATCCCAACGTCGAACACTTGGTGATTGTCCAAGCCGCACTCGATGACGCATTCAAGTTTTTGGATCGAGTCATCGCATCTGACGTTAAATAAATTTAGAGATCAGCGGCCACTTTTTTGGATTTATGGTCTCTATTTATTTGAAACTTTCAATTCTTCCACGTAGCCAGATGCTAGTAGCGATCTGCATGTTTTTGCAGGGTTCCCATGGAACGAAGTCACTCAATTAACAAAATTGTCAAATTTTAGATTTTAATGGAATCGATTGGCTCCTCTTGGGTACTCCAGTTCTGAACTATCGTCATAGCTTTGGAGTCCCTCGTGCCTACATCCAACTTGATTCATCCTTCAATTTGTAAATCATCAATTCGACTTCTCGTCTTGTTGTCGCTCGTAGCTATTAGTTTTTGGCCACGAGTTTCATTGCTGGCGAACCCACTCAATGTACAAGAGTCCGTCCGGGAACTGCCCGGCTCCAACGAAAAGGCAAATAGCAAGTATTTGACACCGGGTGAAATCGATGGCTGGGTTTTAGAGGCAAAGGAGAATGAGATTATCATTGCTCGAGTTGCTACGACCGAATTTGATGCAATTTTAGGTTTGGCAAAAGTCGAAGATGACGATCGTGAAGAAGTTCTGTTTTCCAAAGATGAGCAAGGTAGCAATTCCCAGTTTTACCATCGTGTAAAAAAGGCTGGAAAATACAAGATTCGCGTCCACGGTTATCTTATGAAGGGCGGTGGAAACTACGCTCTCAATGTAGAGCGATTTAAAGCGAAACCGATTCAATCAGGTGAACATGTTTCTGCTCGGTTTGATGACAAGGGTCGCGCGAGCGTTTACTTCACGGGTGAACTGAACCAGAACTACGTGATCGACCTCGGGCACAGTTCTAGTGTGTTTGACTCCAAGGGGATGTCCGTTCCATTTGATTGGGAAAAAAACATTCGCATAAAAGATGAAGGCGAACACTTGATCAGCCTTCATGGTTCACCCGGGAAAATGGTTTCGGGCGTCGTTCGACCAGCGATGGTCTCCAAATTGAACTTGGGAGACTCCAAAGAAGCAACAACCGCCGGGCATTCACTGAATATCTGGGAAATCAATGCCGAACCGGGCCAGTTTCAGGTAATCTCCGCCTCGCGTTCCAAGTCGACCCGTACGCGATTGATCTATTCGCCCGTCACCAAAGCCAATGAAAAATCGCTGGAAGCTCGGACCAGCGGCCCTGATATGCGTTTTTGTCCGGTTGCGAGCAAAGGAAAGTATGACAAATTTGCGGTCGTCTTTCGTAGAGCAGGGCGATACGAGTTACAGGTTTACTCTACTCAGAAAACGTCGGTCGACGTCAACCTGCATGACCCGACGGTAGACCTTGCGACCGAACAACATCCGACTGGGCAACTGGCAATCGGCGATGCGAAGTACTACGGATTTCACGCCAAAGCCGGAGACTTGTTTGTTACCAAATTGAAATCGCGGACGTTTGATACGGTTTTGCGATTGTTCGATAAGGACGGCGCACTCGTTGCGGAAAACGACGACTTCAAAGAATCTCGAAATAGCGAAATGTCGCAACTGATCAAAAATTCTGGCTACTATCGTTGGCAGGTTTCATCGCTTGGTAATGGAGGTGGAGGCGATTTTGATTTATCGTTTGATGCAATCCCGAAAAAAATGCTTGAAACAGGAGTGCCAAGCTCCAGTCAGATTGCGAAGGCCTCGACCGAGTATTGGTTACTAGATGGAAAAAATGGAGATACGGTTTACGTCAATGCTCGGTCTAATAAGTTTAGGCCGCAGATTGCGGTTTTCGATGGATCGGGTCGGCTAATTGGCGGCAACGAACGTGGTGTCGAAACCAACAGTCTTACCGCAATAAAATTTCGCTCGGATGGCCCCATTACCATTTCCGTCTCTTCCCAAGTTGGTTTCGGCGGGAAGTATGAAATCAGATCGCTCGATGGAAGCTGGGGTTCAGAAGCACCTTAATCCATTCGATGAAAATCCAAACAAAGGGTGCTACCAAACAAAAGACAGTCTTGAAGTCTTGAGGGACAGGCTGTGCTAAGGCGAGGTGAATCCACTTGGGCTAATTCTCGATATAGGAATGGTAAACTTCGCACAGCGATCCGTTGCTTGTCCGCGGATCTGGAATCGTCCCTAGGTCTTAAAAACGCAATCCTGAAAACGGTGGTTTTAAAGCAGGCGTCATTCGCGATGGGCGGTCTGTGACAGTTCGGCAATCGTCAGCAAGCAAGTGAATGATAAGAGCGGTCATTTGCTTTTTTTGGGGACATACCCTTTCCAAACCCATTCGATTGCATGCGGCAGAAATTGTGACTTTGCGTTGCCAATGCCGTGGCCAGCATTCAAGCAGAAGAGGTACTGGTAGTGATAGCCCTTGGCTTTGAGCACTTTGGCCATGCGATGGTTTGCCTCAACCCAGTCGTGCATGCCATCTCGCATGACGTTGGGATTCAGTAGATCCCGGTCACCTACGGATATAAAAAGCCGGATGGGCTTCTTGGGGCTCTCAGCGAAGAGGTTGTTATGGAATCCCCATGCCCCATCGGGCGTCTTTGGATCGAAGGGCCATTGCTGGTTCACAAATGTGCCAGAAGTGGTCAGCACGCGGTGGTAAAGATCCGTGCGGTACCAGGCCATGATGAGCGCAGCCGAACCTCCGGAACTACTGCCCATGGCTGCGCGGCCGTCGGGGTCTTTCGTCAGTTTGACCTCGTAGTTTTTCTCTACCAGTGGCAGCACTTCGGTTTCGATATATTGGGCGAATTGCCCCGACATCGTGTCGTATTCTTTTCCGCGCTGGTGCCCCTGGGCATCGCCGCCACCGTTGGCAATCATAATAAGGATCATTGCCGGGACACGCTTCTGAGCGATCAGATTGTCGAGAATACGCGGCAGCGTCATGTCGGGCTTACCTTTGGGACCATCGTGGCTGACCATGAACGGCGCTTCGGTCGCCGGTTCATATTGGGCCGGAATGTAAACGGTGATCTGCCGCTTGTAATCAATCTCGTGGGTTTCAACGATTAAGGTCTTTGGGTTCTTGAGATCTACCTTTCCGAAAACCTTCCGGGCAATTCCTGGATTTAAGAGTTGGCCGTCTTTCGAATTCATCGTGAACTGCTGCACTTTCCCCTGTGGAACGCCTTCGACTGCTTTGCGTTCGGAGGCGGGTGAGTAGGCGGGGCCAATCACAAAATTACCATCCACTTCAATGGGCGGATTCACACCAGGATTCAGCTGCTGAAATGCGGGTGAACCAAGGGCATCGAATTTGCGTGTCGGCGGTGGTTTGCGATTACGTTTTTGCGCAACAGTCGTTCCTGAAAATAGGCACGCGCATGTTAGCAGTGTGATGAGAACCGTCAGTGGCTGCTTGGGCATGAAATATCCTCGTCAATCTTGTGAATTCCTACTCATCCCTTTTGTAATCGACGAAAGGGATGCACTTTCCAGACAGGAGTGGTTCCCCTGTTGCGTCGGGACGCTGTCATCTCATATTTCAATATGACAACCACTTTCATGTTGTACCTTGAAATCAATCAACGTGCACCCAGAAGAATCTGCTCAAAATAGCGTAAGACCTTCTTCATCGGCGGCGTGATTGCGTCAAGAAGGATCGATTTTCGAACGGCCCAAAAAACGTAGGGTAGAGCCTCGGGGATTCGTTTTCCTTTATGTCCGCGAGGCAAAGAAGAATTGCCTCGGGGCAAACCAGTTGCGTTTGTCCAAACCATTGGCCGAATTGCACGGCATGCAATTCGGCAGCAAATGCTGGCCGTGGATCACACCAAGAGATAGTTAGGAGTCGGGATGCAATGAAAAACCTTCGCAAGGGAGAACGGATTTTTATCTGCAAACCAATTTACTGGGAGTGGATCGAACCGGAAATAACTTTGAAGACCGGAATTAGAACTGTGTCCGGAATGATTGTTGCTTTCATTTTCGCTTCATCCAGAAAATACGCTTTGAGACATGGCTTGCCATCGGCGATCGATTCGCCGACGGCTTGAACGCCATTTAGTTGCATCAAAGTAATTTTGAATTCGTCAATGATTTTCGGATCGAATTCCTGGTTACTGGTCATTAGTTTCCGTCGTCGACAGTAAAGAATGCGCCGTGTTTAAGCGAAAATTCATTCAGCACGTCATCGATGTTATTGGCAATGGTCACTGACGTGTTTCCTGCGAACAAAAGCCCCACCGGAAAATTGCCAGTCTGGGTAACGATCAGCGAGCCGGAGTCACCTGAATCGCTAAAGGCTCGGTTTTGGCCTCGACCAGTTCCGACGATGATGACTTGGCCTGTAAACGTTGCCTCACCAGAATCATACTGGACATTAACGGTCGCATTGATCGAATCGACTTCACCATTGGTGTGCCCAGTCGTTCGACCGAACTTTTGAACCGCCATTCCGATCGTCGCATTCGCTGTGGTTGAAGACGGAGCTCCGTATGCGTCGTCTGGAGAAGCAAATCCAGTGTCCTCGATCGTCGTCTCGGCAATCGCAGCGTCAATCAAGTTAAAGAGACTGAAACTAATCGGGATAAAGTCCGTCAGGATACCGATCTGGTCGGCGGGATCATAGATGCAATCACTATCCAGAGTGCCAGGCTGGAGGATCTGATCACCGGCAATTCCATTGTTCTGTTCAGCCATCACGTGATTGTTGCTGAGAATAAAATAGCTTACTCCCGCGGTATCTTCACGCTTCAATCGGCAACCAAGTGTTCCAGCAAAACAGCTATTGCTTTCAATGGGATCGTGATACGTACCTATCGACACACCAATAGGAACCGGGCGCAATTGGCGAGCCTTTGGATCCGTTCCAGCCTTGCCGCCCTTCTTTCCGCCTCTTCCCATCGGCCGAACGGGATTGCCAGCGCGAATTATTCCAATAGGAGACTTTTTAACTTTGACACCGTTAACAAAAGGCGGAATGCCTTTTACGTTTCCGTCTTTGGTATAGACCTTGATGATTGCGTTACCAGCCGCATCAACTGAAACTCCAGTCGCAACGACACCATCGTTGGCAAAGAAATTTGGATTGTGGGCCGCTTGCGCGTCCAATGCCCTTTGAAGGCCAGGTTGAGCCTGGGCGAAACTAGTCGTTAATACGACCGCGAAAAGGACTGCATGAAAAGTGAATCTGGAAAGCAGTTTCATCATTTACCCCAACGGAAATATAGAAAGTAATTGTATAAGTCTAATGGCAAGATTAAAATCTTAGGCGAACTAGCTGGGGAAGCAACAGCGGTAGGTGGGATACCTTGAGTAGCTATCATAGGGGTGTTTGTGTCCTTTAGTCTGGGTTAAGTGGCTTGTCTAACATTTTATCGGCAGCACGATTGATAAGTATTTGGGGAGTATTTGGGGAGTATTTGAGGGAGTATTTGAGGGAGGGGAGTATTTGAGGGACAGGCTGGCGTAAGGCAAGGTAAATCCCCTTGGGCTAACTCTAGATGGGTTTACGGTGAATTTCGCACAGCGATCCGTTGCCTGTCCCCGGATCCGCCCTACGGTGAACTTCGCACAGCGATCCGTGACAGCTATTTGGGGGACAGGCTGGCGTAAGGCGAGGCAAATTCCCTTGGGCTATCTCTAGATGGGTTTACGGTGAATTTCGCACAACGATCCGTTGCCTGTCCCCGGATCCCGGTTTGTCGAATTTTCCC
>JBLINZ010000294.1:0-7955 GCA_047639375.1 Mariniblastus sp. | reverse complement strand
GCATGGCTATCGAGCCTTTGGCGCCGGCAAGATCTTTCACGGCTCCAAAGCAATGCCGGGAGATTGGGATAATTATCACAAACTGACCAGAGCCAAATTAAAATACGCATCTGAAAAAGGCTACCAACAAGGCGATTCCACCAAGATGGCGTTTTGTCCAACTACGAATCCACTTGATGATCACCCCGATTACCAAGTTGCCTCGTATGGGATGAATGTCCTCCAACAGAAACATGAAAAGCCATTTTTCTTAGCAGTTGGAATTGTCAAACCCCATCTCGCCTTCGTCTGCCCTCAGCAGTTTTTTGACATGCATTCCGGCCCAATCGAAAAACCGCTGATCCAGCATCGCGATCTAGAAGACATTCCTTGGGCTGGTCGAGCCATGGCGAACTTGAGTGACGACTACAAATTCAGATCGGCTGAGGCCTGGGAAAAAGTCCACCGCGCCTATCTCGCCTGCAATTCTTGGGCGGATTTCAACGTGGGGCGTGTTTTGGAGGCACTCGAGAAAAGTCCCCACGCCGATAATACGATCGTGGTGCTCTGGTCGGATCACGGCTATCACCAAGGTGAAAAACGTAGCTTTCGAAAGTTCTCGTTGTGGGAAGAGTCAACTCGCGTGCCCTTCATCATCTACGATCCCCGTCCTGGAAAAATGAAACCAGGAACTTGCGTCGAAGCCGTTTCGTTAATGAACATCTATCGCACTTTGGCAGACCTGACCGGCATCGAACCGCCGGCTTACGTAGATGGATTTAGCCTAGCGAATCAAATCGCCGATCCCTCGACCAGCATCCCCCAGCCTGCCCTGACCACTTGGGGGCGCGGCAATTATTCCATCCGAGATGACGACTGGCGTTACACGCGTTATTTTGACGGCAGCGAAGAACTCTATCACCATGCCGACGATCCGCAAGAATGGAAAAATCTCGCCGACGACGAATCACTGCTTGAGAAAAAGCAACAATTGGCAAGCTACCTTCCGAAAACCGAAGCCCCAATCGTGACCAAGGGCCGCGCGCTCTGGAATGTCATTGACGCCGACCAACCCGAAAAGCTCAAGCAGTTTAAGTCCAAGACTTGGCCGCAAATGAAGAAGAAGCTTAAGCCGGCGATCGAAAAATCAACGAAATGAATCAGCCGATCGCTCCACGCGCTTAACGAGTCGCCCGCAGGCGACGGTGACAAACGCAGAGCGTTTGTAGGCGTGGGCGTTTGCCCCTTGACGGCCAGACACCAACGAGGACTCTCCCTCGCTAACGCATTCGGGTTACCATTTTCCGCTTTGCGAAATCAATAACAATCGAATGTCAGCGCCAGAGTGAAAAGCGATTTTTGACGTTGTCATCCGCTACTTGGTTCGGATCACGGGTGACACGCCGCGTATCGTGCCGCGTGGGACAAGCCCGGAAACGTCAATGGCTTGCGAAAGCATATGCACGCCGATATTGCCGGCTTTGTCGAGGGCGTCGAGCCTCAGATATATTTGATCGGGCACGTTGGCTTGAGGTTTCCAGACGTATCGCCCCTCATTCCGCAAGCCCTCGCCGATCGGCAACCACGGCCCTTGGGCGGCGGAGCTGTAACTCAAAGTGATCGGCCGCAACGTCAGCTGGTCATCGGCAACGGAATAATTCACGACGAGCCGTCCAGCTTCATTCCCGCGACCATAAGGAACCGAAGTGATACTCGCCAGCGGTGATTGCGTATCGACTAGAATCCAAATGTCCGCAGGATCGCCCGTCGAAGGCCCCTGCCCTGTCAGCCCGTCTTTGGAATGAACGACAATCCGAAATCCATACCTGCCATCTTCCTGCACTTCCACCGGAAATGGACTTTGATTATCCGGATCGCTTCCCCAAGCCGACCACTGACGACCGTCGCGTGTGATCCACAAATCAACCCGAGCAACACCGGATGGATCGATTGCATCGATCCCATAGTCCAATCGAAAACGCTGACTGCCGATGATCTTGTTCGGTCCAGAATCCGCCGGTTGAAATTTGGTGACGACCGACTGTCGCGCTTGCTCCTGTGAATTCGTATAACCTGCATTCCGATAACCAGAATTGTTAACATCAGCATTTTTAAAGCCCGCATTCGCTGATCCAGAGCCCTCTCCCGGCAGCAACACTGGAGCCGGCAACGATGCCCCGGCTCTAGAATCCGGCCCACGATACTGATTGAACTGAGCTCTCGGATCTCCCGGCTGGGAAGAATCCCCAGCTCTCATCGTACTTGACTCGCCCACCACCTGATCGCCAACCCGCTTCATCGAGCCTGCCGGCGCCGGAACGCTGGACACGGAATGAATCGGACGTTGGCTCGAATTGGCCACCGGCGCGAGCGAAGAATCAGGACGATTCATTTGTCCAATCGTTGAACCCACGGACTCGCGATTGTATTTCTGCCGTTGATCCGTTTCACTATTCCAAACCACGGAGTTGCCGGCTTTTTGTGCCAACGGCGGCAAATCCGCCTGGCCCTGGTCGGAGGCGTCGCCTGGAATCATGTATCCGTCTGGAACCGGCGGCGCCACGAATTCTTCCAGCGACCCAACCTGCTTAGCAGCCGTTTGCAGTTGCTGTCCTGGAACACTGGAAGCATTCGGCAGCGAAAACTTACTGCCAGCTCCGACCGCGTCTGCAGCTTGCACCACTCGACAAACACCGTTTTCACAAACAACATTGCTAGGATGATCGTTACTGGATGGGCCGGTAGTTGAAGCATTCCTTGGCAACCGGTAAGTATTCGAAACGGCCTGGTTGGCAGTGTTCGCCGGAATCTGATTAGCTGGCGTCACTTGCGCCTCATTGGGCCATTGGCGTTGTTGCTCCGCAGCTTTCCAGTTACCGGTCCCATTGGGTTGAGTGGCAGCAGAGTCCGTAGGCCGAGCCACCGACTGCCGTTGATGCCGCCAACCTGTTTCCGCCACCACGACTTGCCGCCGCGATTGGGCAACATTGCCTGCGATGTCTTTGACTTCCGCCAGGACATTGAATTGTCGGTCCGTCGTCTCAGGCCACCAAGCGATTTGGTCCGAGTAAGTTCCAACTCGAGCGACACCGTTCAGCTGAATCGGCACCTGCTTCCAGACTCCAACTCTTCCGTCTACTCCAATCGCTTGATATAAGATCCTGAGTGTCTTTGGCAACAGGTGTACGTCGACCGCCTTCCAGCGACACACGACTCGCCCGGCGGGATCGGTCTCAACACGAAAGTCCAATTCAGGCTTGCTCGTATCAACAATAATTTTTAGTTCTGGTTGAGGATCGCCCTCGGGCAATAGCTTGCGATCTCGATCAAGCGTGCGCAACGCAAACCAATATTCACCTGGCCCGGATGCTTCGAAGGGAAAGCTTTTCTTGTCCGTGCTCTGGCGACCGTAAAACTTCCACGTCTTGCCCCGATCACTCGAGAGATACAGCTGGACCTCAATAAACGCCGACTGCTCAGCATTGATTTGGAAAGGCACGTCGAACGCGCTCAAATTCGTGCCGACTGTTTTGACTTGATCCCGTCTTGCTGGAGACGGGTCCAAAGGAGAGACCGGCTTTTGGACTCGATGAAAATAGTCCTGAGCGAGGCGAGGCGATTCGTTCGAATGGGCTTGGCCTGAACCCGAAAATCGATGCTGCTGACTGAGACGCCGGCCAATGTTTTGCGCAGCAAGTCCTACGGGTTGAGTCGTAACCCATACCACACACAGCATCGAAAAAAAATATTTCAGGATCGTCAAATGAGATTCTTGCGAGTGACAGACCGGTGGCCAAACAATGTCAGAAAAGATCGACGGCCCAAAACCCGGCCCTGACAAAACTTTTCAGATCGCGGAGTGTCTGGTTTCTAAGGATCGCTCGCTGTTGGCGATCAGGAACGTTATTGACGGTTTTTCACCAATCTCAGAATGCTCCCAAAAATCCCCCTAAATCGATTGAACCGATCCGAGGGCCGTTGCGTATCAGGTGCAGAAATCAAAGTTACTGACGGCAGAAACGCCAAAATCATCGGCAAAATCATCGGCAAAACAGAGGAAATGTGACCAAACGAGTCACCGAGACCTGAGAAACAAACTTATCTTGAGATCTTTGCACTCGATTGAGCTAAACCCGTTGAGGCGGATTGGATATAATTCTGGGGCCAATCTACTTGGACCCAACAGCCCTGATGGCCGCTCACTTGGCTTGCTCAAAACTTAACCAAGCTTGCCAAATTGACGCGACCAAGAACGGATTCCGGCCTTCATTCGCTGATCAAAAGTCAACTGTTTTTTACCATGGAAGAATTCAAGCAATACTGGATCGAGACGTTCGCGATGAAGGAAGCCCGTTGGATCGTCGCGATCACCGGATTAATCGTTTGCGTAGCCGTTGCCTACTACGTTGCCAAGCTTTTTCGCGACATGGCGCTGGGCAATAAAGACCGCCCCACCAATTACATCTCTGATTTCCAACGGCTACGTGAAGAAGGAAAACTAAACGACGACGAGTATTCCCGACTGGCCCGAGCAATTCCGTCGGATGCACTTGGCGACCAATCCACCACAGCTGACCCAAATCAAACACCCGACGTCGTGCCTCAAACTGAGGTCCCAGATTTCACCCTGGACAGAACCCACGAGAACGATCAAGAACCCAAGGACGAAAACAAATCAGCCGAGCTTGGCGATTAAATAGCTTGTCCCAAGAATGGGTGTGAGTTCATTTCCTTCAGTTGTCTGGCGAATCGGGAACATGACAACTGAGTAGAAGAATTCAGGCTGCTGTCGCCTACTGAAGAATTGACAGCATTTATGCTGAAGAACAAATAGTTCGAAGTTCGCGGGCAAGGAAGCACCGTTGGCTGATGAGGTGTAGTCATCAATCAATGTTCGAACGTCAACTGGGATTACATCGGTTGGACTTAGAAAGCTTTAAGGAGTAAAAATGCCCGCAGGCAACGATTCAGGAAGTAACCGCACAAGCGGCACTTCCAAGAAGAACGCGCACTGTTCGTTCTGTCGGAAGAATTATCGAGACGTTGGACCCTTGGTCGAAGGGCCTGGTGATGTCTACATTTGTGGAGATTGCATAGAACTGTGCCAGTCTATTCTGGAACAGGAGCAGCGTCGTCGAGGACCGTCAAAACAGTTATTCAACAAGATTCTGACTCCGCGCGAAATCGTTGAGAAGATGGATGAATACGTCATCGGCCAGCACTCGGCCAAGAAAGTGCTGGGCGTTGCCGTGCATAACCACTACAAGCGTCTGTCGCTTGGCTGGGATGGAAACGACGTCGAGATTGATAAATCCAACATCATGCTGGTGGGTCCAACTGGATCCGGCAAAACGTTATTGGCTCGCACCCTGGCGAGAATCTTGAATGTTCCGTTTGCGATCGGCGATGCGACAACACTTACCGAAGCTGGTTATGTTGGTGAAGATGTTGAGAACCTTCTATTGAAACTTCTGCACGCTGCGGATTTCGATGTAGAGCAAGCCCAACGTGGGGTGATCTATCTCGATGAGATCGACAAGATCGGCAAGACGAGCAACAACGTTTCGATTACCCGCGACGTTTCAGGCGAAGGCGTTCAACAAGCCCTTTTGAAAATGTTAGAAGGGACCATTGCGAATGTCCCACCGCAAGGTGGACGGAAACACCCAGAGCAACAGTACATCCAGATTGACACAACTAACATTCTGTTTATCTGTGGTGGAACGTTCGTCGGTATCGACGACATCATTCGTAAGCGTCTAGGTGAGCGTACGATCGGCTTTGGTTCCGGCTCTGCAGGCTTCCGCGAGGATGCTGACATGGCCGAAATCTTGCCACAGGTGACAAGTGACGACATTCTCGAATTCGGGCTGATCCCGGAATTGGTGGGTCGCTTGCCAGTCACCACAGCGTTGGCTCCACTCGGAGAAGATGGACTCATGCAGGTCCTGACCGAACCGAAAAACGCACTCGTGCGTCAGTTCGAATCTCTTTTCCAAATGGAAGAATGCGATCTCAAATTCACCGAAGGGGCGCTCAAGAAGATTGCTGGCAAGGCGATGGAAAAAGGCACCGGTGCACGAGGCCTTCGTTCGATTCTCGAGCAAGTCATGCTTGACATCATGTATGATCTACCCGACAAGCCGAAAGGCACTAAGATCGTGATCGACGAACAAATCGTGAGCCGAGGCGTTGATCCTCAGCCATTTACCATGCCAGAAACCAAGAGTGCGTGACGAATTGAATCAGAGGAGGTGCCCCCGCTGTTTCCGGTGCTAATCGTTCAAATTCTTTGAACGATCAGAGACCTCGGGATTCTCAATGGACGCAAGTTGCCACATTGGGAGAAAGTCTGATTCACGAGTTTGGGACGAAGTTTTGAGTTCAGGGCAAGCGGTCTAAAAACCCGCTAGCCAACCGCTGCTGTGGGATCCGGGCAAGCGAATGCTTTGTCATTTTCGGCAATCAACATTCACTTCAAACCTTTAAGCAATCCTGACCCAAATTTTGAATCGACGATTTTCAAATCGGTGATGCAAATGCAAGAGGGAATGAGGCTTGTCTCGGATCGGTTTCAGCAAGACGCCATGAATTGGACATGCATTGTCCCGACAATCGTGCCCTGTGTTGCCCCAGCCGACACATTCGAAGCGTCGTGTTGAGATTTATTTTGGGTGGATGCCTTGGTTTATCTACTCCGATGCCAAAATCAAAAGTCCCTGTCGTTTAAAACCGACAGGGATTTTTTTTGGGATTACCAATGGTACCCCAACGCCTCAGCGAGAGCGAACAACCATTGAAGGCAAGCCACTAACGAGGGCCGTCCTCGATGACGCGTTGCGTTTCGATTTCATGAAACAATTCCGTTAAAGGAAAGACCAACTAGGAAAGACCAACTAGGAAAGACCAACTTAACGACCACTTGATTCGTAGGCCAAATTTGCTCAACCAATAGTCATCACCATGAAGCGGCTTGAAAAATCACCCAGTTCTCCGTTCAGCGGCAAGCCACGGCTTATTTTCCATGGCGCCCATCATAAGATGGGAACCGTGTGGATGATGCGCGTCTTGGAAAACGTCAGCCAGAGGTTCGGCTTGAACCTGCAAAAATGCAACCGCGTTGGTGACACGCCAGAAAATACGACCCACGTGCTATTCGCTAACCACAGTCAATTCGACGCACATCAACTGGGAGACTTCATCGGCTCACACATGGTTCGCGATCCACGAGATGCCATCGTGTCGGGCTACTTTTATCATTTGTGGACCGACGAAGCGTGGGCTCACGCGCCACAAACAAGCCTCAGCGGACTCAGCTACCAAGCCCACCTCCAATCACTCGCTCAACCCCAAGGCTTGCATGCAGAAATCGAACGATTCGCTCAATACGTTCTCGATTACGGGTTGGACCAATGGAACTACTCGAATCTTAGAGTCCTGGAAATGAAATACGAGAACCTGATCGCCGATGAAGAAACCGGATTCGCTGAGCTGTTTTCCCACTATGGTTTTGACGACGAAGCAATTGCAACCTCGTTAGAAATCGCCCAAACGTTTAGCTTCACTCGCATCGCTAAACGGAAACTGGGAAAATCCTGCGAAGGCAAACACCTTCGCAGTGGTGTCCCAGGACAGTGGCGAACTGTCTTGCTAGAAGAGCATTGTGATGCAATCAAGCGGCGGTTTGGAAACTTGCTAATCAAGATGGGCTACGAAACCAATTCCAACTGGAACAAATGATGCCTGGGATTCTCCAATCGCTAACGGATTCTCCCCGCGCCAGTCTGCCCAATCAAATTCCACTCATCCAACTAATAGGGAAACTGTTCCAAAACCTGCCTATTATCCATCGCGGACTTTCGAAAATTGAAAGCTGCGACGGTGGCCGGATTGAAAAAGATAGTCACTCACGGACTGTCCTCTAATAAATATTCGACGCTTGGCTTGAATGAGGCAATTCACGCAAAACGCCCGTC
>JBLINZ010000293.1:0-7970 GCA_047639375.1 Mariniblastus sp. | reverse complement strand
CTTGAACGATCGCTTTTTTCTTAATGTCGCTGCCGGGAATCACGCTCTTAACGCTGCAAACGATCACATCACCCAAGCCGGCGGTTCGTCGTCGCGAGCCACCGAGCACTTTGATGCACATGATCTCACGGGCACCCGTGTTGTCTGCAACTGCTAGTCTTGTTTCTGCTTGAATCATGATTCGTCAGGAAGTTGAAATGTGTAGGGATTGAAATCTGGAAACAGATTTGGAATTCAAAACTCGACTTTGCCAAGAACTACTCTGTGGTCGCTTCCGCGGCGCCTTTGTGCGTCGGGGCGACTTCTGTAGTATCCTGGTGGTCCGACTCTTCCCGAACTTTACGGGCAGCTTTCATTGCGGTCACGTCAACTTCGTTGCTCTTTTCAACGACTTGCATCAATGTCCAACGCTTCTTTTTGGAGACGGGAGCAGATTCAATGATCTGCACAGTGTCGCCTTCTTTGGAAACGTTGTTTTCATCATGCACGTAGCAGGTTGTGCGTTCGCGATAAATTTTGCCGTACTTCGGGTGCCGAACCAAACGCGCAATCTGAACGACTCGCGTCTTGTCCATTTTGTCGCTCTTAACACGACCGGTTAAAACTCGCTTCGGCATTTCAATATCCCAGTGTTTTCTTGTCTAACTCTTGTATCAATGGCGGCCACTAGACCGCTTCTAAACGCAACGACCTAAGCTTCCGCCGGGGTCTCGCTCTGGCTGGCTTCGATTTCACGCTGACGCTGAATCGTTTTGATCTGAGCGACCAGTTTTCGATTTCGCTTGAGTTCCGAAGGAACATCCAGGCGATCGGTTTGCGCCTTGATTCGCAACTGAAACAAATCTTTGCAGGCCTCTTTGAGGACCGCAGCCATTTGTTCGTTACTCATCTCTCGCAATTCAGATAGGCTCGACATAATCAGTTCGCTTTAAGCTTTACGTTTCTTGTTCTTGTATAACAGTCGACCCCTTGACCAGGCCAAGGACGTGATTCTCACACGTCCTGATCCCATTCACGCCAGGTGGATGTCCACCGGCGTTACTCGGAATTTGAACTACATCGGGCGGCGTTTAACCATCCGAACCTTAAACGGCATCTTGTGAGCCAATCGAGCGAAGCAAATTTTTGCTTGCGTCTCGGTCACTCCACTCAATTCATAAAGAATGGTTCCAGGGCGAATCGTGGCAACCCAATATTCAGGTTCACCCTTACCCTTACCCATTCGAGTTTCCAACGGAGTCGATGTAATCGACCTGTGTGGAAACACACGAATATAAAGCTTTCCAATTCCGCGAATATATTGTTGGGCCGCAATACGACCCGCTTCGATAGTCTGAGCCTTCAGCCAACCTGGATCAAGCGACTGGAGACCGTAGTCACCAAAGATAACGGTATTCCCACGAGTGGCGTTACCTTTTATATGACCTCTTTGGACCTTTCGATGCTTGACCCGCTTTGGCATCTGCGCCATCGACTTCGTCTCCGTAATTACCTTGGTTTATCCAAACTTGAACTCCGATATGCCCTTGAGCGGTCAACGCTTCCGTGAAACCATAACTGATTTTCGCGCGAATCGTGCTCAACGGAATCGAACCGCTAATGTGTTTCTCTCGGCGAGCCATTTCAGCTCCACCCAAACGCCCAGCCAACTGAATCTTAATTCCTTTGGCTCCAGCATCCATTGTCTCTTCAGCTGCTCGCTTCATCGTTCGTCGAAAACTGGCTCGTCGTTGTAGTTGCTCAGAAATCTTCTCAGCAACCAACTGGGCCATAATGTCCGGTCGAGAAATCTCTTCGACCTTCAGGTTAATCCGGCGACCGATTAGGTTTTGCATCTCGTTTTGAAGACGCTCAACTTCTTGGCCTTTTTTACCAATGATCAAACCTGGGCGGGCAACAAACAATGTGACCTTAACTTCGTCACGTGTTCGCTCGATTTCGACTCGGTCGATCCCGGCAGCTTTGTAGTTCTGCGTCGGATGTTTACCGACAAAGTCGCGAATCCTTTTGTCTTCTACCAACAGCGTTGCGAATTCTGCTTTGGGGGCATACCACCGGCTTTTCCAGCCTTCCATGACCCCGGTTCGAAACGCGATTGGATTTACTTTTTGACCCATGTTCGACTCACTGAACGTTTATTGTTATTTACTTGTTATGTGGTTAGTAAGTGTAACCTAATTACACTTCGTCGATGCCAACACGGATGTGTGACATACGCTTTTTGATCATGAACGACATTCCGCGAGCTCGAGGACGAACACGTTTGAACATCGGGCCGCCGTCAATGCAGACTTCGGAGATGAACAAGTTGTGTTCATCCACGATCTTACCAGGATTTTGATCCGGGTCCTGTGCATTGGCGAGTGCCGTTTTGATGACTTTCTCAAGCATCCGGGCTCCTCGCTGTGGTTGGTAGCGAAGGATGTCCAAAGCTTCGTCAACAAATTTGCCGCGAACCATGTCAGCCAAAGGTCGAACCTTTCGCGGGGCGATTCGTGCGTAACGATGTTGTGAATTGAATGCCATTTTATTATCTGTAAAATCGTTTTTGTTGTTTTGTCGGGTCCTCAAGTGAACCCCCGTTTTAGTCTCCAAAGTTTAACGTGCTAGGCATTCCACCAAGCCGCCTCACCTCAACAAGACTATCGTTTCTTGCCGCCGCCGTGACCTTTGAAGGTCCGCGATGGAGCAAACTCGCCAAATTTGTGGCCAACCATGTCTTCGGTCATCAAGACCTTAACATGCTTGCGGCCATCATGGATCATAAAAGTGTAACCAATGAACTCTGGAATCACGGTGCATGCCCGAGCCCAAGTTTTGATGGGTTCTTTTGATCCAGCAGCTTCTGCTTTTTGGACTTTCTTGAAAACCTTTTCGTCAACGAAAGGGCCTTTTTTTTGTGATCTACTCATAGTGTTTTATGTTCTTGTGGTTAAAGCCGAACTTGGATCAAGCTCTTCAATCAAGCCCTATTTAACTTTTAACTGTCCGTAACGTCTCGACTTACGACGACGCACGATTGCGGCGTTGGAAGCCTTCGCCAACTTACGTGTGCGTCCACCTTTAGCTGGGACACCCGATGGGCTGACTGGATGACGACCACCCTTGGTTCGACCTTCACCACCACCGTGTGGGTGATCGACCGGGTTCATCGCTGTACCACGAACGTGGGGGCGACGACCTAACCATCGTGAGCGGCCGGCTTTTCCAAGCACAACCGAACCATGTTCTGAGTGTCCGACTTTACCAATCGTGGCTCGACAAGTCGAAGGCACGCGGCGAATTTCACCACTTGGCAATGAAATCTGAGCCCACTTGGCTTCGCGAGCCATCAAAACGGCTCCGACACCAGCACTGCGGCAAAGAATTCCGCCTTGACCAGGTCGCATCTCAACGTTGTGAATCGACGTGCCCAATGGAATGTTTTTCAGTGGCAAGCAGTTGCCAACCGTGGGTGGAGCGTCAGCACCACTCATCACCTCATGGCCTTTTTCAAGACCTTCCGGGGCAATAATGTATCGCTTTTCGCCATCGACGTAGTACAGCAATGCGATGTAGGCACTGCGATTCGGATCGTACTGGATCGAATTAACGACAGCCTTAACGCCATCCTTGTTTCGCTTGAAGTCGATAACGCGGTAGCGACGCTTGTGGCCACCACCTCGGTGACGAGCGGTAATGATTCCCTGATTGTTTCGACCAGCGGTCTTAACCACAGGACGCAACAGGCTCTTCTCTGGCTCGGCACCCTTGGTTAGTTCCTTAAAGTCACTAACACTGGCGTCACGCCGTCCAGCCGAAGTCGGTTTGTATTTTCTAATTGCCATCTGATTTCCGTATAATTCGTGGTTGCGTTACTTGTCCGAATCGCCATTCGATCTATGTGAAGCATGGCGGCTTCAACGTGAAATCGAGCAAGCTGATCGCTCGGTTTCAATTTTCTGACTGGCTTTAACCAACCAAGGGCGATACCCCTGTGTTCACTAAAAGAAGTCGATTTTGTCGTCAATGTGCAACGTCACAATTGCCTTTTTCCAGTCTTTCGTTCGCCCATTGGTGAACTTGTACCGGCGTGGCTTGCCTTTGCGAGTCTGCGTCGACACGCCCGTTACTTTGACTTCAAACAACTTCTGAACTGCATTCTTAATGTCAGTCTTGGTTGCCAAGGGATTTACCTTGAACGTGTATTGGTTGAGTTCGGTCGATTGGTACATCGCCTTCTCAGTGACCGTTGGCTTGATGATGACCTGGTGGGCCTCAAGAACCAACTTCGCTGGCAATGCCGGCTTGCGATTTCGCTTTGTTACTACTTTACCCATGATTCCTTAGACCTTTGCCTTAGGTTTGGCCGCACCGGCGGTTTCTTTCAACTGATCCATTGCCTCTTTGGTCACGATCATGCGATGCGGCTTCAGGATAGCCAATGCATTCAAGTCGCTTACCGGGAGGACTTCGACACGCTGAACGTTGCGTGCACTCTTGTAAATCATCGGTGAGTGCTCGGCAGTGGCGATCAAGGCACTTTTGCCTTCAAGACCCATGTTGTTAAGCATCTCAACGATTGCACTTGTCTTCGGAGCGTCCATTGACAGTCCTTCGACAACCATCACTCGATCGTGCTGGATCTTTCCAGCTAACGCCATCCGCGTGGCCAACCGAACTGCTTTTCGTGGCAGACGATAGGAGTAGTCTCGATTGCGGATTGCAAACGCATGACCACCACCACGGCGAATGTTTGAGCGACGACTACCAGCACGGGCGTTACCCGTACCTTTTTGGCGGTACATCTTTTTCTTGTTACCGGCAACTTCTGAGCGACTCTTAGTCTTGTGAGAACCTTGCCGTGCGCTGGCCTGGTACATCACGACGACGTCGTGCAGAAGCTGCTTATTAATTGTTGATGCGATTTCGCTCGGATCGATCTCGTACTTGCCGATTTCTTTTCCGCTACTGTCGTATACTGGCAAACTAGCCATGATTCAGGTCACCCTACTTTTTGTTTGTCTCTTGAATAACCAGATAGCCACCGTTTGGCCCGGGAACAGCGCCCTCGATCAATAGCAAGTTGTTCTCTGTATCGATCTTGTGAAGGCCAAGGTTACGGACGGTTACCCGACCTGCACCAAAATGACCTGCCATTCGCTTGCCTTTGAAGGTGCGACTTGGCCAAGCACTCATGCCAGTACCGCCAGCGTGGCGATGGCATTTCTTTACGCCGTGAGTCGCTCGTTGCCCGCTAAAGTTATGACGTTTCATAACACCAGCGAATCCGCGACCCTTACTAATCCCGCTAACGTCGACGCGTCCGATCCCCTCAAGGGCACCAACACAGACGTCTTGACCAACTTCAACACCTTCGGTTTCACCACGCAGCTCGCGGACGAATTTCTTGGGTTCACAGTTGGCTTTTACTGGGACTTCAACGCCCATGGCAGCCAATTTGGCGCCGCGTTTTGATTTAATGTCAGCCACGTGGCCTCGCTCGGAGCGGGCGGCTTGGCTTTGGCGAGAACGGTTGTCTTTCGTAGGACGTTTCTTGTCCTCGAAGCCCAATTGAACGGCCGAATATCCATCTCTCTCTTCAGTTCGAAGCTGTAGGACCTTGCAAGGACCTGCTTCAACGACGGTGACGGGTGTCGCGATCCCTGTTTGCGGATCAAACACCTGCGTCATCCCGACCTTACGGCCGAGTATGCCTTTTGTCATGACTATTCGCCTTATTTATTTCAATTGGACTGCCGTCAAGGAAGCTTAACCAGCTATGCGGTTAGCTTATCCCCGCGGCTTCCATACCATATTTGTTTTGCTTAGATGCTTGTTTTCGAACTTACTTAGTCGAAGCCTTAATCTTGATTTCGACACCAGCGGGTAAACTCAATTTATTCAATGCCTCAATCGTCTTGGCGGTTGCCTGAACAATATCGATCAAACGCTTGTGCGTCCGGATCTCAAATTGCTGACGAGCCTTTTTGTTGACAAATGGGCCAGACAAGACAGTGTATCGTTCGATTCTCGTTGGGAGTGGAATCGGGCCATGAACCTCTGAGTGGGTCCGCTTCGCCGTTTCCACAATTTCAGCGGCACTCTGATCTAGGATCGAGTGATCGTATGCTTCCATACGGATCCGGATTACTTCATGAATACCAGCCACGCAAGTCTTCTCCCAACTGTGTTATGTCTTCAAACGCAAACGGCGTTTTGAGGCCTGTTTTTTGCGTACCGAAAGTGCTTCCGGTCAAACAAGCCGGTAAACCCGAACGATATGAAGATGTGTCCCGGTAGAACATCCCGGAAAACCGATGAATTTATTGCTTCTTTCGGCGATCGTCAACCGCAAATAAACAAAATCATACGAAGATTTATGTTTGCGTTTCCGGACCCCGATTTCGCGTCTGCATTAACCGCACGATGCGGTATTCGAAACGTTATCGGAGTAGATGCCCTCAAAGATGCGGATTGTTTTATAGTTTCTCGAATTGTATGTTGGAAGGGGCCTTATTTTCGTTCTCGTCGTCCTCAAGGAGCTGTCCATGAGCCGGTTTTTTAGCATTGTCGCAGCCTTGTTCGTGTTTTTTGCGTTTTCGGTTTTCGGTCAATCGGTGTTGCATGCCCAGGGCCTTGGGCGACCGACCAATTTCCAGGTTCAATTGCCAGTTGTCTCGTTTTTTAACGTGCGAACTGTCGTTAGCGTGCCTGACGGAGGGACCATGAGCTTGGGAGGCGTGTTGCGGTCTGAGTCCAGCCGATCGACACGTGGTATTCCCGGTTTTAACGGGCGTTTGTTCCAAAATCGCAGCACAAGCCAGTCGTTGGGCCGTTCCAATGCGACAGTGACTGCAACGGTCATCTCGAATCAAGAAATTAGTGATTCGTTGATGGCAGAAGGCTATCGTCGGTCCCTCACTCGCCAGCGATTTGATCCCAACGGGGCACCGGCTGTCCAAGCACAGGCAGATTTTATTTCGCGAAATATTGGGCGGAAAAGGCGGTAGGAGGTGCTGACTCTCTGACGCGTCGGGCTGCCAGGAGATTTCGCACTCCAGGAGGCCTGGGGCCTTTGCGGCGATTGCGTGGAATGGTTGGGTTGTGGCTCGCCGTTTAATACTACGATCACGAGTGGCGGATCAATTTGCGAGTGGCATTCCTGGCATTGATAAACGCCTGCAGCGAGTTAACTTGGCAATGCAAGCTTGCTCCCCCCTAAAAATCTGTGCTGAATCCGTATGATCGCTATTGACCGTCTGAAGTTTCGATATCCGAATTCGGAGTTTCTGCTTGATATACCTTCGCTAACAATTGAAGACGGCGAAAAAGTTGCGATCGTCGGTCCAAGTGGTTGCGGTAAAACGACTCTCTTGAATCTCGTGTCTGGAATTGAAGTTCCTGACTCGGGTGAAGTAGTTGTTATAGGGCAGTCGGTGTCCTCGATGGCCGATGCCCAGCGGCGTGATTTTCGAGCTCGCTCGATTGGGATGGTGTTTCAGCAGTTCGAGTTGGTTGAATACATTAACGCCAAGGAAAACATCCTGTTGCCGTTTGCGATCAATTCGTCGTTGAACCTCGACGCGGAAGTCAAGAGTCGAGTGATGCAGCTCGCCAATGCAGTTGGAATTGGTGAGCAGCTTAAGCGTCGTTCGACTCAGCTTTCACAGGGTGAACGTCAGCGTGTGGCGATTTGCCGAGCCATGATTACTTGCCCGAAAATCGTGATGGCTGACGAGCCGACTGGAAATCTTGATCCCCGCAACAAGCGTTTGATCTTGGAGTTGCTGTTTGAGCAAGCGAATCGGAATCGACAAACGCTGCTAGTGGTCACGCATGACATGGGGATCTTGGAAGGCTTCGATCGGGTCATTGATTTTGAGAAGTTTCGTTTGGTCGATTCTGGGGGCAGCAGCTCGCAAGTGGCTGGGCTGCAGGGGCGTGTTGAAGGCGAGGTGAGCCGATGAAAGGTCCTCTAGGTCTGGCGT
>JBLINZ010000292.1:0-7996 GCA_047639375.1 Mariniblastus sp. | reverse complement strand
TCAGAACCGGCTGAGTCGAAACGATCGTCGGCTGGCTGGCCGACTGAAGAACGTCAATCACCTGATCGCTGACGTTCTGAGATTTAAGCTGAATCAAGTCGTTGGTGGTGAGGCGTTGGGCAAAGCCATAGGCCTTGACTTGGTTGATAATCAAGTCATCACCAACATTGCTCAACGACATGCGCATCACATCATCTGTCGTGACGGCCGCTTGCCGGGCTTCAGCCATTCGTTGATTGGCCATTCGCTGGTTCCGAAAGTTGGCCTCGTCGGCTTGATTTCCAAGTGCTGCTCCGGTCAATCCACCCGCGACTGCGCCGATCAAAGCCCCTTCGCCTGATTTGCCTTCGTGGGCCCCAATCGCGGCCCCAATCAATCCACCCGTGGTTCCCCCGATCAATCCACCCGTCGACACCCCCGGACGAGTCGCTAGGCAACCAGATTGCATAGCGAGCAATGCAGACAATGCGGTCAAGTAGATTATTTGTTTCATGGTCACACGGACGTTTCTGGGGATCAAATTTATTTAGCAATCGGCAGAATCCCAAAAGCAATCGTTCGGGACAAGGCGATTGTTTAGTGAAGTGAATGCGGGAATTGTTTTTAAGGAAACTAGCGAGTGTTTTCTTGAGACGCTGGGAAAAGCAGCTGCTAGCGTTCATAATCGAAATGTTCCAATTTGAATCGAGGTAAAATGAGCCAAGTCAAAGACGTTTCGAAAAGAATCATTAGCAATGTGGAAAAAGTAATTGTTGGCAAACGGCAGGCACTGGTTTATTCATTGGTGTGCTGGTTTTGCGAAGGCCACTTTCTATTGGAAGATGTGCCGGGAGTCGCCAAAACGATTTTGGCTCGTTCGTTGGCGCGAAGCGTCGGTTGCAATTTCAAGCGAGTCCAATGCACGCCCGACCTGTTGCCCAGCGACGTGACGGGTGCTGCGATTTTCAATCAAAAGACCTCCGAATTTGAGTTTCGCCCCGGACCTCTGTTCGCCAACCTGGTGTTGACGGATGAGATCAATCGGACCACGCCCCGGACCCAAGCGGCTCTTTTGGAGGCCATGGCCGAAGCCCGAATTACTGTCGACGGTGTTACGCATGAATTGGAAAAACCCTTTCTTGTGATCGCCACGCAAAATCCAGTCGATCACGAGGGGACCTTTCCGCTTCCCGAAGCCCAGCTCGACCGATTCTTGATGAAGTTCTCAATCGGGTACCCGTCGCTCGAGGACGAGATGACGATCCTCGACCGGCTGCAATATTCGCACCCGCTTGATACGCTCAAACCGGTCGTGAGTTCAAAAGAGATTGTGGAATGCCAGCAGTTGGTTCGCCAGATTCATGTCGATCCGAAAATCCGCAAGTACATTTTACAGATCGTTCACCTCACTCGACATCACGAGCATCTTAGTTTGGGCGGCAGTCCTCGTGCGTCGATCGCCTTGTTTCGAACGTGCCAAGCACTTGCGGCCATTCGGGGGCGGAGCTTTGTCCTCCCGGACGACGTCAAAATGATCGCGGCCCCGGTCTTGAACCATCGCATGATCCTTCGTCCGGAAAGCCGGTTGCGGAAGGTCACGGCTGATCAAGTAGTGAGCCAACTCATGTCGGAGGTTCCCGTGCCCGTGATTGGTAATTGAGCGTGATGAAAATCAAGTCTAGGCGGCAAGCGGATGGTGGGAAATTGCCCAGTGAGGAGCTCCGTTGATGAAATGGATCATCGCTTCCATTTTAATGCTAATCGTAGCCATGGCGCTCAACTTGGCACTCCTCGTCTATGCCCTGTACGCAATCATTGCGATCTTGTTGATTAGCCGTTGGGTGACTCGACGCTGGGCTCAAGACGTTGAAGCGGAGCGTGTCTGCGAATTTGAAACGGCCAAGATCGGCGATCGGGTCCCAGTGCTCGTCAAGTTAAAACACACTGGGAGTTTGCCGATTACTTGGGTTCTCGTTGAGGACATGCTGGAAAATCGATCGATGGTATTCAAGCCACCGTCACTGGGAGTCCAAGGTAGCCGCGTTGAAGTGATGAAGCTCAACCCTGGTGAGTCTCGACAGTTGTTGTATCAATTAGATTGCAATCGCCGAGGCTATTACCAAATTGGGCCGCTGATGCTCGAGACCGGCGACATGTTTGGGCTCAATCGCCGGTACCGAGTGTTGACCGAACCCATGTTCCTGCTGGTTTACCCCAAAATCATTCCAATCGCTTCGTATGACATTGCCTCCCGGCGACCCATCGGCGAAGTGGTGATGACGCACCGGCTGTTTGAGGATCCAACGCGAATCGCGGGGGTCCGGAAGTACCAAGAAGGCGACCCACTGGCTCGAGTGCATTGGCGGGCAACCGCTCGGACGGGCAAACTGCAAAGCAAGATCTACGAGCCATCAACGTTAGCAGGGGCGACCATCGTAGTCGATTTTCATGCAGATTCATTTAGCGTAAAAGACGAGCCGGTTCGGAGTGAGTTGGCCGTGACGGCTGCGGTTAGCATTTGCAATGCACTTCAAGAAATAGGTCAGCAAGTTGGCATGGTTTCCAACGGACGAGACGCCGTCGATCGAATCCGTGAAGAAGGCTGGGTCGGCGACCGCCGCTCTCGGGACGAGGCAAAGAAATCGGCCCAGCGAGTCGAGAAAAGTGATCGATTGCGGCCGGTCATTGTGCCCACGAAGAAAAGCCCTGATCAAATGGTGCATATCTCCAAGGCTCTGGCTCGGCTCGAGAAAACCGATGGCATGCGGCTAAGTGAACTGGTGCTCGAAACAGCAGCTCAAATCCCGCGTGACGCGACCGTGATTGTGATCGTCTCCAAAGTCAACCTCGAGAACGCCGTGGCATTGGGAGCGTTGGCACGCCAAGGCTATTCAATTGAAGCGATCGTGAATTGCCATTCAGACGAAGAATTTGCCAACGTTTCTGGCCCGTTGCTGGCCGAAGGAATCATGACGCGTCACCTCAAAGACGAAGCCTCGGTGGCTGTGATTTGTGAAAAACAACTTTTGAGATAGCGACTCTTGAAATACCAGCAGTTCAACACAACTCACTTGGCCACGATCGTGGATTACCTAGTTTCACATCGTTCGTCTGCAAAATCGTTTATGAAAGATACGAATCAGATTTTTACCGACAATTCTTCCGATGCTGCTTACCGGAAACCTCGATTGGCCCCATTTTCCTCAGTCTTACCTGGCTTTCACGGCTTGCCGCTAACTTTCAGTGTCAATTAAATCACATTGACAGCATTCGCCGATTCATCTACTTTTCGCGTGTCATTGGGCTCGCGCCGGTTGTTTCGGCAGAGCAGGAAAGTTCTTCGGCCGTCGTCGAAGTTGTTCAACGGAACCTAGTTAGGCGATGAAACTGCCACTCACAGTCATTGTGCCCTGCAAGAACGAGCAGTTGAACATACGCGCTTGCATTGAAAGCTTCGTATCGATCGCTGACGAGATCTTAATTGCAGATTCCGGTTCAACCGATGATACCATCGCGATTGCTCGGGAATTTGCCAAGGTTCGCGTGGTCGAACGAGAGTACATCACGTCGGGCGACTTTAAAAACTGGGCAATTCCTCAGGCCAAGCATGAATGGGTCTTGATCGTCGACGCAGACGAACGAATCAAGCCTGAACTGGCCAATGAAATACAAATGGAACTCAGCCGTGGTCCGGCCTTCGATGGGTATTGGATCTACCGAGAAAACCATTTCATGGGCCAACGACTGAATTACGGGGACGCGAAATCAGACCGAGTGTTGCGTTTGTTCAAGCGTGATCGCGGCCGGTATGCCGGCCCGAGCGACCACGGAGAAGTTCATATTTCTTCCGGCAGTGTTGCCAAACTCAAAGAAAAGATGACGCACTTTTCCGTTTGGGAATATGACCAGCTTTACGAAAAAATTCAGCGATATTCGACTTTGCAGGCTCAACAATGGAGTGAGAAAGGCCGCGATACGTCTTACTTCAAGCTGTTAGTGCGTCCGATGTGGCGTTTCTTCCGGGAATACATTTTGCAGCGCTCAATTCTTGACGGCAAAGCCGGAATCCAAACCGCTTGGATTGCCGCGTTTTACTCGTTCAACAAACAGGCGCGACTGTGGACTCTCAATCACGGTCACGCCCAACCCGATTCGGATGCTCAAAAATACACTGCGATCGAAGCAGAGCACCCCTCGGATGACCCGGCGGATTGGGTAGATCCACGGCATGCGAACGATCGCCGAGCCGCGTAGGGACGGCACAAGCCTACCGCCATTCAAGGGTCTTCGCCGACCGAATGAGTCTTAATCGGTTGCACCATAAACTGGACAGTCCCGGTCATCAAGGCGTTCGTGGACAAGCTGCCCCCACGACCTGACCTTCTCGGGGCCTTCCAACGCAAGAAAGGCAAACATGAAAGCCGCGTCGATCGCAGAGCTAAAAAAAGCGCTGGTCAAGCTGGACCAGGGAGAATTGCTGGACGCCTGTCTACGGCTGGCCCGATTCAAAAAAGATAACAAAGAGCTACTGACCTACCTGCTGTTTCTCGCCGAAGACGAACGCGGCTATGCGAGTTATCTTTGCGATGAGATTGACGAACAGTTTTCGTTGACGCCCAACGCTCACAAAAAGACGCTTAGAAAAACCATCCGCTGGATGGACAAATGCCTGCGGTTCTCAGCCATCAAAGAAACCGAAATTCAAGTTCGGGTGCATTTTTGTCGGGCATTGAAAGCAAGCGACACCCCGTATCTTCGCAGCCGCGTCATGACCAATATGTTCACTGGGCAAATCAAAAAAATCCACAAAGCAATCGAAAAGTTCCATGAAGATATTCAATACGATTATCGCATGGACTTCAAAGATATTGATCCGTCGATGAGCCCCCAAGATTAGATACAAAAATAGCTCACACGGGCGTCTCTTGTTCCCAAAGAAACATAATCCAATTCATCCGTAGCGAATATCGTCAAGCCTTGCGGAACGACCAGCCAGCCGAAACTCTTGACGAGTCTCGCTACCGCCAAAACCGACGTTAAATCAAGAAGCCCTCACTTCGTCGGGTTACCATTTCACGTTTGGCTCAGCCGAAAAATCCACAGCGTCGACACGTTTGCGTCGAGTTTAACGCGATGGATTGGCCCCACTCAAAATGTCGGCTGCTGCTTGGGCGGCCTGTGTCCCTTGGTATTCCTCAACAAAACGACGGAGTTTAGTGAATCGCTTTTTTGCGTCGTCCAATCCCCTGATCTTGTTCAATTCGTCCGTCGAAAGTAGTTCGTAATCTAGCCGGGCCAACGCGATCGCCGGCGAGGGTTGCCATTGGATTGAGAATTTCTTGAGTGCCTTAGCCTTGGTTCGTACATTGCTGATCAGCCGAGTTGCTTTGAGTTCCTTCATAGCTACTCCGTTGTAGGCATTCATCGCAGCGCCAAACACATCGTACCCGCCCCATTCGCCAAGAAATTTTTGCAAGCCAACTCGGAGGGCGTCGCCCTCGAGCTGCCTAAGCCGATCGAGTTCAACGACACCCATCGCATTGGCTTGTGTAGCCGCCGTCGCGCTGCATGGAAACCCAAACCATTGGCCACTAAACTCCCGCAGAGTCTGAGCTGAAGCAGCCGCTCCGAGTTCACTGAGCGCCTTCTCGCCATGGGCGGGCAACTCGAGTTTAATACTCGCAGATTTTGCCTTGGCTTCCGCTTGAAACGCCTGCTGACGGCCGTGAGTAGCGGCGTAAAGGTAAGCTCGATAGGCCGCCAAATGACTGGCCTCAGATTCCAGCGATTTCGCTGCCTCGAAGGCTTTTCCGGCCGTTTCGATTAACGGTTGATCGAGCGCCTCGATGGCTTTCTCGTACCAAGCCGCGCTCGGCAAGGTGTGGGTGAGAGCAGGTTCTTCAAGATAAGTGACGTATTCAAATCCGTCTCTTTTGTAGGCGTCGTAAACCAGCTGAGTGCCCGGCTGGTTGAAGTCTTCTGATCCAGTGAGCATCGCAAATCGCCGTTTTTTGGCGACTGCAACGATTCTCGAATCCGGCTTATTCCAGAAACCAGAAACATACCGGGTGGACTCGGTCTTAATGTCTTTCATGTAGTTGCACCCAATCACATACAGGCCACCGCCAGTAAAGATGTCTGGAAACACGAGAGCCGCCATGCTGGACACGCGCCCCCCGCCAGAGACGCCTGAAACATAAACGCGATCAGGGTCAATATTGTAGCGACGTTTCATGTGGACGACCGCTTCAATTGCCAGACTGGCTCGAATCCAAAACGGATTCCGGCTGTTCCCCGATTGATTGGCACCAATCCAAATCAAGTTGTGCTTTTCCATCAGCTCGCGATAACGGGTGGGAATCTCGCCCGATTCGCCAGCGTTGATCCAGACGATTAATCCAAATCGAGAAGTCGGATCGTAATTCCGGGGAACATGAACTTCGAAGGATTCATTGCCAAGCTCAACGTCCGTGGCTGCCGGGTTGAAGCGAACACCAACGCCGAATCTTCGATTCGCTTCCGAGGCGCCGCTGAGTACATTGCGTTCCGTGAACTGGGCTCGGTAGTCCCCGACTTGATGCGGTTTCTCCGGTGGCGCAAGGGCGTCTTGGCCCGTGGCAATCGACGTCACGATCACGCTCGTCAGTATCAGTGACGTTGTGATTTGAAAGAATCGGCGGACATCGCCGCTGGACGATTTTGACTTCATTTTGATTTCATTTCCTTCTCTGCCCACACGTATTCTACGTGGGAAGATCCGTGATGCAAGTCAGCACGATGTTCGTGGATACTTCATGCCTCGAGCAAAGCCACGCTTTCCAATCAAGGTCGCTATAATGAAGGGATGAAAATTGCATCTACCAATCTAAACTGGGTTCTCCGGTTAGTGATATTCGTCTGGTCGGCACATCTAGCAGGGGTCGCGGGCGCCGATGAGCCTGAGCCAGTACGAACGGGACTGGTCGTGGAACCGTTAGCGGCGAATCACAATACAGCCCGGGCCATAGACAATCAGCCACCCAATATTGTGGTCATCATGGGAGACGATTGGTCGTGGCCCCATGCAGGATCGCTTGGCGACAACGTCGTCAGCACACCGACGTTTGATCGGCTAGCAAAAGAAGGCGTCTTGTTTGAAAACGCGTTTTCGACCTCACCATCCTGCACCTCCTCGCGCTTCGCTTTCGCCACGGGGCAATATCAATGGCGACTGGGGAGTGGTATGAACTTGGGAGGTTCGTTGCCAGCGGGCATTCCGGTTTATCCTGAACTATTGGCCGACAAAGGCTATGTCATTGGATTTTCGCGAAAGGGAGCAGAGCCAAGCAAGCAATTGTTTCGCCAGTCGGATCCGTTCGGAGCACGCTTCAAAAATTTCGATACGTTTATGGAATCGATCAAAGCGAACTCCCTTGACTCGTCCTCTCGCGGATCGAAGGCGAGCGAGCCGCAATCGGCCGGTGCCAATCATCGCCCGTTTTGCTTTTGGTATGGCGCCGGCGAGCCCCACCGACCTTACCCGTGGAAAGCAAGCTTGGATTCGACCATCGATTTGGATGCGATCAAGATTCCAAAATCTCTGCCCCACAACGAAACGGTTAAGACGGATCTGGGTGACTACTACTTGCGAATTCAAAAACTAGATTTGCTGGCCGGTAAAATTGTCCAGCGATTGGAATCCGAAGGCATTTTGGACAACACGATCTTAGTCATGACCGGCGACAACGGGATGCCTTTTCCTCGCTGCAAAGCGACCCTGTATGACAACGGCACAAGGGTTCCCCTGGCCATCCGATGGGGCAGCCGAATCAAACCAGGTAGAACCGTCAGTGATTTTGTGACGTTGACGGATTTGGCACCGACGTTTTTGGAGGCCTGCAATCCTCGGACTAGCCAAGGCGAAGATTCGCGATTGGCCATTTCCAAGGTCATGACGGGTCGATCGCTGATGCCACAATTGCTGGCGACGGATTCCGGTCAAATCGAAGCGGACCGACTGAGTGTGTTGACCGGCCGC
>JBLINZ010000291.1:0-8006 GCA_047639375.1 Mariniblastus sp. | reverse complement strand
GAACGCCAATTTTCTCCAAGCCGCGCTCTGCCATGGGCAGCAATTCGGTGAGAATCAAATTCCCCACATCAAGCGATTTCCCGAACCATTGCATTTCGTTCGAAAGCCCATTGCGGGCCGCTTTGAGGAAATTACAACGCACGTCTTGGAAATGAAAATGCTGATCCCATTGACCTTGGCATTTTTCCGGCATCGCTGCCATCAACCCAATCCAAAACGCGACGTTGGCCATCTCGTCTTGGGGAGTTGGCCCCGCGGGCACGTATCGATTCTCGATGCGCAAATGGGCTTTGCCGTTCCCAACTCCGTAACACGCCCGATTCCATTTATAGAGCGTGCCGTTATGCAAGTTCATTGCTTTAAGTTTTGGAATCTCGCCTTTGGCAAGCAGGTCCAGCGAATTCTCTTTGGCAAGATTGGAGGCAATGATCAAGTTGTAGATCGCGACATCGTTTTTGAAAATCTCAGCCGCCGACGTCTTGATCCAATCACTCCCAAACGCCACCCGCGGCTGCTTGTCAGTTACGTAGCTGCCCGATCGCCGGGTCTCGATGCTTTGCCGAAACAACGCGATTCGCGTTTCGGCCCACAGCTCTTTGCCGAGTAGCATTGGCGAGTTGACGCAGGCCGCCAGCACGGGTCCAGCGATCACTTGAGCCCAATTGTATTTATCGGCGAACTCGTGAGGGTCGACTTGAAGGTGAATTTGAAAGCTGGTGTTGCAGGCCTCAAATAGGATTGAATTGTGCCGCAGATTGACTTCGTCGACGCCTTCGATGAACAAAGAAAAATCTTCGCCCCGCATCTCGCGGAGAATCTGATCGATGACTTTGAATCGAGGACTGGGCGTCATGTGACTATGGGTCAATTCACTTTTTCGAATCGTGGGAAGGATTCCGGCCAACACGATGCTGCTATTGAATGCGGCGGCCCGTTCACTGGCCAACTGCAACAATGACATCAATTGGGCATTCATTTTCCGCAAGCAACCGGGGCCGGCATCGTAGGGATCGAGATTGATCTCCAAATTCCACAGAGCCAACTCTGAAGTAAAATGTGGTTCGTCGGTTGACTTGAGAATCTCGCCACCCGTTAATGCCGGCCGCAAATCGTCCCGAACCAGACAGATTTCTTGTTCCGCCCCGATGCGCGTCACGCCTGACTCAATCAAACCGGACTCGATCATCTGCTCAAGTGCTTGAATGTCACTTAAAAGATGTCGCAAAAATTCAGTCTTGTTCTGACTGGATAGCTGACTGATGTCTTCGTCACCCATAGCGTCATACTCACTCAGGAATTCGGGGAGAACGGGAGAAGCCAGCCGCAGTTCCTCATTCCCCTGCGGACAGCAATTAAAAAATAATCCACTCGGAACCAAGATGCCAGTAGCAAGAATCGACACGCTGCAAATTATCTAAATTCTTAGCATGATTCGTCCATTGGCTGTCGAATTGAATTGCCCAGAAAGCACCAGACAACCCGCCACGCGAATTGAACCCCATGATACCGACTAGGCTAACTAGGGAATCAGCTCCTGCCTGCTGCGAGCGATCAACACAGTCGCCTCCAGGCTTGTCGTCATGGCTGGCGGATTTTGCAGCTCAAATCGTCCAATTTTTGGATTTATGAGCTGCCGAAACTCTTGACGAGATTCGCTTCGGTGGAGTTTCGCACGCCGACGCACGCTGGCATGTTGCGAAGTGAAACACTGGCAAGAACCCATTCGGGCTATTCCGGATTCACGGATTCAATTCGATCGTACTTAAGTACCAAGAGCGGGGTCTTGGGATCGAGTGTTTTCTGAAAGACGGCTGCGATATCAGCGACGGGCACGAAGCCTCGATCCTCTTCACGGTACAGCTGAACATCCTCCAACGCCGTTGCGGTCGTCGCAATGATGGATTCGCTGGTCGCGAGAGACTGCCATTGGGTACCAGGCTCGATTCGACGGAGTCCGAACGAATTCAAATCCCAAATGCAAAAAGAAGCTTGAACGATTGCATCCTGATTGGCGATCGAATCGTCTTTCGGTGAGAACAAACGGAATTTGCTCGTCAATGGTTGGACCTGCAAACTCCATTCTCTTTCGGATTCCGATTCAATCTCTCCAGCAGAGATAGCGATCCATTCGTTTTCGTCGATTCGCCAATCAAGAAAATGATTGCCGACGATTCCGGTCGAACCTCCCAATGCCCAGCCTTCAAAAGGAAGCTTGATCAAAGATTCCTTGGCCGCGACGTCTTGATGCAAATCGAATTCGCTGTCGGCTGAGCAAAAGTCTAAATTAGAACGCGATTCGCTGGGCTGGTCAGCAACCAAATCGGAGACTCGACGCCCAAAATTCGGGATGAAGCTATCGACAAGCTCATCGTCGTCCACGTCAGTGTCCGGCTCAAACGCCATCAAAGCAGATTGTGATTTTAGTAGAGCCAGTTGAGTCGCTTGGAGTCGATCGACCAGTCCGCCCACCAAATCGACGAACTTATCGCATTTAGCCCGATGGCAAGCCGGCTGATCGGCGGGCCAACTCTGGGACATGTCCGTGATCTCAAAGGCGCCTTGGGGAGGAGATTGTTTACTTCCAGGGCAGCTACGACGCAGTAGGCTCGGCCTCGACTCCGAAAACTCGACTTTCCAGCCCGTGATTTCTTCAAACAATCCAAGCATCGCATCCGTCGTTTCACAAGGAGCCGCCGCCGGCTCAACGAGTGAATTCTCCTGCTCAGACGCCAACGGGTTGTAAACCGTAAACGCGACAGGATGGCTGTTCTGGTTGGACTGCAACATAGCTCGACCGTCGAAACTAATTAAAAACCATCCAATGGTTCGAGGAACATCATCCTTGCACCATACTTATCGAGCGCATCCCCAACCCCAACTGCCTAACCACCCTCGAATCAAGCATAAAGTATGGCTCTTGGGTAAATTTCAACGACTGTACCGGTTATCTTGCTCAATCAGCGAGAATCGAGATAATGAGCGAGTGACCGGATGAGAAATCGCCTTGGGCGGTCGATATTGAAACGAATGTCTTTCGATCAATAAATTGTGGCGTTGGAGGCCAAATGGCCCTTCAAACTTCGCTTCTTGACTTGAAATGCACGATTCGGAGGGTGACGCGAATAAAACTCGCGGAAACTATCTGGATTGGAGCCAAGTTGACCCTTGTGGGGGAATCGAAAAAACGATAAAATTCGCGATTCCAGTCAGCATTTTGCTGGGTGGACGTTGTTCGATCTGCGTAGATCGATAATAGAGAATCGCTTTAATTCGCTCAGCAATTGCTTAGCCCGGAGAAGACCTGTGCCCGGCACAAAATCATATAACGCTCAAACGGATTCCATCGAACAGTCTTGGTGGATTGTGGACGGTGAAGATCAAATCGTAGGACGTATCGCCTCAGATATTGCCGTGGTTTTGATGGGCAAGCACAAGCCTACGTACACACCCAACGTTGACACCGGAGATTTCGTAATCATTACGAACTGCGAAAAGGTCAAGTTCTCGGGTAACAAGTTGGATCAAAAAACTTACACCTGGTACACCGGCTACACTGGACTTCGCAGTGAAACAGCCAAAAATCGTCTTGAGCGAAAGCCTGAGAGGATCATGCGTGACGCCGTTCGACGGATGCTTCCCAAGAACAAAATCGGACGCCATATGCTGAGCAAGCTCAAGATCTACTCCGGTAGTGAGCATCAGCACCAAGCCCAAAACCCACAGCCTTTGACCGGCGGACGGACGCTTAAGTAAGTCGTCGGCGCGACTCCGGTCGCCCCGAGATACTTATCCCTCCACCGCTTTCGATTGAAACATCACCTTAAACGTATTAAGCAATGACAAAGACAGATCAAAAAACAGGCGAAGCTCTCGGAACAGGTCGTCGCAAATCATCCGTAGCTCGTGTTCGCATCAAGTCCGGTTCTGGAAACATCGTTGTCAACGGCAAGAAGCTCGAAGAGTACTTCCCCGTCGCTCAAGACCAACGTTCTCTGATTGATACGCTTAACGCCGTTGGCGCCAAAGACAGCGTTGATGTTCGGATCACTGTTTCTGGTGGCGGAACGACCGGACAATCCGGTGCTTGCAAAATGGGCCTAGCCCGTGCATTGGTGACAATCGACGAAGAAAACTTCTCCGCTCTTCGTGACGGTGGTTACCTGACTCGTGATTCACGAATGAAAGAACGAAAGAAGCCAGGTCTTCACGGTGCTCGCCGCGGAACTCAGTTCTCCAAGCGTTAATTCGTCAAGAGCCTGTTTTCCGGAGACCCAGGAACTGGTTTCTCTTGCGAACTATGCCAATCAAAATCAGCGTCCCAACTTTTGGGACGCTTTTTTTATGCGCAATCAGCTAGAAAAGCTGAGCGACAATGTCGCTCCGTTCTCCTAACCGACTGCGTTCCCCTCACGTGCACAGCTGATCGTAAATCTACGACGGCCAAGCATCCGTCCGCTGGGCCGCCACTTGGCTATTTGACAAACTTGGGTGAGCGTTGACGAACGGGGGGCCTCCCCGAATGACCCGATGCCTGACAGCCCATGGAACACTCATCCTGGTTTCGCTCCGAGTCTGACCCTTCGCTGCGCAAAAGACAGGCTGAGAGCCAATCCCTACTGGCATGGATGGGATCCATCATCGATCGGCTCATCGAACAAATTCTCTCTCCTGGCGTGAACCCTCAAGCCGAACGGATGTCATTCACGCAGGAGAAATACGATGACTAAGAAAATTCAATATCGCCAATGTGGCCTGCGGAAGGACTTCAAAAACGACTCGACCTCGTTCCAACTCAGTTTCATTCCCGCGACTTTTGCGCGGATCAAAACCGTCGTCCGGCTAAAGCAAGCCGACGGCGAGTGGCAGAGCAGCTGGCAAGTCGTTTCGGTGGGCGTTGGTATCGATGAAGATCACGTTCCCGATTCACACCGAGCGATCAAGTCACACCGGAAGCATACCGGTGATTCGATGAGACGTTAGAAAAACTAAAAGCTTTAGGATTTGCAACGCTACGACGGCAACTTGGCAGGGTTGCCGTTTGTTTGCGCCTCGACTGTCACCACGGCCAGAGAAGGGACGCGGCCGTGCGGCGTTTTCGAAAAACACCCCACGAAGGGAACGATGCTCTTGATCGGAGCCGACTCGCTCTGGCAGAAACGCCCTAGCTAAGGGAGATACTCGCTCAAGCAAAGTGCAAAGGCATCGTTTCAAACCCAATGGCAATGCCAGGCTGCAACGCCCGCTAGTCGACCTTGATCGAGCTTTGCCCGTCAGCCGCCTCCACCACGGTTCCAATCACGGTTGTTCGACCAAATCCTTCGTTCCCCAAAAACGTCAAGACTTTCTCGACTCGAGACTCGGGAATTCCAAACAGCAATCCGCCGCTGGTTTGCGGATCAAACAGACTTGCGAATCGATTGGAATCCGGATCACAGATCAAGCGAACTTTTTCGGCGACCCGTCGATTGTCAGGAGCCAACGTGCTTTCGATACCAAGCTCAACCAGTGACTGACAGCCCGGCAGGAGAGCAATCTCATCCATTCGAATCTCAGCCGACTTGCTGCTGGCTTTGAGCATTTCCGCCAGATGGCCAGCCATTCCAAATCCCGTCACGTCCGTGATTCCAGAGACATCGAACTCCTGAATTAATCGCAGCGCAATATAGTTGCTTTGCAACATCGTCTCGACGAGTTCATGGTAACTGTGTCCAGGAAGTTTCCCCTGCATCAGAGCGGCCAGCAAGATCCCGGTTCCCAGTGGTTTTGTGGAAACTAACCGGTCTCCGACCTGCAACATTCCCTTGGTTTTCACTTCACAAACTTGGCGGCCCAAGACCGTGTAACCGATCGTGATCCTCGGTCCTTCGATTGAATGGCCCCCCACGATCGTCGCGTTCATTTTTTTGAGTTCTTCAACACCACCTGCCATCAACTCTCGCATGACTTGCAATTGGGCTCTCGGGTGGCCCAAGGGCAATTGGACGATCGCCAATGCCGAGGTCGGCTGGGCACCCATCACGCAGCAATCGCTGGCTGAATTGAGCAACCCGATCCTTCCCACCAAATAGGGATCGTCCATCGGGCTGGCGAAAAAGTCGGTCGTGACGGTAACTTGACCACCATGCGTCCGAACCACGGCCGCATCGTCGGGATTGTCCAAGCCAATGATGACGTCTTCGTGAGGCGGGACCTCCAGTTCATCTAGAACTTGACTCAGCAATTGGCTTCCAATCTTACCGCCACAACCAAGGCACCTCATCACGTCTTCCTGCGTTGGCTTTTTCTCCAAAGCGGACATGTCCATCATTTCATAGTCTTGATACATCTTCATGAATTTCAAGTCGATTCGATTCTTGAGCCACCAAGCCATCGAATTGGAGAAACTCCGGGTGCCATATTCAGCAATTGCACGCCCATCAGCCGTATTGATCAGCTTCAAAAATTTACGTTGCGGGACGTAGTTCACTAGCTTTCGCTCCCACAGCATACGCCGAATGTTGTCCCACAAAACAGGGCCCTGTCGAACGGCGTAGACTCCAGCCTTGGCCAGATTTTCTCCGACGATGGTTCCCGTATCACCGACCGCAAATACCCGATCGTTGGTCATCGATTGCAGCGTGGAGCGAGTGGCAATGAAACCTCGGTCGTCGGTTTCCAAACCAAGCTTCTTCAGAAGCGGCGGGGCAACGGCACTGGTCGCCCAAATCAAGACATCCGCTTCGACGCGATTGCCGTTCTCCAGCATCAAGTGGTCGGACTCAATGGTCGCGACCCTTGACCCAGCCGCAATTTTTATTCCCCTGCCTTCAAGCGATTGGTGAACTTTGTCCTGGGTCGATTCCAACAATCCAGCGCCAACCCGTTGGCCCCCGGTGACCAGCGTCATTTCATACGACTGATTCGCTCCCAGCCCGAGACTACCCGGATCGGAGCTCAGTCGCTGGTCGAGGCAAAACGCGATTTCGATACTCCCAATTCCGCCACCCACAACAACGACTTTCGCAGGCGTGGACTTTTGACTGGCGAAGACCAAGCGATCGTGAAGCCGCGAGAGGAACGTCTGCATCGGCTTAACGGCCACCAATGGATTCTCGGGCGCGATCTCGACACCCCCAAATGACGGATTGGAACCGATTCCGATCGAAAGCACGTCGAATGCGAGGGAAGGGCGGTCGCTAAATTCTAGCCGGCCTAGCTCATGGTCGATCGTCGTGACGTCGCCGATAATTAGACGCACGCCAGCCGAGGCACAGAGCCTGACGAGATCGATCTCCATCGTCTCGACGTCGTATTGCCCTGCCAAGACACCGGGAAGCATGCCAGAATAAGTCGAGATCGGAAAATTGGAAACGCAAATAAGCTGGGCGTTTTCCAATGGCTTCATTTTCCAATTTCGAAGAATATGGGCATTGGTGTGCCCCACGCCTAAGAGTACAACCGTGTTTCTACCAAGTTCTTTTTGCATTCAATCGCACAGACATTGCCGGGTCACTCTGAATGTGAATCCCGCAGATTTCAAATTGGAAAAACGCAATTTCATTCTCCGAATCCAAGAAACTTGGAAACGTGAACGTTCTTGCCGATTAAAGTATCGTAAACCGATTCAAGCTTCGTTAGGGAAACTCAAGTTGAAGGACACAACCTTACGACCGTCCAAAATAACCGAGGCACACCAATTTCGACAGTGGAGCCGGGTAAAATGAGCATCCCAGCAGCCCCTCTTGGCTTGGCCAATCGCGCCCAAAAACCTGCCAATATCAATCAAACAGCACTGGTTTTCGAAACCCTACTGATCTTCCTCTGCTTCGCTTTGTACGCTGGCCAACTCCCCCCTGACGTCAATGAATCTCACTATCTGACCAAGGCCAAACATTTTTGGAATCCAGATTGGTGCCCAGGCGATATTTTTCTGGGTTCGTCGTTTGCCCATTGGTTGTTTTACGCCTCAACCGGCTGGCTAACCCAGTTCATGTCGCTGGCCGCGGTCGCTTGGATCGGCCGAATCG
>JBLINZ010000290.1:0-8052 GCA_047639375.1 Mariniblastus sp. | reverse complement strand
TCAACTCTGGCACGATGGCCAGCAAGGAATTCTCCCCCCCGTTGAGTGTGCCGTATTCGCCAAAAATAAGGACTCGTTTGGCCATTGTTAGCCAACCGTCCAGGATTCTCCACTGGTGAATAGCTCCGTCAGATCACCATCGCCTTTTTCGGCTCGCGCGTCAACGAGTTGTGAGTTGATCATCTCGTCGTAAGTCGGACGATCTACGTCGCGGAACACGCCGATAGGTTCCGGGAACTCCGGGTGGCGCATGCGGCTGAGAAGGAACGCCAATTGGGAATTGGCGGCCTTTTCGTCATGGAACAACAGGTCGTCTTGAGCGACGTTAGCGAGGTCAACGATTTCGGGGGCGAATCCGTTTAACCGGATGCCTTTGGTGCCGTTGGAGTAAATCAAGGGCTTGCCATGCTCCAGTTCAACCGTTGTGTCAGCCTTGGTTTTTTTATCTTTGGCGTAATCCCAGGTGCCATCATTGAACACATTGCAGTTTTGGTAGACTTCGAGGAACGAAGTTCCCTTGTGTTTCGCGGCTCGTTTAAGCATGGCGACCAGGTGTTTGATATTCGTGTCAATCGACCGAGCGACAAAGCTTGCTTCTGCCGCAATCGCGACCGAGAGTGGGTTGAGCGGGTGGTCGATTGAGCCACGGGGCGTGCTCTTAGTAACCGATCCGACTTTTGAAGTTGGCGAGTATTGGCCCTTGGTCAATCCGTAAATGGCGTTATTGAACAAGATGATATTCACGTCGACGTTGCGTCGAATGATATGCATAAAATGATTGCCGCCAATGCTCAAAGCGTCACCGTCACCGGTGATGACCCACACGTCCAATTCGGGGCGAGTCGATTTAAGGCCTGTGGCAAAGGCGGGGGCTCGGCCGTGGATGCTGTGGAGGCCATAGGTGTTCATGTAATACGGAAATCGGCTGGAGCAGCCAATCCCCGAGATGAACACGGTGTTCTCTCGCGTTGAGCCAAGTTCCGGAAGAACTTTTTTCATTTGGGCCAGAATCGAATAATCGCCACAGCCGGGGCACCAGCGGACGTCTTGATCAGATGCAAAATCTGCCGGTTTTAGGACGGGTAGTTCAGTGCTCATAGGTCGGTCGTTTTAAAGTAGGTATTTCTGATGAATTCGCAGGGCAGTCAGGGTGCTGAATGTTCGAACGGAATCGTATTTGCGACGCCGTCATTGAGCGGCGTTCACTCGACCATCGCTTTGATTCCGTCCACGACTTCACTCACGTTGAACGGCTTGCCTTTGATTTTATTAAGCCCTTTGGCGTCCACGAGGAACCGTTGTTTTAGCAACATCCGAAGCTGGCCGGTGTTCAACTCTGGAACGATGACTCGGTCAAACTGGGTTAGGATCTCGCCCAGGTTTCGTGGAAAGGGGTTGATCCACCGAAGATGAACGTGTCCTACGTCCATGCCCTCGGCGATGCAAGTCTCCACGGCCGTGTGGCAGGCACCGTAGGTTCCGCCCCAACTCACGACCAAGGTTCCTTTTGTGGAGCCTTCGATTTTCGCTTCGTCGATAAACTCAGCGACTTTTTCGACTTTGTTCGCTCGGGTCTGGACCATATGTTGATGGTTGTCAGGATCGTAGCTGACATCGCCCGAGCCGTCTTGTTTCTCGAGTCCGCCGACGCGGTGCATGAGATCAGGGGTCCCCGGCAACGCCCAAGGCCGGGCGAGGTTTTCGTCGCGGAGATAAGGCATGAAGCCTTCTTCGCTGTTGATCTCAGTGGGATGATTGATTTCAATGTTGGGCAGTTCGCTGACGTCGGGGATCTTCCAGGGTTCGGCACCGTTGGCGATATAGCCGTCAGACAAAATAATTACTGGCGTCATGTACCGCGTGGCCACGTGCCAAGCTTCGATCGCGACGTTGAAGCAATCGCTGGGGCTTTGGGCCGCGATCACGGGCAGCGATGATTCACCGTTGCGTCCGAACATGACCATCAGCAAGTCAGATTGCTCGGTTTTGGTGGGCAGGCCTGTGCTGGGGCCGCCTCGTTGAACGTCGATCACGATCATGGGTAGTTCCAGGATCAAGCCCAACCCCATGCCCTCGCCTTTGAGTGCAATTCCCGGCCCGCTGCTGGTCGTGACGGCCATGCTGCCTCCGAACGCAGCGCCAACCGCGGAGCAGACCGCGGCGATTTCGTCTTCGGCTTGGAACGTGCGAACGCCAAAATGTTTGTGCTTGCTCAGTTCATGAAGGATGTCGCTCGCCGGCGTGATTGGATAAGAACCCAGAAACAGTTCTTTGTTACTTTGTTTGGCGGCTGCGATCAGGCCCCAAGCTAGTGCTTGGTTGCCCATGATGTTTCGATACGTGCCCGGGTTCAATTTTGCCGCGGGGACTTGGTAAGTTGAAACAAAGTCTTCGGTGGTTTCGCCGTAATGCCAACCGGCTTTGAGGGCGAGCCGATTTGCTTCGGCGATCTCAGGTTTGGACGAGAATTTTGCGTCGATGAATCGCAGCGTCGGATCGACATCTCGGCCATACAGCCAGAATACCAATCCCATCGCGAAAAAGTTCTTACAGCGATCGGCCAGTTTGACTGACAGCCCGGTCGGCTCGACGGCGCCCCGAGTCATCGAAGTCATCGGGACTTTGATGGTCCGGTATTTTTCAATGGTGCCGTCTTCGAGCGGATTGGATTCGAGTTTGGCCAGCTTCAAATCCTTGGCTTCGAAGCTGTCTGAATTGACAATTAGAATCCCGGTGGCTTTGAGGTCACTGAGATTGGTGATGAGCGCCGCTGGATTCATACAAACCAAAGCGTCAAGTCCGTCGCCCGGCGTGAAGATCTCTTCCGCTGAAAACTGGACTTGGAAGCCACTGACTCCGGCACGGGTTCCACGCGGCGCACGGATTTCGGCTGGGAAATCCGGGAATGTGGCAACATCATTCCCCGAAAGGGCGGAAGTATTGGTCAGTTGTGTTCCAAGCAACTGCATGCCATCACCGGAATCGCCGGCCAGTCGGACGGTAACGCCAGACACGGACTCAGAAGGTTTTTTAGTTGGAGGAAAAAGCTCGGAGGCGCTAATCATTCGTGACTCGTTGAATTCAAACTCTATGTAAGCCTAGTGTTATCGTACAAACCGTGTTGAGTAGTCTGGAGCAACGGATGATGAGAATCAAGCTCGGGAAGAGCCTTTTGGAGCTGATTCTGGTTCGTTGCAAAGGACCTCGATTTTGGCGTAGCAGCTGATTTCCAATGCAGGATTGGACGACACGGCAAGAAATAGGCGTTGGGGAACTTGGTTTTGCCCTGAAAACACTATCAAAGTTTCCCAGATATTGGTGGTTTTCGAAAGGGGGAAATCTCTGTTAGACTCTCAGTCTTTGGCCGATTTTGGCCATTTTTCAACTCAGCTCAAATAAGGTTTACTTACCGCGATGGAAAGATCACTTGTTCTACTCAAACCCGATTGCGTTCAGCGCCGCCTGATCGGCACGATTATTTCTCGATTCGAGGAAAAGGCGATCAATATCATTGCGATGAAATTGATTCAGGTAACTCCTGAATTGTCCAAGCAGCATTACGCAGAACACGTTGAAAAACCGTTCTACCCTGGTTTGGAAGAGTTTATTACGGGGGCACCTGTCGTCGCCATGGTCCTCGAAGGGTTGGAAGTCATTCGAGTCGTTCGCGACATGCTGGGTGCCACCAACGGACTAAAAGCCGCCGCAGGCACCATTCGTGGTGACTTTAGCAGCAGTCGCCAAATGAATCTCGTGCATGCCTCGGACAGCCCAGAGTCTTCGGCTCGTGAAATCGGTTTGTATTTCGCCGATACAGAGATTTGCGAATACACGCCAACGCTGACTCCTTGGCTCAAAGCTGGCGACGAGTAAATGATCGCGAGCATTCGTCCAACTCTTTTGACAGTTGCGTCGAATGTTGGCTTCTTTCATCGGAAAATCGATCCTATGCTAAAACACGCACCCCAGTCGTCTCGCCAATCGAAACGGCTGGGGTGTGTTTGTGGGGTAACTCAATGTCTGGCATGGGTTGCCATCTCGATTGGGTGGCTGTTTTGGACGGGGCCACTTGCCGGCCAAGATAAATTTGAGAGGGCCCCAGTCTTTTATTCGAAAACTAAACCCACCGACGAGGTTCAGCAGCTTGCCGATTTACTTGAGTCTGATCCAGACGCGTTAAATTGGACCGACACGCATGGCTATCTACCGGCAGTTCTCAAGCGATTGGAGATTCCAGTTTGGTCTCAGGCCTTAGTTTTTTCGAAGACGAGCCTGCAAGTCAGTCGAATTACGCCTCAGACACCTAGAGCGATTTACTTCAACGACAACAATTACGTTGGTTGGGTTCAAGGTGGAAGTATGATCGAGATTTCAGCGGCCGATCCTAAGTTAGGAGCAACGTTTTATTCGATTTCGCAAAAGCCAGAAAATGGCCCGGTACTCAGGCGAGAGAAAGCGCGTTGTCTTCAGTGTCACGCATCCTCTCACACGCATGGGCGACCTGGGCACATTGTTCGTAGTGTTTTTCCAACGGATTCTGGGTTGCCCGACTACTCGTTGGGAACCAATCTGGTCTCGCACGAAACGGAGTTTGCTGATCGATTTGGCGGTTGGTTTGTGACGGGGACACACGGCAACTTGCGCCACCGAGGAAACGCTTGGTTTCCCCCAAGCAAGGACGCAGTCGGAACACCCAAAAAGCATGATCCAGCGGAATTAGACATAGAAACACGGGCGAATATTCGATCGCTAGACTTGTTGATCAATGTTAAACCGTACCTTAGTCCGCATAGCGATTTGGTTGCGCAGTTGGTATTGCAGCATCAAGTTTTTATGCACAATGTTTTGACAGAAGCCAGTTTTGCAGGCCAACAAGCCGCCCACGACACTCTCAAAATGAATCAGGCGTTTGATCGTGACCCTGGATATGAATCGGATTCGATCAAAAACCGTTACGATTCGGCTGCCAAGAAAGTCGTGAGGGCATTGTTGTTTTGCGATGAGTTGACGTTGACCAATCCAATTGCAGGTTCCGGCAGTTTCACGGAAGAGTTTCAGAAACTGGGTCCATTCGATTCGAAACATAGGTCGCTGCGTGAGCTTGACCTTCAAACGAGGATGTTTAGGTATCCCTGCAGTTTTCTGGTCTATAGCGATAGCTTTCAACAGCTCCCAAAAGGCGTTTTTAGCCGGGTGAAAGTACGGTTGAACGATGTGCTCTCACAGGCCGAATCGTCAGAGGAGTTTTTACATTTGTCGAATCAAGATCGTGCCGCCATCAAGGAGATCCTGATTGAGACCGGTGTCTTGAAAAGCGAGGAGTAGGAATGGGCGTCCAGCAGGCGACTATTTACAAATTGTTTCTTAAGCTTCAAACTGTGGATTCTAATAGGGGCGTCACAGACCTCCTGCCGTGAATTCGATCTTTCAATCGTCAAAAAGGAATGCAATGAGTACTCAAACGACTGCGGAACAGTTGGTGCAGATGTGCCGCGAAGGCAAGAACCTGGAAGCGATTTCTGAGCTCTACGGCGATGGGGTTGTCAGCCGAGAAGCTGCCGGGATGCCTAACGAAGTCACCACGGGCAAAGAAGCGGTTACGAAAAAGAGCGCCGATTGGTTGGCCAATGTTGCTGAATTCCACAGCAGCCAAGTCTCTGATCCGATTGTGGCGGGCGGTCATTTTTCCTGCACGATGAATTTTGATGTGACGTTCAAAGACGCTGGGCGTGTCCAAATGGAAGAAGTTTGCGTCTATCAAGTCCAAGACGACCAGATCGTCGCGGAGCAGTTTTTCTATTCGATGCCCGGTTAATTTTGAGAAGATCCAACGATGCAATTTACCAAAATGCATGGCGCCGGAAACGACTACGTCTACGTTGATTGTTTCGCCCATGAGACTCCTACAGACCCCGCCGCGCTGTCGATCGCAATCGCTGACCGTCATAAGGGAATCGGCGGAGATGGCTTGATTTTGATCCTGCCGTCGAAAGTCGCTGACGCCCAAATGCGAATGTTCAATGCTGATGGCAGTGAATCTGAAATGTGTGGCAATGGAATTCGCTGTGTCGCCAAATACGTCTATGACCATGGGATTTGCGTCAGCGATCATCTTAAAATTGAAACCGGTGCCGGAATCTTGGCATTGGACCTAATCGCCGAAAACGGTAAAGTTGACCAGGTTCGTGTTGATATGGGCGAGCCGAAATTGCTAGCAGGTCAAATCCCCACGACTTTGTCTGAAATTTCGGAATCCAGTCAGGCTCTCATTGACGTACCATTTTCTGTCGGAGGAGACGATTTTTTGGTAAGCTGTGTTTCGATGGGGAATCCACATTGTGTGATTTTCGTCGATGAAGCCTCGGATGAATTGGTGCATGGAATTGGTCCCCAGATTGAAAACGATTCTCGATTCCCGTCTCGGACGAATGTTGAGTTCGTTGAAGTCGTTTCGCGAACCGAAGTTCGACAACGAACGTGGGAACGCGGATCGGGGGAAACTCAGGCATGCGGGACTGGCGCGAGTGCTGTTTGTGTGGCGGGCGTTTTGTCGGGGCGGACGGAGCGGAAGTTAACCAACCACTTGCTGGGAGGCACGTTGCTTCTCGATTGGGATGAAGAAACAAATCATGTATTCAAGACGGGCCCGGCCACCGAAGTTTTCTCGGGAACGTGGAACCCAAATTAGTTCATCAAGCTTTGCAAAATTACATTGGCAAGGATGCTAAAACAGCGTGTCACAAGCAACATTCAATCAGAAGATCACTGGGCAGCTAAACGCGTTGGTCATGCCACGCGCGCTCGATCTGTTGAATTTTCGCATCATGCACTACGACCGTTCCGTGGATCCGGCTCGACCAGAATACAACGAGCACGTGATTTTTTCGTTTTGGCATGAGTACATCATTGTAGTCTTGCCGCGTTGGGGGCATACACCGCTGACGGTGTTATGTTCTCAGCATCGAGACGGCGAATGGGTCAACCAAACGGCTGAATCGCTGGGCCTGAATATCGTTCGTGGCAGCACGTCGCGCGGCGGGTCGGCTGCGATTCGGCAAATGAAAAAGAATTCTAAGTTCTCGAGCATCGCGATGACTCCGGACGGCCCACGCGGCCCACGTCGGCATATGGCGATGGGGCCGATCTACTTGGCTTCGTTGTTGGGGATGCCCGTGGTGCCTGTAGGAATTGGGATCAGTAATCCATTTCGTTTAAAGACCTGGGACCAGTTTGCGATTCCTCGTCCCAAGTCTCGGGTGCGGATGATATTCGGGCCGAAGATTTATGTGCCCCGAAAAGCCAAACGCGACAAGTTAGAGACTTGCCATGCGGGCGTTCAAGAACTCATGGATGGCTTGACCGATGAGGCTCAATATTGGGCCGATTCAAATCAAAAAATGAAGGGTGAGCTGCGATTCACTCGATGCCGTCGGGCCAATCGGTTGGTGTTTGACGCTCCTGCGAAAGCGTCTTTGAAACTCCAGCCGCTGGATGCACCCTCCCCCGCCCTACCTCGGCTCCGAGTTGGTTGAGAGCTGTTTGTGCTGGTCTCACCAATTGTGGTAAGCGGGGAAGTCGCCTTTCGCTCCGGGGGCTGACATCTAATCGTTTTCAATCTCGCGAAGCGAGAAATGGTAACCCGACGCGTTAGCGAGGACGAACAGCCATTGAAGGCGAGCCACTAACCGAGGGCTCTGCCTCGCTTACGCATTCGGGTTACGATAGCTGACGCTTTACCGCGCTTAACCGGGCATTAAATCAACAAGCCCTAACGCGTCGGGTTACCAAAAAAGTCACAGTCTCGACGGGATCACACGTGGCGAATTTCGGGGGTGTCGTTACGCTCAACCTCTGGCTAATTTCGGTGATCGCGGCAGGATCAAGCGTCGCGTCCTATCCATCCACCGCTGGCCATCGTTCCTCGCTCATTTAAAATTCTTCTGAATTTCCCAGAATCATGAACAATTCTTGCCTGCTCGAGTGTTCTTTACTTCCAGTGAGCTTGTTCTCTTGTAGTAAGAACCGTCGGTAGGCCTTCAATCATGCAGCCCT
>JBLINZ010000289.1:0-8076 GCA_047639375.1 Mariniblastus sp. | reverse complement strand
TCGCGGGTTGTTTTCAACATGACATTGTGTGCAATGAGCGAGAACTTGATGGGACATGCGTGGGATCCGTAGCGAGATTGTGCGGGCGCCTTCACCGTGACAGGCTATGCACGCCGTGTCCGATTTTTGATCGATAGGATGAGGGATTGTCGGCGGAGCGCCGTTGAACGCTCGATTCTGTTCGCGGCTTTGCAGGGCGGCCTGCTTCTCACCATGTTCGATCGTTACCTCGGCCAGTGGATCGATGGACGACTTCAGATCCGCAAGTCGAGTTTGCCAGAGCTTTCTCCGCTCATGAGTCGCCTCGGGCATACTCGCGTAGTGTGTTGCAGGGATCACATCGCTTTGTGGCATTTTCTGCTTCAGCGGTGAAGGCTGAGCCGGTGTCAAATCCGCATTCGACTCGACTTCAGAAAACGGGGGGTTCATTGGCGCTTGCAGTCCGGTGAAGTAGCCAACGACAGCGACAGAGATTACGATAACTCCGAAAAGCTTCGCGTGTGGGAATTGGTGATCAGTGGTCATCCCGTATTAGGCTCTCCTGATTCTGACAGCCGCTTTCTTGTAGTCGGGTTGTTTCGAAAAGGGATCGACCGCGTCTAGTGTTAAGTCGTTGACCAGTAGCGTCTCATCGAAAAATGGAATGAAAACAGTTCCTTGCGGCGGCTCGCCGCGTCCGTTGATCCATACCTGGATTTCCAGCGATCCGCGTCGCGATTCGACAATCACCCTGTCGCCATTGCGAACATTGTGGGCGGCGGCATCGTCAGGATGAATTTCCAAATAGGCTTGCGGCATCGCTTGGTTGAGTTCTGGGATGCGACGCGTCATGGAACCTGAGTGCCAATGTTCGAGGACTCGGCCAGTACAAAGCATAAGCGGGTATTGGTCATCAGGAACTTCCGCCGGCCCAATCCACGGATGAAACCAAATCTGAGCTCGGTCATCGTGAGTCGATGAGTGATAGAATTGAATCCGTTTACCGCTCTCGACGTAAGGATCGGAGCCTTCGGAGAACCGAAAACGCGTTTCGCGCCACTGACCATCTTTTTCAACGACTGGCCAACGTAACCCTCGCGCTTTGACGTATTCGGAGTACGGCGCCAGGTCTTTGTGCTTGAGGCGTGTGAACTGGCGATACTCATCGAACAAGTGTTCATCGACGTTGACGTCGTAATAATGATCCCATTGCCAAACGGGAACCGGCTTGTCGTTCTTGTCCTTGACTTCAAACAAGAAGCGGTCATCGCGATCCTTCATACCGGCCATGCCGCGTGTGAATAGCTCGTGAGCCACGGCAATCGTCTGCCAGCAATCGTCACGTGCGTCGCCGGGCGGATCGACCATTTTAAACCACTGCTGGGTGCGGCGTTCGGAATTGCCGACGACGCCGTTCTTCTCGACCCACATCGCCGACGGCAGGATCAAATCCGCAAGCCGAGTTGTTGCGGTCGGGTAGACGTCACTGACTATCAGGAATTTGTCTCCCAATCCCGCTTTGTTGTCGCCCTTGGGATTAAATAGTTTGTTGAGATTCGGCAGCGTTTGGCCAGGGTTGGTCACCTGGACCCAGATTGTCCCAATGTCACCGCCTTCGTCAGTCGGTGTGCAAAAGCTCTCCCACATTTTGACCGTATGAAAACCGGGGGTCGGACTGACGCGGCCCTGCGGAACATTCCAGAATTCCTCGGCCTGTCGACGATGACTTTCGTCGGCCACGACTCGACCACCTGGGAGAGCGTGGGCCAGTGTCCCGACTTCGCGTACAGTGCCGCAAGCCGACGGTTGACCAGTTAAACTCGTAGGCGCGTTGCCGGGCGTGCCAAAGTGGCCGCTCAGTAAATGGACGCCGTGTACCATTGAGTTGATCGCCGTGCCCCGTGTATGTTGGTTCATGCCCATGCACCAGAGCGAGGTGATCTTCAGGTCCGGATTACCGAACAGATCACCGAGCATGCGAATCTGGTCGGCTGGAACTCCGGAAAGTTCCTCAACGTGTTCTGGGGTGTATGGTTCGAGCAGCTTCTTGTATTCTTCAAACGAGATTGGTTTGCCGTGCAGGTTTGGGTTCTCGTCGTCGGGGGCTTTGAAATTGCAGAATGCTTCGACGAATTTCTGATCATAGGTTTCGTTCTTGATGAGCAGATGAGCGATGCCGTTGGCGATGGCCAAATCTCCGTGGCCTTTCATTTCCAAATAGTGCTGGCAGGCTTCGGTGGTGCGAGTCCTTCGCGTGCCGATGTCGATGAGCGTGACTTTCTCGCCGCGGCTGCGACGATCCACAACGCGAGAGAACAGCACAGGATGCATTTCAGCGGGGTTGTTGCCCCACATGATGAGCACATCGCAAGAATCAAGGTCGTCGTAACAGCCTGCCGGTTCATCGACACCATAAGTTGCCAAATATCCTGTGACTGCAGACGCCATACACAGTCTGGCATTGGGGTCAATGTGATTGTTTGACAGCCCACCCTTCATGAACTTCTGAGCGGCGTAGCCCTCGGGAATCGTCCATTGCCCCGAACCGTAGAAAGCAAATCGATCAGGGGAAGCTTCGATCCGATCGGCGATCACCTTGATGGCATCCGTCCACGAGATAGCGCGATAGCGATCTCCGTCTCGTAGCAGCGGTTTGGTCAGGCGGTCTTTGCCGTAAAGCGCCGAACCGACATGGTAGCCTTTGACGCACAGCAGCCCTTTGTTGACTTCTGCGTTCTCGTCACCGGCGACCGCCACGACTTTTCCATTCCGCACGCCGACTTGAACATGACAACCAGTTCCACAAAAGCGACAAGGAGCCTTGTTCCAATTGACGTCAGACCCCGCCTCATCGGCGAGGATAGGCAAGGGGAATCCCGTTCCGCCCGCCACCGCGGTGGCAGCCGCCATTGCCGTCGCCTTGATAAACTGGCGTCGACCGGTGGCATCGATCGTTTGTGGTAATTGGTCGTTCATCGCTTGTCGGTTCCCTGGTAAGATGGCATTCCATCACTTTCTAGTTCATCGTCAAAATGCACAAACACAACGTCGATGAACTCGATCCCTCGAAATCCCTGTAATTGTCGCGTCATGTTTTCAAGTGAATTCGGGTCCGGCGAATCAATCGCAATTGGAATCCGGAGCGAGTCGGTCGCGACTTCACCAACGTCGACATTTGGCAGCTTGGCTATTTCTTTGATGACGCGTTGGAAACTGCCGCTAGCGTTATCGAGTGTGGCCACTACGCTGGCGATCATGATCTGCCTTCGCCTGCTTGGCGTGAAAGGTTAGAATCTCGATGGAAAGTCGTCATTTCGAGTTTTGAGTTGCTATTACAGATACGTAAATCTACATTTATTGTCATAGTTTTGTCACGCTAATACACTCTGTCTCGCTGTGTAATTGCAGGCCAACCGGAGCTATACGTTAATCGATCGAAGATTCTTGATACGACGTTCATGCCTCTTTAATTGAATGGGGCGAAGCTAGTTGAATTTCGACACGTTCAGAGCGACGGTCTTCGACTCCGTAGGGCACTAGGCAAAACGAAAAAGCTCGGTGTTGGTTTGGCCGTTGATACAATTTGATGAGTTGAAGAGGCGTATACCCAGATAGGTAGATCCGAATTACTTCCACAAAAGTGAGAGTTCCCAAAGAGCAACTAAACGCAGATCGTCAGAAAGTCATCTTATGGCGCTGGTCGATCGCTGCCTTGGTGCTGTGTAGTGTGATAGCCGGAGTTCGCGCCTCGATGACTGGAAAAGCTGACGCAGCAATCCCCGGTTCACACGATGCTGGGGCAGCGACGGAGGTTAAAGGTGGGGGCTACAACGATCGGTTGACCGACAAATCTTCCAAATTATCAACTCTCTTTGACGTCTCGATCCGCAAACCAGCCGGCCCACCGCGTGTTGCGACGGGACAAACCGATCCCCACGGCAACCAGGTCACGGTTGCCTGTTCAACCTGCCATACAGTACGCAAGCCGGATTTCACCAACAAAGTTCCCGACGATCTGAAAGAGTTTCACGGCGAGTTAGGTTTCTCGCACGGAACGGTGAGTTGCCTTTCGTGCCACAATTCCAACGATTACGACGCTCTCAAGCTGGCCGATGGTGCCCGAGTTGAATTCAGCAACGTGATGACGCTGTGCGCTCAATGCCACGGTCAGCAAAAAAGAGACTACATGCACGGAGTCCACGGTGGGCTGAATGGCTTCTGGGATCTGTCACGTGGCCCGCAAACAAAGAATAACTGTGTCGACTGCCATCACCCCCATGCGCCGCAGTTTCCAAAGATGCAGCCAACTTTTAAACCAAAGGATCGGTTTTTGGATTAGCGTTCTAGGGCGTCAGTTTCAGTAAGACTGACACTAAGAACGATTTGCAAACCGAAAGAACAAAAGATGCCCGACGAACAATCAGATACCGAATCGGTCGCGCAAAAACTCAACCAGCCTTCCTCTAGGCGAACAATGTTGAAAACCGCTGGCGCCGCGCTTGGGCTTGCCGCGTTTGGCAAGGCGGTTTCGCCGCTAATGGTGATACCGAAGGATGTCTCGGTCGATGAATTTTTGCAGCAGCACTACAAAGAACTTTCCGAGACAGACAAGCGACGAGTTTTCGCTCGTTTGGAAACAGAGGCCAAGGACGACTATGGCGCTGACGTCACGATCTCTGATCCGCCGCCAATTCCCGGGGTGCGATTCGGTTATGCAATTAGTCTTAGCAAGTGCAACGGCAACGGAGCCTGCATGGAAGCGTGCAACAAGGAGAACAATCATCATCGCGGAGTCGACCAGTCTTACATTCGTGTACTGGAGATGTCTAAAGGCTCGATGGACATGGAGCAAGGCAACACGACTTATGACCACACTGTGCCGCAAGACGATAAATTCTACATGCCGGTGCAGTGTCAGCAATGCGACAATCCTCCTTGTGTGACGGTCTGTCCCGTCGAGGCTACGTGGAAGGAAGATGATGGGATTGTGGTCGTCGACTACAACTGGTGCATAGGATGTCGGTACTGCGAAGCGGCCTGCCCGTATCACGCTCGGCGCTTCAACTGGGAGCAACCGGAAATCCCCGCCGAGGAAGTCAATCCTGTTCAGGCGTATCTGTCGAATCGAATTCGACCCAAAGGGACGATGGAGAAATGTCACTACTGTCTACACCGCACACGCGAAGGGCGGGCGCCGGCCTGTCTGGAGGCGTGCCCGACCGGCGCACGCGTCTTCGGAGACCTAAATGACCCAGACTCCAGTATAAACTATATTCTCAAAAACAAACGCGTGTTTGTGCTGAAAGAAGAACTCGGTACTCAGCCCAGTTTTTTCTATTACTTTGACTCCTGAAATGTCCTCGACAACCGCCGACAACATCACCAGCGACAACGCTGCGCACCCCATTCGCAGTTATCCAAAGTTTATTTGGTGGGGACTGGGCCAAGCGACTAACGGCGGGCTGTTGTACTACATTTGGATGTTTGCACTCACTGCCATTGCACTCGTAGGAGCCAATGCATGGGCGGTGCAGGTTGCCGATGGAATGATCGTGACGAATATGACCGATCACGTCAGTTGGGGGCTGTACATCGCTAACTTCACCTTCATGGTGGGAGTCGCTGCTGGCGGCGTGATGATGGTGATTCCTGCTTATCTGTATCACGACCAGAAAATGCATGATGTCGTGATTATAGGCGAAATCCTTGCTATCGCGGCGATTGTCATGTGTCTGTTGTTTGTGACGGTGGATCTCGGTCGCCCTGAACGCGTCTGGCATATGATTCCGGGCATCGGACGATTTAACTGGCCCATGTCGATGCTGACATGGGACGTGATTGTTCTGAACGGTTACTTGCTCTTGAACCTTCACATCTGCGGCTATCTCATGTACATGAGATTTCTCGGACGGCAGCCGAACAAATCTTGGTATGTTCCATTCGTGATGGTGTCGATCTTCTGGGCCATTTCGATTCACACCGTAACAGCGTTTCTATACTCCGGTTTAGGCGGGCGTCCATTCTGGAACACATCCCTGCTCGCGCCGCGATTCCTTGCGAGCGCATTTGTAGCGGGGCCGGCATTTATCATACTCGTGATGAGAATTCTGCGAATCACGACCGGATACACGGCAGCTCCCGGACCGGCTCGCACGCTGATTCAGATAATTCGCGTCGCCATGACAATCAATTTTGTGATGCTGGTGAGCGAAATCTTCACGCTGTTCTACACTGGAGGCTCACACGGAGCATCGGCTCATTATCTGTTCTTCGGTAGCCACGGTCACTACGGACTTGTCCCATGGATTTGGACGGCCATCGTCTTCAATATTGTTGGCACGGCCTTGTTCTTCATGCCCGGAGCCCTTGAACGTGGCACACTCCGAATTGCTGCGTGCGTGTTGTGCATCGTTGGAATTTGGATCGAAAAGGGGATGGGAATGATCGTTCCCGGATTCATTCCCAGCACCCTGCATGAAATCGTCGAGTACACTCCCAGCCTGACAGAATGGAAAGTCAGCGCCGGCGTTTTGGCATTAGGTCTGATAGTTCTCACCGTGCTGCTGAAGATGTCGATTGCCGTGTTTTCACTTCGCGAAGACGCGAAGGTGTGATTGCAATATGAACCACGTGATGTAGAAAACTCGATTCGGCAAATCTGGGTTGAATTTGGAGATCCTTGGACTCAAGAACTTGTCGATACTTTGTGACAAGAGACACGGAGTAGGGGACAGTTGCTCCGGACGGAATCTACAAAACTCTCTCTGGAAGACGCCGCCGATATCGGTATTGCGATCGCAAGGTGACCTTTGGTTCGACGAGGGGAACGGCGTACTAGCGACCGCAATTTTGGCGATAACTGTTTGATGAGGTAACGAGTTTGAACGTTGAACGCGTGAACAATTCAACGATTCCCTCATTGAAAGGCATCGTATGGAATACGGTTCATCGTTGGACTGAAAGGGAGGGGGATTCGTGTCTCCGTTTCAATGAGAAGAACATCGAAGAAAATGATGAGATCGAGTGGGAGGCAGATCAGACTCGAGCATTTGTGGGAGGAAAGCAGAATTCGAAGAGGCGTTTTTGGAATTAGAAGATTCAGAAATATTGAATACGTCGTATATCGAACGGCTCAATCTTACTCTGAGGCAAGCGACGTCCTAACTGACTCGTCGAACCAAGAGTCACGCCCGCGGGTTGAAGTAGCTGAAAAATCAGCTTGAGAGAGTTCGGTTCTACTACAATTTTCTGAGACTTCACCGAGCGTTGAAATTCGGAAAGGAAATCAGAACTCCGGCGATGCAAGCAGGACTAGCGAGTTGCCGGCTTTCGTTCCGAGAGATCTTTCTCTTGTTTGTTTCCTTGATCCGGAGATTCCGATGTGGATGTTCGGTCAAGATCGGATTGATACTTCGTTTTAGGTTTGGGTTTGGTTTCAGCACTTGACGGCGGAATGCCCCGAATTCTGAAAGAAGCAGGTGTCCCCATTGCACCGAATCGGAAAGGGGAGATGAGTTGAGATGAATTCCTAAGAGCTCATTGGGAAGTCATGGTGGCAACAGTTTTCTTCATGACATAGGTTTAGACGATGCGAAGATTGGTCCGATATCATGCCCTATTCATGATTCGTATTGCGACCAGAGAAATAGAGGTCGTATGGATCATTCCCTAGGCCAACGGCGAATGGAAGAAACAGATCGCACGAAACTTGATTGATTGTGAGACTGGATATCTGTTGGGACACAAATACCTGATCCAAGATCAGGGAACGTCCTCTTCGGAAGACTTTTTCCGAAAAGCGGCTTAATAATAGGCGATTCGACTTTTGGAATCTTCCGGTTTTTTGAGACTCCTCTGTCCAATCCCTGAAAGTCCGACTGGCGAAACTGTGCTGTTTCAAATGGTTCGAAATGCGACAGTTGAAACACTGTTTGTTGTTTGTCGATTCCTGTTGGAACTGTGCAAATACCTGCAACGGAGCATGTTAGGTATTGTTCTTGGGTTCTTCCACGTTTCCAATGGAACCGGCGGTAGGTAGAGTGGACTTATGACACCTGAGGAGATGTTTCACGAGTTGCTGGGATTAGGAATGAAGTG
>JBLINZ010000288.1:0-8088 GCA_047639375.1 Mariniblastus sp. | reverse complement strand
TCAGATTCACTGCAACAAATGGGACTCGACGATCCCTACGAAACCGTTCGAGACCACACCGCGGCTCTGCTTGACGGATATGGCTGGACACCGCTTTCCCGAGAGTACGATGCTCACAAAGTCCTTCATAAAATCCACGACGAGGTATTTCACGATGAGTGAAGCAGCCAACCTTCCCTACTCAAATTTATTGACGAAGCGTCACATCAGCTGGGCCGTTGGCATTTTTTCGGCTGTGACCCTCATTGCATGCCTAACCATCGGTCCCGAGACACCGTTCCTTGCCAGCTTCTCGCCGGCGAAAGAACCACCAGCCGAGATCGCTCCCCTCCCGGTCAATGTCAAGGAAATTGAGTTTGTAAATTCGATCACCCAATCGCGAGGTTACACGGGTACCGTCCGCGCGAAGTATCTCAGTGAATTGGGATTTGAGCTGTCTGGGATTCTCAAGTCCGTGCTGGTCGATGAGGGCCAGCAAGTCGACGCCGGTCAAGTCTTGGCCCAACTCGACATCCAGACTCTCTCGGCCCAACTCGAAGCCACCCAAGCAGGATTGGCTCAAGCGAAATCGATTCTGGACGAACTAAGATCCGGACCACGAATCGAAACAAAAAACGCCGCAGCCGCAAACGTCGCGGCCGCGAAATCGCAATATGATAACGCAGCCCAAACTTTCAAACGCAGAAAATCTCTGCGCGAATCGAATGCGATTTCAGATGAAGAGTACCAACAAGCCGAGTATTCAGAAAGAACTTCTCAGGCCATTCTGAACGCCGCCAATGCGCAGCTTGATGAGTTGATCTCCGGTACACGTCAGGAAAAAAAATCCGCCCAAGAATCCGCTGTCAAGCAACTTGAATCAGCGGCGAAGGAAATCAAAGTCGCAATTGCGAAATCCGATTTGCAGGCGCCCTTTGCTGGCACCATCACCCGACGCTATCTCGATCCAGGTACGATCGCTCAAGCTTCAGACCCCGTGCTCAAACTCGTCCAACAAAACAATCTCGAAGCCTGGATTGGATTGCCCGTTTCAATCGCGGCTGAGCTGGAGACAGGTTCAGAACATTCAATTCTGGTCGGCGGAAAAGCAGGATACGTCGGGGTTGTCTCGGCCAAAATTATGGAACTCGATCCCGCGACGCGAACTCAAACCGTGCTCTTCAAGCTTCGGCAAGATCAGAATCTGGATCCGGCGACCCGCCGCAACGCCGTGCCTGGCCAACTCTGCGAAATTCAGATTTCGAGCATCGTCGATTCCGCTGGATGTTGGATCGAAACCTCCGCACTTACCAAGGGCGTGCGCGGTCTCTGGTCGGTCATGGTCATTGTCCCCGAAGATTCTGGGGCAGGGTATCGAGCGGAAAAACGAGATATCGAGATCATCAAAACCGACGTCAACCGCGTCTTGGCTCAAGGCACGATTCAAACAGGCGACCAAATCATCTTCAATGGAGTCCATCGAATTGGCGAAGGTCAACGAGTTGTCCCAGCCAACCAATGACCGACGCCTGCCTTTCGATGACGACTTGCCAACGCGAAACATCTGACGCCGCTTGCGAAACCCACCATGAACCTTGCTGACTTTTTTTACCGAAACACGCGTCTGATGTTGTTGGCAGTGAGCCTGATCCTGGTCAGTGGACTCTCGTCATTTTTCATCCTTCCCCGGATGGAAGACCCACAATTGGTTGAGCGTGGAGCATTCGTCAACACGGTGTTTCCGGGCGCCGAGCCGTCGCGTGTCGAAGCACTCGTCTCCGAAAAGATTGAAGACGCGCTTAACGAAATCGAAGAAATCAAGGAGATTCGTTCCGTCTCACGAGAGAGCATTTCCACCATTTCGCTGGAACTGCGAGACGAAGTTGATGACGCCGATCGCGTTTGGACTCGGATCCGCGATCGACTCGACGATGTTACCGCGGACCTTCCGCCGGGAGCCCTCAAACCCGATTTTGATGTCATGGATTTCAAAGCCTACGCGTTGTTGACGGCACTCAAATGGGAACGCCCCGGGCCCGTCAATTATGCTGTGCTTCATCGCTGGGCGAAGCAACTGGAAGACCGCATTCAGTCGGTCAGTGGCACCGAAAAGGCCGAGATGTTTGGCGAGCCTTCCGAAGAAATTCTCGTCACTCTCAATGCCAATCAACTGAACGCACTCAATCTAACCGTCGCTGACGTCGCTCGTCAGATCGGGGCCAGCGACTCAAAACTGTCGGCAGGACAGCTACGCAGCGGCCCGGAAGACATGCTGATCCAAGTCGCCGGCGAATTGGATTCGATCCAACGAATCGAGAACATCCCTATCCGCTACCAAGGCGACTCAGGATTCGTCCGACTTAGCAATCTCGCGGAAGTCAAAAAAACGATTGCCGATCCGCCAGATAGCCTGGCCATTATCGATGGCAAACGAGCCGTGGTGGTGGGAGGATTCGTTCGACCCAATAATCGAATCGATATCTGGTCACGCGATGTAACCGCGGCCCTGGCCAAGTTTGAAACGGAGTTGCCCGCGGGCATCGCTTTGGATTTGATGTTCGACCAAAACGCATACGTCTCCACCCGACTTTCAACGCTCTTGATGAATTTGCTGATGGGTGCCAGTGCTGTGTTCGTCGTGATTTTCGTGCTGATGGGATGGCGGAGCGCCCTGGTCGTTTCGATTTCGCTGCCGCTCGCCACCTTGATGGTGATGTTTGGAATGCGAATTCTAGATGTCCCCATCCATCAAATGTCCGTGACGGGATTGATCATCGCCCTCGGACTTTTGATCGACAATGCCATTGTGATCGTCGAGGAAATGTCAATCAAAATGCGAAACGGAGCGACGCCTGCCCAAGCGGTCACGCAGAGCGTCAACCATTTGTTCTTTCCATTGCTGGGGTCAACGCTCACAACGGCACTCGCGTTTGGTCCGATCGCACTCATGCCGGGCCCTGCCGGTGAATTCATCGGTTCAATCGCGATCAATGTGATCATTGCCATTTTCAGCTCATTCTTTCTCGCGATGACGATCATTCCAGCGATCTCAGCCCGGATCAGCGAACTAGAACAATGGTTCACCAAGCACAGAACAGCAGAACACCAAGCCAACTCCCGACCTCGATTTTGGCGATCCGGCTATTCCAATCAACACTTGACAAGAATCTACAAACGCTCGCTGGACGTCGTATTTCGACGCCCGGTCATTGGAGTTGGATTGGGAATCGTGCTTCCAATCTTGGGTTTTATCAGCGCGTTCTCGCTGAGTGAACAGTTCTTCCCACCCTCCGATCGTGACCAATTGCAGATCGAACTGGAGCTCTCGCCGCAGAGCTCACTCGCCAGCACGCTGAGCACCTCAATGCAAATTCGAGAGGTCTTACTCGAACAACTCAACGTTAAACGCGTGGATTGGTTTGTGGGCGAAAGTGCACCAGCGTTTTACTACAACTTGATTCCACGCCGGGCAGCCGTTTCTCAATACGCGCAAGCCATGATTCAGTTAACGACCACTGAGAACCAAGCGGCCACCATTCATCGACTCCAAGCCCTCCTGGACCAGCGGTTCCCCCACGCCAGAGTCTTAGTTCGCCAACTCGAACAAGGACCGCCCTTTGACGCCCCCGTAGAAGTTCGCCTGTTCGGCCCCGATCTGCAGACGCTCCAGAAACTGGGGGGCAAACTGAGAACGGTCTTGGTCAACACGCCGGGTGTGATCCACACGCGGGTTGAAACCGAAGAGGTCCTTCCCAAAATTTTGCTCGACGTCAATGAAGAGAATGCCCGAGCCGCCGGCTTGAACCTGACCGAAATTGCGATGCAATTGAACGCGGCGACCGAAGGTACAATCGGCGGCAGCATCATCGAAGCCACCGAAGAACTTCCTGTCCGAGTCCGATTGAGCAACGGCAATCGAGGCGACATCAACAGCTTGGCATCGCTTGATATTATCAGTCAATCGCCTGCCGCCGATGCCAACGACCCCGCTGCCGGCAATCGGTACCGCGGCGTTCCAATCACCGCAATCGCTGAGATTGGACTTGAATCCGAACCTGGCTCTATCACCCACCTCGCCGGTCGACGGCTCAACGAACTGCAGGCGTTCATTCCCGCTGGCGTGCTTCCTTCGACCGTACTGAAGGCGTTTCAATCTAGGCTGAAAACCAAACTCGACTCCGGTGAAATTGAAATCCCACCTGGATACTCTTTGGACTACGGTGGCGAAGCAGCCAAACGTGATGAAGCGGTTTCCAACTTGATGGCGAGCGTTGGAATCCTCATGGTCTTGATGATTGCAACCCTCGTCCTCTCGTTTGGATCGTTTCGCATCGCAGGAATCGTGGGTGCCACGGGCGGCCTTTCAATCGGTCTCGGAATGGGAGCACTTTGGATCTTCGGATACCCATTCGGATTCACGGCAATTGTCGGCGCCATGGGATTGATGGGCGTCGCGATCAATGACTCAATCGTCGTACTGGCGGCAATTCGGGGCAACGAAGCAGCCGCCCGAGGAGACCGACACGCGATGCGAGAAGTCGTCAACCAATCGACAAGGCATATCATTTCGACGTCGCTGACCACCATGGCTGGGTTCACGCCCTTGATAATGGGGGGGGGAGGATTCTGGCCACCTTTAGCCGTCGCGATCGCCGGTGGCGTGGGTGGAGCGACTATTCTCGCGCTTTACCTCGCCCCCTCGGCCTACCTCATGCTGATGTGCAAGCCCCAACCCAATTCCATCTCAACCCCCTATCTCGCGTCTCAAACCGCAGTTTCCGAAGTCATCCCTCGTCCGGCATTTGAAGTGGCTGGAACCAACGGCAAGTAGGTTCCATAACTTCCTAAGCAAAGTAGATCACAGCGTTCAAGTCGCTGGGTAATGCCGCTCGGTGGAGACATCGAGCCTCGCCACCCTACCATCACCAATTCCTCGTCTCGCTGACGGTTCGTTTATATGGCCGTGCTTCTGACTTGCAATCCGCAGCCGCAGTGCGGACAATCTAGCCAGCCCCAATCAATTGGCTTGCGTTAACGGTTGTCCATCCTGAGTTTTTTTCGTTGAAAGCTGCATCCATGCCGGACAGTGAAGAATCCAACTCCGAACCAGGGAACACGAAACCCCTGCGAAAACGAGATGACGAAACGATCTTCCGGCCTCAATCGTCCAAGTGTTGGATCCGAGTTCGTTCGACGCGTCGGAAAATCAGTAAGAAGATTGATCGGCATGTGTACCGACTAAGATTGCATCGCCGACCCTCAAAGCACTTCTCGCCAAATCGGTTTTTCCGCCAACCACTGTTCGATCGAAATCGTCATCCACGATTCCCAATCAACGCCTAAACCGTCGGCAATTCGATTGATGTAATTAAAGTACGACACGACCTGCGTCGCGATCGTGATTTGCTGATCGCTGAGCCCCACCTCTCGCAAGCGATCAACATTCGACTGCGACATCTCACCCGGCCATAACGTGAGTTCGACAGCGTACTGGCACAGCGCAATATCCAACTCACCCAATTCACAGTTCCTGAAATCGAAGATCAATTGCTGAGCCGCTATTTCGTTTCCCGACTCCAGACCGAAGTCGCGGGCATGTGAAAGCGTTCAGTAGAAACAATCGTTGGCATTGCTAACCACCGTCGCCAGCATTTCACGTTGGGCGGAGGTCAGACTGTTATCGGACCTCATCAGCGAGGCATACAACCCCATCGAAGCCTTGGCGCTGGCTCCGTCACAACTCATGACCTGAATGATCTTGGCAACGTTTCCCGTCCGCTTGATTGCGCCCTGATAGACTTGCCCGATCTCACCCGTTGCTTCGTCGATTGGGACTTGTTTGATATAAGCCATCGTGAACTTTCAATGAATATTTCCAGCAGTCGCAGCACACTGAAGACGTATCATCAGCGAAGTCAACGAGTATTTGATGATCAACGAAAACAGTGTGTCCTCTTCATCGTATCGCATTTCAACCAGCAGGGACGCGAATCTCACCAAAAATTGGTAAGCTACAGAAGCTTGCTCAACTCATCCCCGGAAAAACAACGATGAATCGCCGTCTCATTTCAACAGGTTCGGATTTTGAAAAAACGGCTGGGTATTCGCGGGCCGTTGTCCAAGGAGACTGGTGCTTCGTCTCTGGCACCACCGGATATAACTACCAATCGATGCATATGCCAGACTCGATTGAATCGCAAACTCGCAATTGCTTGGCAACGATCGAATCGGTTCTTCAAGACGCCGGATTCACAATGTCCGAGGTCGTCAGGGCGAACTACTACATTACCAATCAAGCATTCGCCGATCTCGTTTTTCCGATTCTGGGCGAAGCTTTTGGTGAGATTCGCCCCGCCGCGACCATGATCGTCTGTGGTCTGATCAAGCCCGAAATGAAAATCGAAATCCAAGTCACGGCGCTAAAAGTGCACGCGAGAGCAGACAAGGACTAAATGAAGTGGCCGCCACCGACAGGGCGGGTACTAGCCCCTGGCCTAAAGCCCCAGCCGCTTTTTGATTTCTTCTTTAACCGCCGCTGAGTTCGCCGCGAGATAGGTCGGTGGATTGGCACTGGCACTCACGATGCCCTTCAATTTCGATTCGTGGTAGCCGACTTTGAAATCAGTGAACTTCAAACCATGGGCGGTGCTAAGCACCACCACGCGATCGTCTGATTTGATTTCACCTCGCTTGACCAGCTTTTCAAGAACAGCCAACGCAACGCCTGTATGGGGACACGTAAACATCCCGGTCAAATCAGCCTTGGCAGAAGCCGCAGCCAATTCCTGCTCCGTCGCTTGCTCCACGATTCCGTCGGTTTCCTGGACCGCTTTAACCGCTTTTTCGTAACTCACAGGATCGCCGATTCGAATCGCATTGGCCAATGTCTCGCCCGCGGTGACCGACGTCTTGTCCGAAAACGATCGTTTGTACGATTGATAAAACGGATCGGCTTGTGCTGCTTGAGCACCCACGAGCCGCGGCATCCGGTCGATCACACCGAGATCTTTCATTAACTGAAATCCCTTGTGAAGGGCGCTGATGTTCCCAAGATTGCCAACGGGAATAATGATCCAATCAGGAACTTCCCAATCGAACTGACGGCAAATCTCAATGCCAACCGTCTTCTGACCTTCGATTCGCAAGCTGTTCATCGAATTCGCGAGATAGATACTCTGATCCTCAGTGACTTCTTGCACGATTTTCATGCACCCATCAAAGTCCGTATCCAGCGCCAACACATGGGCTCCGTTGGCCACCGGTTGAATCAACTGCGCCGTGCTGACTTTCCCAGCAGGCAAGAAAATAATCGCGGGGATCTCTGCGTAGGCTGCGTACGCCGCCAACGCTGCGCTAGTATCACCGGTGCTCGCACACGCGACTGCCTTGACCGGATTATTTTCCATCGACATCATCTGCTTGACGACACTGACCAAGACCGTCATTCCAAGGTCCTTGAAACTGCCCGTATGACTATTGCCACACAGCTTGATCCACAGTTCCGACAAGCCTAATTGCTTGCCCAATCGATCTGCCCAAAACAGGTTGGTATTCCCCTCGCACATGCTGACGACATTCTCGTCTTTGAGATCGGGAATCACCCACTCACGCATTCCCCAAACTCCGCTTCCATAAGGCCAATTAGTCGTACTGGCGCGGGAATCGAACAGCTGCTGCCACTTGTAGGCGTTACGATCTTGTAGCGGCCCCCGCTCGTGAAACACTTCGAGCAACGAATCGCATTTGGGACATCGATAGATGACCTCATAGATCGAGTGCTTGCCTTCACAACCGTTGAAGCAACGGAAGTAAACGTTGTCAGTGGAAGTCTCAGCGGGAACGGTTTCGATCGACATTCAAAATCCTCTCGGCAATAAACCAACAAGCCAAATCATTAAACAGATACGGCCTGTCGACTAAACGACCAAGCCACCCGAGCCAAACGACTCGCTCAACAACCCAAAACTCTCAAAACCACGACGATACAAGCAGAATTGCCCCGTTATCTTGACTGATCATAGAGCAATTATCCAGTTATCGGCAAACACAAATCTTAAATCCAGAGTGAATGAAAAAGGCCTCCGCCAAGCCCTTAAGATCGCAGATTTC
>JBLINZ010000287.1:0-8125 GCA_047639375.1 Mariniblastus sp. | reverse complement strand
AACCGAAGATGACGGCATTTTGGGTTTTCACCAATTCCATTTCACGTTGCGTGACTTGCTGTTCCAAACCGTAACTCAAATTGTCGACGCTGGTGGAAGTGCGATTCAGGATCATTGTGATCAAACTCAGACCAATCAGTCCCATCAAGAGAATGAATCCAAACACAATATCCTTTGAATTCCTAACGAGGTGAGCGATACCGGCAAGCGATGTTTGAGTCGGTTGGCCAATCAGCAGAATTGAGTCAAGCTCTGTCAAGTATTCTCCGCTGACGAAATGCTCACGCTCTCCAAGAATGGCTCTTCCATCAATATGCCGCAAACCCTGTTGGCTGGATATCGAATTCAACAGCGGAATCGTGAGTGCTGAGTTAAGCGCCAATGGACGTAGCGAAACTTCGGCAAACCCAAACGGCGTACTGGCGTTGCTTCCATGACTTAACGTTTGGCCATTCTGAGCGTCGATCATATACGCAAAGCCTTCATTCGGCACGTCGATTTCAGCTAGAATCCGATGCAGGGAATCAAGATCCTGCCCCGATTCACGAATATTTTGAATCTCAGCATTTTCAATGGCACTGGCAATTTGCTGTGTAAGCGCAATGTTCTCATCGCAAGCTTGGCGACCAACCGTTTCTTCGGTTTGGTTCATGAACCAAGTTGGCAGAACCATGGCGGCCACCAGTAGCAAAACCAGCTGTACCGATGAAATCAGGATGACCACTAACCATCCGGGTTTATTTTTCATTGGGTTTCCACAATTGAAATTTCTATTGAGAGACGTGTGACCACAACTTGCTCCCCTAGTTGCCTAGGCGACAGGGAAGCGTAGGTCGTTGAGGCCAGATGTTGGCGTGTTTTTTATCAATTCCGCTGAATCTCAAAAAATTCCGACGTCATGCACCGCCCTTCAGGGGGCATCCCCCCGCCACAATTGCAACAACTGGTAAAACCGTTTAGCCAGCGAATCGTTACGCCGCAAAAACTTGCTAGATGGGCCCTTGGAGATTGCCAGAGAAGACAAGGCTTTCCGGTTTGCTGATCCAACATGCGAGAGGAGCCGCCGTTTAACAACAAGCCGGCAGACGCCAGGGCGAAACGCGTAGCGTTTGTGGACGACAACGAACAACCATGGCAGGCAAGAAAGTTCGCCTCTTATAACGACGCATCAACGAGGGTTCTTCCTCGCATACGGGCCTGTTGATCGATTGAGAGCGAGAATGGTAAACCCGACGCGTCGGGTTTACCATTCTCCATCGCTAACAGGACGGTTAATTTAGGTTCAGGGCCTTACTAAGGCTTCGAGCTTACCTTGCCTTTTTGACTCAGCTGATTCGCTCGTTCAAGCGCCTTGAGGGCATCTTTGGCGAAGAAAATACCTTCCAACAAAATCGCAGGTTCTTCTGGATAATTGGAGGGGTAGATCAAGTTCACAGGGATCTGCCTTCGATCGGCCCGGCTTAAATCCTTACTGATCTGAGGATTCGTTTTCGTCATATCGGCAACAATCAGTTGAACGCCAAGCTCTTTCAATTTGTCTTTGACGTTTTGGTTCGAGAAGACACGCCTCTCGTTATCTTTGCACGTCAGTCACCAATCGGCGGTATAGTCCACCCAAATAATGGGCTGAGTTGTCGCGAGCGAATACTCAACTTTACCGGGTGCCCACAGATTCCACTCACCATGCGAGACGATTTCACCTTGTTGTTGCGACGCGTCGAAGCACATGTAACCGCCGGTCAGAGCCAGCAACCCAGCCAAACCGTAGCCGATGCCGAACCGTCGCATCCTTGAGACGCTGATACTCCACTGCCCATAAACATAGGCGGCCAATCCGATCACCACCAAGGCCATCAACAGCCATGAGAGACCCCTGATTCCGGTTTGCGACCCAAACGTCTGAGCGAAGAAAGCGACGGTTGCGAACAACGCAAACGCCATGACTACTTTGAAGGTTTCCATCCATGGACCAGGCTTGGGAAGCTTGGAAATCAAAGACGGGAAGAATGAAAGCACGAGGTAGGGCAGGGCAATGCCTAACGCGAAAATCGTAAACAGGAGCAGCGCGATTATCGCTGGTTGAGCCAACGTGTATCCCATCGCGGCACCCAGGAACGGGCCTGAACAAGGCGTGGCAATCAATGTTGTGAGGATTCCGGAAAAGAACGAACCTGAGTAGCCCTTCTTTTGCGAGACCTTGCCGCCGACCGAGGTCAACGAAGTTCCAATCTCAAACACGCCTGCCATGTTCAAGGCAAGCAGAAACAGGAGCACGATAATTCCGCAGACGAAGTAGGGATTCCCCATCTGCTGGCCCCAGTTAACTTCCTGTTTTAATGCTAATTTGAGCACCAGTATGAAGCCGGCCAAAGCCCACATCGAGACCACAAGTCCAGCAGTGAATGCGAGGCCATGATTTCGGATTTTGGCAGGTTCACTGCCGGCTTGCATCACAAACCCCATGACTTTAAGTCCAAGCACAGGGAAAACACAGGGCATCAAGTTAAGCAAGATTCCACCCACGAACGCACCGAAGACCGCAGTCCAGAAAGTCGTCTTGGGGGCATCATTGATCGTGACGTAATTGATTTTGGCTTCGGCATCGTAATAGCCGAGCATCTCTTTGAGCTGTTCTGGAGTATCGGCGATCGCAGGGAAACTAGTCGATTCGTCTTCGTCGACAATTTTCTCGTCCGCTGGAGGGGCTTCGCCTGGCTTCAACGACTGAGGCTTTTTCGCTTCCATCGCGTCAGAATATGATACTTGCGTCCATGTCACGGGCACGATTGATGTTTTACCTATCGGGATCGTGGCGGAAAACGCAGCGCCTGTCGGTGGGTCACAAACAGATTCCTTGCAGGTCTGAAGTCCTACGACACCAGTCAGCGAGTAAGACTGGTCTGTTTTGGCGGTGAGCGGAACCGAAACGAAAAAAGACCAAGTGATCGGGTCGTGATGATACGACGCCGGGATCTCAGCCGTTCCCCCCACTTCTGGCTCTTCCGATTCCTCTGGTCCCTTGATCACCCAATCATTGGTTTCGGTAAATCCAACCAAAGTGGATTGAATACTGCCTGCAGGCATGAGGCCATAGGCGTAGACATGATAATCGATTTGGGGTGTCGCCGTGATTTCAAGTCTCACGACATCGCCAGGCATGATCGGAGCGTAAGTCCCCGATGCACGAATCAAGCGAGCACTAATCGTCGAATGAATACTTCCTGGTTGGAAATCCTCGATTTCAACAACAGCCTGCTCAAAATCTGGATTCACCACGAGCTGATCGTCGTATTCAGCGAATTCACTTTCGACGTCGCTGGTCACGAGCTGGCAGTTGCCTCCGGTTTCGCAAGTCTGGCCATCGAAAACTAGCTGGATGGCAAGCTTCTCCGGGGCGACGCCGGCGCTTAGCTCGAATGGAGCTGACCAAGTCACGGCCCCCTCGAACTCTTCACATGGCTCATCGTAACCGTCACGCTTGACCGTGTGTGGTTCGTGATTGGGTTTGAAGCGACCAATCAGTTGGTAGTCGTCTGACTCCGCAACGGTGATTTTCGTTGGGATCGGGCCCTTGGTTTTGTTCATTGAGAACAAATGCCAATTGGGGATGATCTCAGCCGTCACGGACAAAACCCCACGCTGTCCGCCTTTGGTGATTTTGAATTCCGAAGTGATCGTGACCGGGTCACCGAAGGGGATATTCCCAAAATTGCCAAGTTCTTCTTGGAGGAATAAATCTTGGGCCGCAGCCGGCGAGGCACTTGATCCGAAAACCATGGCGAGTGCCAGCAGAAATGACGCGACGGTAGTTAGCCGTTTGATTGACTTATGCTTCATCATTAATCGATCTTGAGTTGGATAGAACCTTCGGAACTATAGCAAATTTCGATTGCCGGCTCTACGACTCCCACCCGACGAAACTGGCTGGCATTCCTTACAGTGGCAATTCGAGTTTTCTTGAACTGCTTCGAACTCGAACCCGATGGATCCAACTCGCACGCAAAAACCCGAGCGTTTAGCGAATCTGTAGATTCGATTCAAGCTGTGGCTGTGAAGCAGTTCGCGTCGCAGGAGCCTGATGCGATGTCACGCGACCGAAGTAACCCGCAAATTTACCCAGTGTTTTGACGCCCGAGACTTGCATGCACGTCCCTGCGTCAGTACAAACCTGGCCATTGAGCGAGATCTGGGCGGCGACCTTTTTGATGTCAGTTCCCGGGGCAAACTCGACCGGAACAAAAAACTGGACGTCACCGACGTGCTTTTCAAGTCGCTGATTGAAAACCGGATCCTTCTCGATCACCGTCGCCGGTCGATCCGCAAGAAACGGGCCGTCGAGCCGAAACTGACTCGATCGCTGGACTTTGATCTCAGTTGGCTGCATCGGAGCCGGCTGAGTAAGCGAATGAATATAACTCCCAATCGGCAACTCGACTTTGACTACCAAGTATCCGACATAGGTGCCTTCTTCCAAGTGAAAACGAGAGGTGATCTTGTAAGGCTCTGCTTGTTGAAACTGCGGAAGTTGAAAACTTCCCGGCCGTTGAGCAGAAGCCTCTTGAGAGACGTTGGAAGCAGGAACTTTCTGCTGAGTTCGAGATGGATATTGCTGAACGGAACCCAGCGGCTGGAAGCCCTGGGCAAAGGCTACATCGGTGGAGAACAGTACGCTTGCCACGCACATGGCTGACAATGAAATCAGTTTTTGAAACTGCATGCGATCATCCTTGATCTTTGACGGTAACACGTCGCCTGAACCGGCCGCTGTCATCCTACAGCTCATCCTACAGCGTTAGTCTCTCAATCGCCGAATCCATTCGGCGATTGAGAGTAGCAAGATTGCGGAAGTCGCCTCAATGTCATTTCACCTCAAAACTCAGACTTTTTTGCCAATTATCCACAAAGCTGCACAAAAAACCCACGACAAGCCACTTCGAATTCGGCCTTCCCCTAGCCACCGTTTGAAAACGATTTGATTTGACATTAAAACCATGACACAAGAATTCGACCGTGAATCGCCCCACATGGTTGATTGGAGCCGCTCGTCGGCCATTACTGCCTCCAACTGTACGCGTGTAAGGACTAATAAATGATCGTTTTTTTGACTTCTGATTTGATGATGACTTCGCATGCCAGTTCGTTTGCTCGCCAGCGTGAGATCAAATTCAAGACTTCCGTCGATGCGGATGCGGCGATCAAATTGATTGAACTGCGGCGGCCCTACCTATTCTTGGTTGACTTACAAACGCCCGGTTTGGATATCCCGAAACTGGGCGAAATGATTCGCGATTTGGCCGATTCGGTTTGCCCTCTGACCGTCGCTTATGCGCAGCACGTCAATGTGGAAGTGCTCCAACAAGGCAAGACCGCCGGATTCGATCAAGTCATGACGCGGGGTCAATTCAATAGCCAAATCGGCCAAATCATCGCCAACGTGTCATGAGAAATAATGGCCCCTAAGCCGACATCTCAATGAACCTTGAGTTGCTACCGGTTTTGATAGGCCACTAAACCCGCGGCCAAACAATCCATGGCGGCGGCCAAATCTTCGCAATTGAGCACGTACGCAATTCGGACTTCGTTTTTACCCAACCCAGGGGTGGCGTAAAAACCGGACCCCGGAGCCATCATCACGGTCGCACCGTTGTGCTCAAATTCTTCCAGAATCCATTGGCAGAAATGATCCGAGTCGTCGACGGGCAGCCGCACCATCGCATAGAAAGCACCGTTGACCCGCGGACAAACGACGCCCTCCATTTGATCCAACGACGACTTCAGAATGTCCCGCCGTTTCGCATATTCGGCCGCCACGCCTTCGTAGTAACTGGCCGGTAATTCATAAACAGCCGCTGCGCCCAATTGACCAAATGTGGGCGGCGAAAGTCGGGCTTGGGCCATTTTCATAACCAATCCCATGAACTGTTCGTTCCGAGAAACGATGCAGCCGATCCGAGCACCACAAGCCGAAAACCGTTTGGAAATTGAGTCGATCACAATCACGTTCTGCTCGATCCCCTTCAAACCCAAGGTCGAGTAGTGCTGATTGCCGTCGTAGACGAATTCGCGATAGACTTCATCGGCGATCAAGAACAGGTTGTGTTTTTCGCAAATCGCCTTGAGTTTCTCCAACGCTTCACGTGGATATAGCACCCCAGTTGGATTGCCAGGATTGCAAATCAGAATGGCTCGTGTTTTCTCCGTGATCTTGGCTTCGAAATCCTCAATCGCAGGCAACGCGAAATCCGCTTCAACTCCGGAGGTCACCGGCACGACCACCCCATTGTTGCCCAAGCTAAACGACAAGTAGTTGGCGTAGAACGGCTCGGGAATGATGACCTCGTCGCCTGGATTCATCAGCGCTGCGAACACGAAATTCAACGCTTCAGAAGCTCCCGTTGTGACGAGAACTTGATCTTTAGAAATCTCATGCCCCAACCGGGTGTAATACGCCGCGATCTGGTCACGCAGTGGCTCGATTCCTGCAGAATGGCTATAAGCCAAGACTTTCAGGTTGGCGTTGGTGATGGCTTCGAAAAACTGGGGCGGCGTTTCGATGTCAGGCTGGCCGATATTGAGATGGTAGACCGTCGTGCCGCGGTTCTTGGCCGCTTCGGCAAAAGGAACGAGTTTGCGGATCGGGGACGCGGGCAACTGAAGGGCACGATCGGAAAAACTAAGCATTGAATTTTTGGGATAAGTGATTGAGGTGTAGAAACGGCAATCCAACGAGCCACCAACCATGATGGCGGACCATTCCGCTAATTTCCTTGGTGAATCAGATCAACAGCTTACCAAACCATCGCCTAAATTCTATCCCGTAGAGCCGGTCGCTTTACCAGAAACACGACGCGCCTGGGCCCCTTGATTCAATCTGCAAGACGATAGAGCGTTTAACAATTAGCCGACAGGCCGCTGCAACGAAGGCGAGCGAAGCGTTAAGCAGCAACCGATCGTTTTCGATTCTTGTCATAGAAGAACTTGGCTTGTTTCAACCAATCATCACGTTCGATTCGATCGCGGAAGGCAAGCAACCGGGAGAACTCCTCGATGGCCTCAGGCCTCCAGTCCATGATCTGCTTGAACGTGTAAACTCCATAATCGTTGAGTCGTGCTTCCAAGACTTCTGCGATTCCGGAAATCAATTTCAAGTCGTCCCGAGATTCAGGAGCTTCGGTATACACGACTCCACGCACGGCATGATGGCTCGCATGGCCGCCGTACTCTTGATCATAATAGGTTGCATCTTTTTGACGTCGCTGCATCGCCTCGGTAAACGAAATCACCGTGGCATCCGGTTCCGAGACGGTTCGGTAGCTGGCCAATCGAGCCAGCACGGCGGACCGCTCACGGCGGAGGGTGCGAATCGTTTCTTCGCTGGCTTTGAGCTTGGTCTTGAGGCTTACCAACTGCTGGTCATGCTGATCCGACACTGACTCGAATTCGATGCGCTGCCCCGCCACCCGGTCGAGTTCGGCCCGCAACTCTTTTTGCTTGGCATAGGAACTGGCATACTGCTCTCGAAGCGTTCGCAGCTCGGCGACCACGTGATGGTCTTCCTGGTCTCGCCGTTGGACCAGTTTTTCCAATTCGGAGATCCGTAAACAGGTTATCTTGAGTTCTTCAACTTTCGAAGTCAGTTTTGAGGTTTGCCGATGCGCAGTTTCCAGCTCGGTTTGAGCCGTTTCGAATCGCTCCGTTGACCGCTCCACATTACTCTTGAGTGCTTGACATTCACTAGTCAGCCGTTGGATAGATTCGGACTGAAGTTGAAGGCGATGACTCAACGCCGTATGTTCCGTGCCCGATTTCGAAGTTAGCTGTTCGATCGTTTCTTGCTGTTTCGCAACACGGCTCTGCAACTCGGTGTTTTCTTGAAGGAACTTGGACGAACGCTCTCCGGATTCACGTTCCCAATTTTCCGTTCGCTCGTCGAATCGGCATCGCCATTCGTTCGATTCCCGCTGGAGCCGCGACTCGATTTCAACGCGTTTCTCGAGTTCCTGCTTGAGGTTCTCCATCGCCGAATCATGCTTGGCCCGCAAACCATGAATCGTGGCTTCTTGATTGTCGATCCGCTTCTGCAAGCCAGCAGCCTGTGTGAGAACTTGTTTTTCAGCCGTCATTG
>JBLINZ010000286.1:0-8136 GCA_047639375.1 Mariniblastus sp. | reverse complement strand
GCTCACGGGTTCAAGCCAGTGGAACTCACTGGTCCAACAACACATCGGCAGGAAGCCCCAGAATTCCGGCCAACGATTCAATCGCCGCCATGGACTCAATGGCGAGTCTTGGATCGCGAAGATCGCTTAGGCTGAGTTCCTCACGATAATGACGCTCGATCCAATGTTTGAGACTTGCGTACAAATCGCCCGTCAACAACACGCCTTGATGGACCGCAGCGGCTTGTGAGTCAGTCATTGCCACGCGTAATCGGAGACAGGCCGGCCCCCCTCCATTACTCATGCTTTGCCGGAGATCCAAAAACACAACATCATCGATGGGCGTCGACTCGCTCAAGATCCTCCGCGTGCATTGAAACGCCGCAGCGTTCTCTTGGCATTCGACTGGGCAAACAAGGGTCATTTTACCGTCTGGACGCGTCAACAATTGGCTGTTGAAGAGGTAACTTGAAACCGCATCAACCATCGCCAACTCCGAGAGCGAAAATTCCAGCACATGCAAAGGCATTCCAAACTGCCGCTCAAACAACAATTTCAAATCCGTGATCACTTTCGCCTGCTCGGCAAACGCCATCTCATGGCATAGCAGAACGTTTTGGTTGCCAACCGCAATCACGTCATTGTGAAACACGCCGGCATCGATCGCAGCAGGGTTCTGTTGAATGCAACAAACGCGTTCCGGATCCAAGCCATGTTTTCTGGCGATGGCTTGACTGGCCAGCCACGTTTGCCGAGCCGGGAATTTGGTCGGGCCGATGCACTGAGGGTCGGCAGGATTGGCTCCATAGACGAACATCTCAAGGGCTTGATCTGCGTGCCCCACACACAGCCTCGTGTGATTCGCGGCCCCCTCGTCGGAAAGCGCCGATTGCGACGGCAACGCGTCATGCACGAGAAAGTGATCGGCGTTCGAGAAAATCGAGCGTAGATTGCGCGTCGTGGCCCCAAACTCAATCGAGCGATGCAACGTTGAAGAGAGATTGGCCGGTGTGAAATTTACTCGCCCGTTCGCACAATCCGCCGAGGGCGATACCGTGGCCGCGTTGGCAGTCCACATATTCGAAGCCGAGTAGCAAACAGCCAACAGCCCCGGCTGCGCGGCATATGCTTTTTCCAGCAGCTGGTGATCAGTTCCTGTGAACCCAAGCTCTCGTAAGAACTCGAATCGCGGCCGACGAAGAGGTGGCAACACGCCTTGCCCAATCCCCAGCTCGCTGACCAGCTTCATTTTCTCCAACCCCTGAAGCGCCGCGGCTCGTGGGCTGGAAACCATGTCTCGATGTTTTGTCGACGCCACATTACCAAACGAAAGGCCAGCGAAATTATGAGTCGGACCGATCAGGCCATCGAAATTGTATTCACGTGTGTTCACGATTGATCCGCCGTTAAAGGTTGAGGTCCCGCTTGAAACGTCACGGTTTCCGGTACGGTGATCCCACCAGAAACAATGGCTTGCAACGTCTCCTCCAGATCCCAGTTAAGCTCAACCACATCGGCTTGTTCGACCATCAACATATATCCAGAGGTTGGGATAGGCGTGGTCGGAACATACACGCATAAAATCATGCGTCCCGTTTCCACGTCTCGGCTTTCGCCTGTTACGAACGCCGGCGCCTTCATCCCAGGATGTGGAAATTGAACCAACACCACCCGTTTGAATTTCTCCACATTATCGCGTGAGCCCGAGATCGCGTTGATAACTTTACTGACCGCCGAATAAACCGTATTGACGCCCGGCACATTCAAGAGAGTCCAATCGATCAAGCGATGAATCCGTGAACGGAAGAACATCCCTGCGACAAATAGAATCGCCAACACCACCATCAACGCGGCCAATGACAGCAGCGCACCTAAGATCGACCATGGCCCATCGACCTTGGGAACCTCACCTTCAAGCTCGAACCAGTAGGCCAAAAAACTGGAAATTGGTAATAAGACCGTTGCGTATAACGTATCGTAAAGCCACCTGATTACCATGTAGGTAATAAACACTGGCAGCACAACAAAGAGCCCGGCGATGATCCGATTTCGGATGATCCGAAAGGTGCCTGGTTGCGAATTAGGTTTCGTTTTGGACATAGGTTTCGGCCGAAGAATCAAACAATTGATAATCGGCTATTAGAACGGAATCCTGCTCGACGCGGGATACCGATTTGAAACACGGAACGAAAGGACGCGATTCGACCTGACCTCCAAGCCCAAGCGACACTCAACGTCAGCAAAGACACCTTGAGACGACGGCGCTTGCGTTAACCTAGATTACGGCTTGTCGATTTAAAAAGCCGAAGGAGAAAATGATAGCCCGACGCGTATGCGAGGACGCAGTACGATCGGAGCTGGGCCACTAATCAGGGCTCTCCCTCGCTTACGCATTCGGGCTATGATTTCCCGCTAAACCGGTCATTAAATCGACAAGCCGATTAGCAATTCCGATTCACCTTACGCGGTGGGAACGCCCTCCATGACACCCTGCAACAGGGCTCGAATCTCGCCTTCGATTGGCACGGATTTACCGCTACTACGATCGATCAAGATAAAATGGAACAACGATTTCAACGCCACAGGTTTCTCACCGAATTTGTAAACCCACTGCCTAACCTCACCACTGGCCGAGCCAAGCGTGACCAAGCTGGTGCAAACGCGAGTCGTTTCGCCTTCGAAGACCGGCACCCGAAATCTCATGCTCAAATCGACGATGATAAATCCAAGGTTTTGCGCGGCGAGTAATTCGATCAAGCCGATATCTTCGGCGTAGCGCCAGCGGGCTTCTTCTAGCAACTCCAGATGACGACTGTTGTTGACGTGCCCAAACGCGTCCGTGTGAAACGTCCGGATTTTAAATTCTGTTTCGTGGATCATGCAAAGACCGAGGGCGCTCGCTGTATTAAAATTCTGCAGACGTCTTAATTTAATATCTTAGCAGATCCTCGCAGAAACTGAAATTCCTGCGATTGCTCAATCGACAAGCGACGACGAGCCCAGCGGCTTACCATTGGGGAACTGGCTGATGAACTTCGGCATCTTGACCGTTTTAAAAAACTCGGGATCGGGCCTGCACAGCCGAGTGACTGCCGCTTGGGCAGATTCATTCTCCTCTAATGTGATCATCCCGCCGGGCCCAAATCTCGTTCCGACTTGCCACACCACTACACCGTTTTTCCGCAACGAAATCGTGGCGTTATTGGGAGAGTACTTGACTGCTTCGGTTCCTCTTCTGCCGAATGGATCCGTGATCGACGACATTTCACGCTTTTCCTTGGCTCCTTTGGTGATGGACATCACGAGCTTCAAATCAGAACCGATCCGAACCTGAGCTCCATTGGCCGCCAACATGCTTTTGACATCGGCTTGAATCGCGTTTTTTTCTGCAACGGTAAACGGCAGATCCATCTCAATCGAAACAGCGGTTCCCGGACCAAGCACGACCAACTCTTCTGACGTAACCCCGGATGTGAGAGTCTCCAGATTTTTATGCGGCAAAGAAACAGGGGTCAACTTGTCTTTACCCCGCAACCAAAACCGCCCATCGTTTCGGCCAACGACTGTCCCTCGTGTCGAGTATTTCCAAACCGTCGCGGCCAATCCCACATCAATCAAGTCAGAATTGTTGACCAGTAAATACTGCTCGCCTACCCATCGCAATTGCATGGCAGAAGTCGACCCCGCACTCATTTCTTTCACCAATTGATTGATCTTAAGATCCCATAGCCAGATCCCCCCCGTGCCGGATTCCATTCCTGCCAAGAATTGACCGTTTGGCGAAAACGCCATCACCTGTGCCCCGCTTGGCGGCTCGAAACTACCCATCGATTCGCCCGTGTTAGCATCCACGATATACACCGATCCATTGGATACGGCAGCGACTTGTTTGAGGTTGGGACTGACGGCTGGATGTGTTCCGTCAGATATCTTGAATGAGTAAATCGAACTGGCGTCCTCACAATCCCACAAAGTGACTTTGCGACCCAACGTCAGCAAACGAGAATCGTCCAGGAATTTGGCACGGGTCGGCGCAAACCCAGTTCGATCAAAAAACGACGCAGTGTTCCAAGTGGCAGAGTGAATCGCTTCGTCGCCCAAGTCCCAAAAATCAAGTGAACCCGGCGTTCGGCCGTTCCCTTTTTTCATCGTCACCACTCGTTTGCCATCCGACGTGACCGCGACCAGCGTGATATCTTTGAAGGGCAACCGCAAGGCCGGGCCAGACGTCCCCAACATCAAGTCCATCAGCACGATTTCGGTCGCTTTGTCGAATGGATTCGAAGTCGCCGTCGCCACATACTGACCGTTCGTGCTCAAGCAAACTCCGGCCGCGCGATTGTGAACTTTGTACTTTGTAAATCCAGTCATCAGCGACAGAACTCTTGATGTTGCCATTGCCGCCGACTGCACAGCCACGTCCGGGACCACGCCCCAGGTTGACCGAGTCAACACGACTTCGTTCAATTTCGAATCGGGTGTGATCGCCGTGACCGGAAGAGATTCAGTTCTACTTGTGTTGTTATGACTTGCCGAGCCCTCGGACCGTGTCGGCTTTGAATTCGTACTTTTCTCGCCACCTGCAAATGGATTGTCGGCACTATTTTGATTCTTCAGATTAGCCAGATAGTCCTGGTCCGCTTGGCTCAACTTGCTCAACGGCAAATTCACAATCAAGCCATCCGCTTTTTCTAGCTCAACATTACCCGCTTGATTGCGAATTAATTTCGCCGTGATCGAGAATTCACCGGTCGCGTCCGACCACTCACGAGCCGTGCCTTCCGTCATCGAAGGGCTATCTTTTGTCTCGGCAGCGCGAATCTCTTCAGCTGAACGGACCAACGTCAGCCGACTCGGTGGCATGAACCGGCTGTTCTCACGGCCTTTGTATTCGAACTCAATGGTGGGCCAACCCGTGCCTGTGAAGCCAGTGATTTCACCCTGGACCTGGTCTCTGAGGTACTTGAATTCAACAATATCACCCACCGCAAATTCATCTTGAAGAATCGGGGACGCGGCAACCGAGCCTTGCGACAGCACCGCCAGAAACACGAGCAACAACAATCGCCGCGTTGCGATAATAATATTCGAAATTTTTGACATGGATAGCAATCAGGCAAAATGGATGTGCAACGAGGCATCAGCAAGTACGGACTCAGTAAAACCATGATAAGCGGTGGCAGGGTGACAAGTCAAAATCGCTTTTCAAAGTGACTTATGGCAAACCCTGGTGGTCGGCACTTAAGGGCCCCTCGCTGACGGCATTATTGATTCAATAGCCGACTCGAAAATGTCTCGCAAAGCAACTAGAGTGGACGATGGTCCCTGAGGCCCTATCACCGCGACCAACCGACTTGTACTTACATTACCAACTTGGATTATAAGATGACTATGATGCGTTTGTTTCTTTTGATTATCGTGGCGATGCCAAGTTCGGTCGCGAGTGCCCAAGTCCACTCCGAGACCACCCATTCTCATCCGGTGGCCGCTGTTCAAGCCGCCCACATGTACGCTCCATCGGCCATCCCCGACCGGATCATTCTGACACTCAACCAAGACCCCCGCACCACGCAAACCGTCAACTGGCGAACCTCGGTCGAAGTGGTCACTGGACTCGTCGAGATCGCGGAAGCCGAAGGAGGGCCTTTGTTCACTGAAAAAGCTCAGCAGTTCAAGGCCGGATCGAAGGCTTTGAAAACTGACTTGAGCACCGCCCACTACCACCACTATACGTTCAAAGAACTCAAGCCCGGCACGACTTACGCTTATCGTGTCGGCGACGGCACCAATTGGAGCGAATGGTTTCATTTCCGAACAGCCGCTGCGGAAGACGAACCGTTTTCGTTTGTGTATTTTGGCGACGCCCAAAACAACCTGCGCTCCATGTGGTCTCGAGTCGTGCGTGAAGCCTATCGCGAAGCCCCCAAAGCGGCGTTTCTGCTGCACGCCGGCGACCTCGTCAACAGCGCTCAAGCAGACGCGGAATGGGGCGAATGGTTCGGGGCGGGAGCGTGGCTCAACGCCATGACGCCGTCAATCGCAGTCCCCGGAAACCACGAGCACCTCAATGTCGAAGGCGTTGGTCGCAAACTTACTCATCACTGGCAGAACGTATTTACGTTTCCAGAAAACGGACCGCCGGGGCTAGAAGAAACCTGCTACACGCTGACCTATCACAACGTTCGCATTGTTGCGATGAACAGTTTGACGATGCACAAAGAACAAGCCAAATGGATGGACGAAGTGCTCTCCAAGAACACGTCTCGGTGGGTCGTGTGCACATTCCATCATCCGATTTTTTCAACTGGAAAAGACCGAGACAATGCTTCCCTGCGGGCGATCTGGAAACCCATTCTGGACAAACACAAGGTCGACCTCGTCTTGCAAGGGCACGACCATTGTTATGGCAGAACAGGATTCGACGTCCCCGCGGCGGACGCCAAGCGAGACGAGTTCACGAATGCCACTGCCAGCGACGCGGAACCGGTTGGCTACACCAATGTCGCCACGGGTTTGCAAAAATTCGAGGAGCAGCACGGAACGGTTTACGTCGTTTCCGTAAGTGGCCCCAAAATGTACAACAACACGCGATTCAATTTCATGAAACGCATCGCCGAAGACACGCAGCTCTACCAAATCATCCATGTCGACGGCGACAAACTGACGTTCGAGGCCCGCACCGCATTGGGCAAACTCTACGATTCGTTTGAGCTTCACAAACAAAATGGCACGATCAACAAACTCGTCGAAATCGAACCAGAAGTCCCGCAGAACCTCCGCCCTTTGCCCAAAGAAGCTCCGGCAAGCAAGTAAACGTTTATGAGTCGTGAGCGGTCGTGCCCGTCCAAACTGCCCGGTGCTTTAAGGTCAATGGCCCACTAGGTCGACAGGCCAGAGACGAAGTTTAACGAGAGGCCGGCAGACGCAGAGCGATTCCAGGCGAGGCGAGCATCCAATTTAGGGCGAGGGACTAGTGAGGGCACTTCCTCGCATTCGCGTCGTCCGGCAAATGACTCAAACGCGAAGGGTCCTAGCTTAAATTGGTGGGACTAGCGATGGTAGAACACGCCCGCTTTTGGCATCAACAAGAAGCTATCCCGATGCTTTTTGAGGGTAATCTTATTGGCGGATGTTTTTATGATCAGTTTGCAAAGCGTAGCTGGACAATTGTCTCCGAGGTACCTTAAATAAAGTTTGCCTGTGTCTTCAGAAACTCCCATTCTGGCAGCCTGTCGCTTCCACTCAGCGAACCCACGTTTCGCCTCTTCATTCCAGACTCGCTCATACATTCTACGGTCGCTGTCCAAACCATTCCGACTCAGGTAATTTAATCGCGGAGAGTACCTTGGCGAATTCTTTTCGCCAAGCGCCCAAGCCGTTGAGCCCTAGCAGAACGCCATGAGTTCGATCTTGTCCGCTTGACTAGTCAACGCAGTGTGCAATCCCAAAAACGCCCCAACGAGGCTTAGCAAGGGGCCAAGCCACACGCCCAAAACATGCGATGCCGAATAGGCCCTTTTCAATGGCGTGAGCTCACGCAGTAAGACGAACGTTTGAAACCCCACACCGCTGGGATGCAAATGGCCGATAATCGCTTTTGTAAGCTTGATCGAGCGGTCCCTAGAAAGTCGATGTTGCTTCTCGAAATACTTGACCATCCTCCACTGCTTCTCAGACTTGAATAGCGATTTGGCGGTGACCGTGATCGCTGGCATCACCAACTGGGTGCCCTGCTTCCCAAACATTTTCCTTGTGGGAATGTGGTAGAGCGTTTCATGGGTGTGGAGCAAATCCACATTGGCGACAGGGACAAGCTGACCATTGCGGACACGCAAGTATTCATGCTCATTGATCGGCACCCCGTGAATAGCAATCGCATATTGATCCAACGAATCATTAGGCTTGACCTTGATCGCCCCGTCATCGCCGACGGTCACACGGTATCGAGTACGTCCCGTCTTCGGATATCGATACATTTTCTTCAAGATGCTGATTCTTTATGCTGGGAGACTCAGGCCTAGTACGGAGAGCAGCCCATGGATTGATACTGTCAGAGTCAGGCCAGGCATATTGCCGCGTCGATCCCGCCCAAAATGCGGGCGACAACGCCAAACTCAGTCGCGTGTGCCCGCTCTAGTACAGGTACTGCGCAGCAGA
>JBLINZ010000285.1:0-8139 GCA_047639375.1 Mariniblastus sp. | reverse complement strand
TGCGATGCAAGGAATTTGCATCCATTTGGGGCTGTGACTTTATTGATGTCCCGCCGCGTCAGCGAGGGGGTTGGTCGCCTTTCGCTCCGTCGAAAGAGTGACGGTCCTTCTCGCTGGTACAAATAACTAATTCGCTCGTGGACTACCAGCAATCAAGGTCTCGGCTGCGAATCAGAACGATCTCACGCGCCAGGTCATGAGTCGATTGGCAGGGGGGGATCGGTCACCATCAGTCAAGTTACTTGTACCGGCGAGCAACAACGTCGTTTGATTGTCTTTCGACGGAGCGAAAGGCGACCCACGATCCTGAAAGGATCGCAGGCGGCAGCGGCTTGAGCGGCAGTGACACCGCCGGATGTTGCGATGCAAGGAGTCTGTGTGATGACGAATGTGGCTATTGTGAGCCCTAACCTCTTTTGGCGCAACGCCTTATGACTCCTGTCGGAAAATCCTAGTCAACGCGGACGAGCAACCATGGATGGCGAGCCATTAACGAGGACGCTTCTTCGCTTACACGTGGGGTTGCCTTGCTAAAACCAGGGCTGCCTTGCAATAGCAAGGGCTATCCAAGGGCGTCGCCTTGCGCTCGACGAAAACCAGCACGCCGTTGATCTCAAGTTCGAACGGGCTTGGAATCAGCTCTCACCGGTTTCGCTTTCCGGCTCAATGAGCAGCTAGCCAGAGATTTTTTTCAACGCGGCTTCTTCGGTTTTATCAATCGAGAAGACCTTGCCAAGCTTCATCAAGTTGAAAACTTCTTCGACGTTATCGTTGATGTTACACATTCGCAAGTGAACTTTCGCCGTCTTGCATTGCTTTCCAAAAAGGACCAGTTTTCCAATCATGGCCGAAGACATGAAGCTGACATTTTGGAAATTCAAAATGATTTTTTCGTTGCCAGAATTGTTGACCAAGTCTGTCAACTCCTGACCGAGCCCATTGATTCGTGATTCATCGATGATGCGCACGTCTTGGAAATAAGCCAGAAGAACGTCGCCTTCGTTACGAGTCAGTAATGTAGCCACGTCGAACCTTTGTGTTTGTTTTCGCATAAAATGGAAGTGTAACTGCAGCCGGGATTGTAGAGTTTTTGGCAGCGATGTAAAGCAATTCGGACTGAATGAATCTGAATGTTCGTTTCGCCTCTTGAACTTAGTCTCACTTGGTGAGCCTGGGCTTCCCCAAGGTAAGCCTTGTCTCACTTGGTGAGTCTGGGCTCCCTATGACTTGAATCTGGCAGTCGGTAAGCTTAGTCCGATCTGACTCAGTGTCTTTGATTAACGGTATCCTATTCAATTTTGGTTTTTGTGGAAGGCTTCGACGATCATGCAAGTCTTGGTTTTCGAATGGTTGACTGGGGGCGGGCGATGGGTTGAATCAGTTGAACCGCGTTCGGACGATCCGCTTCAACAGCAAGGCCTTCAGATGCTGGAGGCGATCGTCGGAGATTTCATCTCAGGCGGCGTTTCCGTCGTGGTTCCGCTGGATACTCGGTTAACGGCCAGCTTCAAGAATTTCAATCAGATGGGGGCTGCAGGCGAGAATCTGCTCGACTGCTCGGTAATAAAATCTGCCGACCAGCTTCGAAATTGGCTGGGCTCGACCGCAACCCAAGTTGATTATGTTTTGATGATAGCGCCGGAAACGGAAGGCTGTCTTCTGAAGAGTCTCGCTTGGATCGGGGATGCGTGCTCGAAACTGATCAGTCCTGGCGTCGAAATTGTTGAGCTTTGTAGTTACAAGCAAGCTACGTTCGATCACTTGCAAGCCGCCGGTTTTTCGTCGTTCCCGCCTGGGGCGATTTTGGCGAACCCGTTGCAGGAATACCCGAAACAATCGACCTCATCGGCCCAGGCGTGGGTGCTCAAACCGAACGACGGGGCTGGTAGCGAGCATGTTCAGTTGATCGAGGACTTGGCGGCGCTAGGTCCCAAAGATCGATTGCGATTTGCGGGCTACCGAATCGAAGAATTTATACCAGGGACGCCGGTGAGTGTTTCTGTGATTTGCCATGGAGAGCAATTTCAGTTTCTTGAACCAACCCAGCAATTGTTCGCGCATCAGCCGTTTGGCGAATATGTCGGAGCCAGATTGCCGATCGATCCAAGAATTTCAGAGCGGGCCAAGCGACTTGCCGAGCGTGTGATGCGAGCGATGCCCACAACCCAAGGGTACCTCGGACTCGACCTCATCATCAGTGATGAATCGGAAGTCCACGATTGTTTGATCGAGATCAACCCGCGTCTCACGATGTCGTATTTAAAGCTGCGCGAAATCTATTCTGAGAACATTGCGCTTCAAATGCTTCCTGAGTCGCGATCTTCGGATTGCCATTTTCCGCTTCGCGAAATCAAAAACCAAACGGTGTTGGCCTTGCAACGAAACTCGGGCAGAGCGCCTGGCTGAAATTGCGCCGAGCCCGATTTTCATGCGGGTTAGAACTAGTTCTCCTTGGTCTTCTCCAACGCCAAATCTTTGATCCCACGAAGATCGAGTTTGCCGGTTCCGAGCAAGGGGAGCGAATCGACTTGAATGAAGCTGTCGAGCGAGGGAATGAAAATATTCGGTAAACCGTCTGCTTTGAGGGCTTGTTGCATTTCCTCGGCAGATTGGGCGACGTTGGTATGCAGCACGATCAACCGTTCGCCTTTCTTATCGTTGGGTACCGCGGTGACGGCCACCAAGAGGTGGTCATCTGAGTCGTCATTGGGGGTGGTGTCCAGAAGTCGCGTGAGAATTTCCTCGATCTTTAAGTGGGGCACCATTTCGCCGCCAATTTTAGAGAATCGACTCATGCGTCCGGTGATTTTTACGAATCCATCGTCATCAATAATCGCAACGTCGCCAGTTTTGTACCAACCATCCTGGAGGACTTCGGCAGTCGCTTCCGGCTTGTTCAAATAGCCTTGCATGACGTTGGGCCCGGTGATCCAGAGCATGCCGGCTTGATTGGGGCCAAGCTGTTCGCCGGTATCCAGGTCAGTGATCTTGGCTGCGCAGTTTGGCATGGGGCGGCCTACGGTTCCTTCTTTGGCATCGACCTGGAATTTCTTTCCGGATTGGCGAGCGTAGGGAATGTTGACGCAGGCGACGGGCGAAAGCTCCGTTGTCCCATAGCCTTCCACCGGACGGACACCGAATTTCTGTTCGAACTCTTCGCACAATTCTGGCGGCAATCGTTCAGCACCCGTAATCACCATCTCAAGTGACTTGAACTGTTTTGATGTGCAACGTCGTGTATAAGAGCGAAGGAAGGTAGGCGTGGCGACAATGATCGTTCCCGAGTACTTCTCCGTGAGCTTGCCGACGATTTTTGAGTCAAGTGGATTGAAATGATAGACACCTCGAATCGCGGTCGACATGGAGCCCCAAAGTGTGACGGTGTAACCCATCGAATGGAAGAACGGCAGCACGCCGACCAGCGTGTCCGTGGCAACCAGGGATGCGACTTTTTCAATTCCATGAACGTTGCTCATGACATTCTGTTCGGTCAAGATCACGCCCTTAGGGACTCCGGTTGAGCCCGACGTGAACACGATCGTCAGCGGGTCGTCGGGCTTGATTTTGTGTAAGCCGAGCATTCGATTGAGGCAAAATGCTGGAACGGCAAACGCTTGAAAGGCCCCCATCGCTTTGTCGAATCCAGAGACCTTGTCCTTCAAGTCATCCAGGTAGAAGACCTTGCAATCGAACTCGAATTTGAACTTGTCCGCCACTTTGCGAGTCGTCAGGACAGTCTTGACGCCGGCGTCTTCAATGCAGTGGTTGATCAATTCGTTGGAAAGCGAATAGTTTAGATTAACCGCTACCCTTCGGTCCATCGCCAGCGCGACGTTGACAATCGCGCCTCCCACGGACGGTGGGATCAAGACCGCCACGTGCTGTTCGTTTTGGTCGAGCACCTCTCGTCGTAGTAGTTTTCTTAGAATCAAAGCGCGCGTTAGGAGTTTGCCTCCCGTTTCTTCTTGTTGCGTCGAATCGGCAATTTTGGATCGAAACTTGCTTTTCTTGCAGGCTTTGATGAACGATGAAGCGGCAGATACAAAGGGTCCGGAGTAGTTTTTCATGGTTGTGGCACTGAGTTCTTGAACAGCTTGGCGAATCTCAAATAAGGAGTCGGTTTTCTCAATCGGCTTGCCAATATGAACGGAAAGCGGTCGACGGATTGAGTTGGGGAATTTCCACAACGCCTTGCCGCCAGAATAACTATAGACGCTTCCCCACAGTTCATCAAAGTAAACCGGGATGATTGGTTCGGGATTCGATTTGTCGACGATTTTGGTTAAGCCCGGCTTGAATGACTTGATTTGACAGTCTTGCGAGATGCCGCCTTCCGGGAACAAAGCGACGACTTCGCCTTCGGCAAGCGCCTCGCGGGCGTCCTTAAGTCCTTTGCGAATCGATTTGGGCCCACCGCTAATCAAGATAATGCCACAAAGCTTGGCCCAGTTTCGCATCAGCCAAGACGAGAAATTTCCGGCCCAAGCGATGGCTCTGGGGAGTCGCGGGACGAACACCAGGAGGAGTGCGCCGTCCAGCCACGAGCTATGATTGACGACCACGACAGCGGCTCCGTCGTGAGGTATGTTTTCAGCTCCGGTGATTTTGACCCGGTAAAGTGTCCGCATCAATAATTCGAACAGCAACCGAAGGGTGGGCCGCAGCAATCGATACAACGCGTAAAAAATTACGGGCAGCGTCAGGATACTCATCACGAGAAATATTTGTCGCGAATTCAGCCAGGGGAGTCGGCCACTTTGCGAGATAGCTTGTTTGATCTGCCGGCCAATGCGGGCGTTCTCGACGACTGGATTGGACGAGGCATTCTCAGTTGAGTCGAATCCGAACTCATTCCTGTACTGCTGGAATGTTAACGTTTTGCCGGCTTCTCTGCGACGTTGTGAGTCGAGGAACACCAGTTCCGTGACCGCCGCTTTTTTGACTTCGGGTGAAACACCGGTTAGATAGCCGGCCAAGTTTGCATTTTTACCATCCAGCTCGGCAGACTTGTAATCCGTTGTAATCGCCTTCAATTCAGCTTGTTGGTCATTTGATAGATTCGCGGAAGTGAGTTCGGGCGCTAGGTTGGCGAGCGATCCAGCGTCTCCCGGACGACCGCAGAGCAGCATCACACCGAACATCAACAGGATTCCGCTGAACGCCAAGCAATTAGTGGCCGCCAGCATCGAGCCCCGTTTTTCGACAGGGCTATTGTGCTGGAGAAAGGATGCCAAGGGAACGTCGAAGATACCCGCGCTAAATCCCAGCCCGCCTAGGAGAAGGCAAACGAGAATCTTATTCGTGTTGAACGTGTTTTCGTCAATGAAGTTTTCTGGTGAAAACCACAGCAGAAATGCAAACAGACCGATCCCGATTGCCCCCAGTGGAACCAGTCCCAGTTCGATTCGGCCGTTGGACACGATGCCAGCAAAGACACTACCTAACCCGATCCCAAGTACGACAGCAATCAGCAATGGCGTTCGGTCTGACTCGAGCAACCCACCGCTTTCCTGCGCAAACAAGTCGATATTGAGTTGAGCAAACGCAGCGATCGCCCAAAAGAATGAGATTCCAATCGCGATGCGAAATAGAATCCGAAAGCTGAAGAGCTGCAGGATGTCCCGAATCGTCTCTAACATCAACCAAAAGTAAATCGGGAATTTCGCTTTCTTGTTGGCGGCCGGCAAGGTCCACACAAGGAAGCTGAGCAGCGTTCCGACCACCGCGATTCCCACCAAGACCAATGCGGCCGTCCCTAAATTGACTTGACCGCGAAGCGTATGATCTGACAGCCAGCCCCCCAACGCCATTCCGATCACGGTGGCCGAAAGTGTCACGAGATTGAAAATCCCGTTGCCGGCGGCGATCGTTTTCTCGGTTAGCAACTCCGGAATCGTGCCGACTTTGGCTGGCGCAAACAAGGCGCTCTGCATGCCCATGAAAAACACGGCACCCAGTAAAACCCAGAAATAGGGATCCACCGAATTGCCAGGATTGGGTTTTCCCAACCAGCTGACGGCCAATACACCGATACCCATGATCACAATCTCAGCGATCTTGCAACCGATGATGACTTTGCGTTTGGCGAATCGATCGGCCAACCAGCCAGCCACCGAAGCGAAGATGATGTACGGGAAGATGAAACATGATGAGCCAACGACCAGCAGCATCGCTTGGTCTTCCGGGGCAAACTGGTTCTTACCAACCCCGATTACGAACCACCGGAAAACGTTGTCATTGACAGCGGTCAGCCATTGAGTCCACAGGAGGCCTTGAAAACTGGCGGACCAAAGCCCGCCAGAGGTAGTGGGTGCTTCTTGGTCAAGAAATTCCGATGAGGCTTTGTTGGCTGCATCGCTGGAAGAATTTGGGATTTCTGTCTTGCCGGAAGAAGCAGAATTCATCTTGGGACCGTTCGGTTCAGCGTTCTAAGTTCAGATTTCAACCATGACAGGCCATCAGAATACCGGTTCTACCCAGAATAAGCGCCATCAATGTCATAATTTTCGGAATCGTGGTTGTTGCGAATCTCAAAAGAATCGGGCGAAACTGAAAATCCGCCAAAAACCAACTTAGAATGGAAGCTTAATTGAGGATTGCCCGTTCGGGATTCAAGAATAAAAGTCTGCTTAAACGATACAGTTTACAGGAATTAAAACGTGTGTGATCGCCAAGGATGGAGTTCGGATCACCGCGATGAACCTGCTTATTTCAACGGATCACTGATTGGCTTGGGACTGACGTTTTAGCAATGAAATTTGCTGAATCGCCGCCTCGACAACCAGATTGCATTTGGGATTTCCAAAGGGACAATAGCCATGCGACGAACTTCAGCCATGACACTAGGAATAGTGTTGGTGTTTATTGGGCTCCAGCTTAATTTGGTGGATACTTATGTTTTGACGCCTCGATTTTCGAACTTTTTTTCGGCGAATGGGCAGTCTGAGAACCTCACGGCATTCTCGCCAAGCACTAATTTGAACCAGGTCGACAATGGCCAGTTTGGATCGCCGTTCCAGCAAGCCTCCTATTCCGCAAACTCAGGTTTACCGAATCAGCTTCCCACCGCAAACAACGGCCTGCCTGGCCCGCGTCCGATTTCTCCGCCCAGTTGGTTGTGTTGGCCGGTACTTTTCTTGGGAACCGTCGTGTTCCTCCATGGTTTATCGATGGAACGAGACTAGAAATTCTTGAAAATCAAACGCACCCACCACCGCTGTCGTTTGAAATGAGTTTGAAAGATTCCCGTTTCTCAAAATTGTTTCAACCTCAACGGGTAGTTTGTGCGATTACATAAATAGCAATCGGACACGTTTGTAAGTGTGGATTGCGAAACCTCAACTAACGATCTCGCTGAATACCATTCAGCGTTTGAAATTAAAAACACTAGTTCGAGCGTAAACGGATGAGCTTCTGGTCCATCATTCGGAGACGTAAGACTAGTGTTTTTTATTTTGGATTTCGTGAATTCCCGGTCGTTTACCGGTGAAAGCATTCTTTAGCTCGGGATTCGCCCCCCTTAAAGTGTGTTCTTGAGCCCTCCAGACGCGCCCGTTCGCATCGGTCGCTTTGACGATCGACGCTGCCGGTCTATGATAGGGAATCAACCAAGCGGCCCCCGCCAAGGATTTTTGGGAGGCTGACTTGCTTGCACCAGTTGCTTTGTTGCAATGGATAACTGTCTCATCGGTTGAACGAGAATTGAGTTATGGAAGATTTTGAATGCATCGAATTGGACAGTATCAACGAAGTCTCTGTCGTCAAGTTCAAAGACCAAAAAGTCATGGACCCGTCTCGAATCGAGACCATGGGCAAGGAGCTTTTGTCACTGGTTGATAACGACGACTCGGAAAATGTCCTGATCAACTTTGAAAATGTAAGCTTCTTTTCAAGTGCCGCAATTAATAAATTGATTGTCCTGGAAAAACGCATTCGGGCCCAAGGCGGACAGATCCGGTTGAGCAATTTGAGGCCGGAAGTACGGGATTTGTTTAGCTACACCAATCTCGATTCCATGTTTCAAATCAAAGATGAACAGGACGAAGCGATCGAATCTTTTGCCAACTAATGGGCGATATTTCGTTCGTTTTCGTTGTTCCCAGAATAATGTTTGCTCTAATAATTAAGCAAACGTCGCCG
>JBLINZ010000284.1:0-8155 GCA_047639375.1 Mariniblastus sp. | reverse complement strand
CTGCCTTTTACCCCTCACAAACGGGCAGCGACTACAAGCCAACTGATCTTCTCAGCGTGATCGACAAGCACCGCAGCGACTACACGGTATTTTCTGGTGTTGACCATCGTTCGGCCAACGGCCATGGCAACTGGGACAACTATCTGTGCGGACGAGAAGTCGGCTCGATCTCGCTCGATCAGATTGCCGCGGAGCAGATTGGTAAAAAAACTCGATTCGAATCAATGCAGCTTTGTGCCGGCGACATTCCGCGCCAGCGGATGGTGTTCACCCGACAAGGCGTTCCTTTGCCGATGATCAATCGACCGAGTGTGGTCTACAACAAAATGTTCGCAAGTGTCGATGATCGAAAACGCAGTGAACACCTACTCCGCACAGGTCGCAGTGCACTCGATATTGTGACCGAAGACGCCAAACGGTTGAACAAGCAAGTCAGCAATCTGGACAAACAAAAACTCTCCGAATATTTCACTTCGCTTCGTGAACTTGAGCAACGAATGGGGCGGCAGCTAAATCACCTGGCCGAAGACAAACACGTCAAAGTTGACTACGAGCTGCCGGCATTCGATCCGGTCGCTCCCACGTTGATGCTTGAATGTGAACAAATCATGTTCGACCTGATGGCCCTCGCTCTACAAACCGATTCAACACGCATTGCAACGTTGTTTATCGCAGGCCTCGGACAAGTTTTCACCTTGGACGGCCAGACACTTCGCGCAGGCTATCACGCGTTGTCTCATCACGGCAATGATCCAGATTTGATTCGTGATCTGATTCGAGTCGAAACCGAACACATGCGATGCCTCGATCGATTTCTGACTCAGCTAAAAGAAAAAACGGACCACGAAGGACGACCGCTGCTTGATTCAACGGTTGTGATGTTCGGAACCGGGATGGGTGACGCCAGTCGACACTCCAACCGCGACTTGCCGACGCTCGTGGCCGGGGGAGGATTCAAGCACGGCCAGCATATCGCGGGCAACTTAAAGGACGATTCCCTACTCTTGGGCGACGTCTATATTTCGATGTTGAATCAGATGGGTATCGAAACGGAGACGTTTTCAAATGCTTCCAATGGCGTAAACAACTGGACCTAGATCGTGAAACACTCTTTGAAGCAATTGTTGATCGTTTTCGTTGTTTGCTGTGGGACTCCCATCGCGAACTCAAGTGCTGACGATGCGTTACCACCATTCATACAGAAGTTTCTTAGTCAAAACTGTACAGATTGTCATAGTGGCAACTCTGCTGACGCTAATCTCGATCTTGAGCTGTCTGAAATTGATTGGTCCAACCGCGAGACGATCGCAATCTGGGAATCAATACACAAAATGGTCTCCAAACAGATCATGCCGCCGCAGGACTCAACCTCACCGACCAAAAAGAAACGTGATGCATTCTTGTCGTGGCTGGATAAAACGCTAATCAAAGAAAGTCCCATTGGAGGAACGACGCTTCGGCGACTGAGTCGGCGAGAATACGAGAAGACAATTCAGACAGTGTTTGGTCTTCCAACATTTAAACTTCCCAACAGCTTTCCGCCGGACAACGAATCGCATGGATTCAACAACCAGGGCGAGGCACTCGTCGTCGCGGCTTCTCATCTCGAAGCATTTTCCGAAACAGCAGCCCTCGTGGCGGATGAGTTCTTTGCTCCTACTCGCAAACCCGCCGACGCAACCGAGTTTAAGATCCCGGGCAAGGACTTGGTCATCAGCTACTCCTCCGCGTGTTTCGTTGATGGCGCAATGCGACTGGCTTCTTCTGGCTCGAACATCACCCGCAATGCGACATGGCCAATGCGATTCGCCGCTCCATCCAGGGGAACCTACAAAATAGAAATCACAGCATCGGTCAAAGGCACGCCCGCAGTGAAACCAATATTGGACGTCTCCACGATGGACGTCGACCAGCGAAATATTGCGGCAGGAATACAACTAGAGATACAGTTTGGCAATCCCCAGACTTTTCTAATTGAATTAGATCTCAATCGAGGACAGACCGTTGTCTTCCGATACCCCAACGGCCCTTACGATTACGAAGACAAAAAGAAACTGCCCGTGTTTCTAAAACATCTGTTTGTGGACGACCCGCGATTGGCTGCGGCATGGAAAAAGATCGGCAATGTACCTCGCGGTGGCAACGGATGGGCGAGACTCCAGAAAACGATGAAGGATCCCGAACTCATGGTCCTAGAATATGCGGTCGACGACGCGGACCTTGTTAAACTTGCAAAATCAGTGGCCTCGAATGCCGTGAAAACTGGCGAAACCCTTGTCTACAAGTACTTCGAAGAAGGCCCCAACATCGGCATTCATAACGTCAGAATTACTGGGCCCCACGAGATCTTCCCCGATCACACCGACGTTCGAATCGCCCGTCAGCGTAAAAAATTGATGGGAAAATTTGATGGCAAATCTGACGTGCAATCACTACGAGTTTTCTTCAAGCAATTCCTGACGACGGCTCTTCGCCGACCCGCAACAGAAACCGAGATCGCGGCATACACTGGACTGGTACAACGAGAGATCGAACGCGGAACAGGTATCAGCGACGCAACCGCCCCCAACCATGACTCCAAAGCATTGAACGAAGCGATGCATCTTGCTATTCGAACTGCTTTGATTTCGCCTTCGTTTCTTTACCGAAGCATTGTCCCTGGAAAACTCAACGACCATGAACTAGCAAGCCGACTTTCGTACTTTCTGACTTCCGGGCCGCCGACAACGAAACTTCGAAACGTTGCAGACGCCGGCAGGCTTTCGAAGTCCGACATCTTGACCAAGGAGGCACGGCGTCTGATCAATGTTGACTTTGCAGAAGCCTTTACACGACAGTGGCTTGGCCTGGAGAAGCTCGACAACTTGATGCCAGACGCTCGACTCATTCGGAAGTTCACCCCCAACCATCGAAGAATGATGCAACTTGAGGTCAGAGAGACTTTCCATCATATTCTCGAGAACAATCTGCGGGTCACCGAGTTCATTGCTCCCGACTTTGTATTTACCGATCCTGTTGTGGGCTATGACATATACGGATTCAAGCAATTTAAACCGGTTTCCAAGAACAATCGCAAAAACACCAACGCAACTTCGTTCAAGAAAGGCATCCAACGCGTCGAAGTCCCACGTGACGGACGCGCCGGCGGCCTCTTAAGCATGCCTGCAATCATGATGGCGACGGCCAACGGAGTCGACACCCAACCCGTCCTTCGAGGCGTTTGGATGCTGGAGAACATTCTTGGTTCGCCCGTTCCCGAACCGCCGAACGCCGTCCCCGCTTTGACTCCCGACACTTCCGGCGCGAAGTCCCCCAAGGAACGACTGGCGGCTCATATGGCATCCCAAAATTGTGCCGTTTGTCATCGTGAAATCGATCCACTTGGCTTTGTGCTTGAAAACTACGACCCGATCGGACGCTGGCGGACCAACTATCCCAAATTCATTGAAGACGAAGAAGGTGGAAAATCAAAACTAGTCCATGGACTGGCCATCGATACATCGGGAACGCTGCCCTGTGGCACCAAACTCAATGATGTAACCGATTTGAAAACGTTCCTGTCCAAGAATCCAGAACCGTTTGCGAGATGCATCTCCGAAAAATTAATGACCTACGCGACAGGGCGAAAACTTAACTACCGCGAGCGTGCTTTGATCGCAGAAATCGTCAGCGAGCAAGCCAGGCATGATCTTCGATTTCGCGATTTGCTATTGGCTTTGGTCAACAGTGAAATCTTCCGCACCAAGTAGAAATCGATTCCTCAAATTTTGCGGCTTGAAGATGGACTTGATCGGGCAATCGAGTCAGATTTCAGATTTCAGATTTCAGATTTCAGATTTCAGATTTCAGATTGGCGATAGTCGCGGACTTAGCGACGATCTAATCGTCGGAACCCAACTAACATCCATCCCAACAAACACAATAATGAACAGTTTCTTGCTGGGCATGACTGCCGGGAGAATAGCATTATTTACCGCAGAGTCAATCAAGCCGTGTGTTGAGTCGGCCATGCCATAATTTCTGTATCGCCTTTGGTCGCCGATTCGTTCAATATCTCGTAGCGGTAACGATGGGCATCCAGAAATTTCAAGACAAACTCACGCTCAGCATCTCCGTGCGTGGCGACCAACAGTTTTGGCCGATGCTTTGAGATTGTCATCTCCGCACCATTCAGTACTGCGATTTCACCACCTTCGATATCGATTTCGATGAAATCTGGAATCGGATAGTTGTGCGTTTCAACAAGTGCGTCAATCGAAGTAGTTTGCCACACCGCGTAATCCAAAGAAAACCTTGGAGTGGTCCTTTTCTAATCGGCAGTACGATCCACGAGAAAGCGAGTTTCAATGTGTCTTTGATTTTTCGAGGCATGACCATCGCCTATGAAGTTTGATCAGAAATCGAATTGTAGTTAAATAGATCGGTGTCATCGAATAACAATAATGCTGACGCTGTCAGTGGGATGCATTCGTGCCATCGTCTGAGAACGTCAAATTTACTTGACTGACTTCCTAAACCCGTCACATCGACTGGGGTATCTGCCCGGTCGCAAACCGCCGATTACTGTGACGTGTCATCTTGAGGCGACTGTTACCGGTCAACGATCTTGCGTAGTCGATTGTCAAGTTGCTTAATCGTGTCTTTGTTTTCAGCAAGGCCGGCGACGTTCTTGGTAGCCAAATCGGATTTCGAATGATCATACAACTCTTCCTCTGTGACTCGTCCGTTCTTCCCTCGCCATTGCGTGTAACGCCACTTGCCGCTGCGAATTGAATAACCCATGCCTGCGCGAGGATATTGGCTGAGTGCCGCTGGCTTGCCCGCTCCAGACGGATCGGCAAAAAGCGGCAAAGTGCTTTCGCCTTCACAGTGTTTCGGAATCTTCAAACCACACGCAGCCGCCAGGGTCGGATAGATGTCGATATACTCGACTAGGGCTGCGGTGCGTTTTCCTTGGGGAATACCGGGGCCGCTATAGATCAGGGGAACGTGAGTGTCGAGTTCGAAATTCGTGTGTTTGCACCAGTCGCCGTAGTCGCCGAGTTTCCAGCCGTGATCACTCCAAAACACGATGATTGTATTCTCTCGCAGTCCTTGCCGATCTAGTTCCTCAAGGACTCTGCCAATCTGAGCATCAACGTATGATACGCAGGCTCGATAGCCGTGGATCAGCGACCGAGTCTGGTCGTCCGAGCAATCTCCCTTTTCAGGCATCCCGCTATAGGCTCGTAATTCGCCCCAACTTGTGGTCGCGTACTTAGCGGCGCCGACCGGTGCTTCCCGCGAGGGGATTTCGATTTCCGCTGGATCGTACAGGTCCCAATACTTTTTCGGCGCGACCAGCGGCAGGTGCGGCTTTTTAAAGCCAACGGCGAGGAAGAACGGGCGATCGTCTTGCTCGCGGAGTTGCTCAATCGCGTTGTCGGCAATCGAGCCGTCAGTGTAAGTACTGTCCTCGACATCACTGCTTTCAAAAGCCGGGCCTTTGGTGAATTGCCGGAGTTCTTTGCCCTTCAACCCCTGGACTCTCCCTTGCTTCGTTTTGGCTTGGATCTTGACCATTGTTTCGCGAGCCGCATACGTTGGCTTCGTGCAGCCATCGAGTACATCCCAGAACGCTTTGTCGTCGCTGGCGTGATGATATATTTTGCCAAGAGACACAGTGCGATATCCGTTCTGCTTAAAAAAACGAGGCATCGACATCGCGTCAGGCAGCGTCTCGTTAAGCGGATGTTGCAGATCGTAAACTCCCGTCGAATCAGGGCGCATTCCGGTCATCATGCTGATTCGCGACGCCGCGCAAATCGCCTGCTGGCAATACGCTCTCTCAAACAATAGTCCCTGCCGAGCCAATGCGTCGATGTTTGGTGTTTGCATGAACGCATCGCCGTAGCAGCCGAGTTCGACCCGCAAATCGTCGACGCCGATAAACAGCACGTTTTTCTGCAGTGTCTGAGCGGCTGCGACGGAAGCAAAGCACAGGATAACGGCCGCAAGCAGGAGTGAAGTTTTCATGTTGGGAATTCTTGGTTCGTTGATCTAGTTTTGGGACGATGTCATAAACGAATCTGCGCAAATGCATTGCCCGAATTTTAACGACTCGATTTTCATAGCCAGCAAAAAAGCACTAGCGACCTGATTTCTTACGATTTCGATTGGGGTGAGTCGGGGGCATCGCACTAGCTGGTCTGACCAACAAGGCTGTCGAACGCGAACTGGACTCAATGTCCCTAACTTGTGCGTCATAGATCTTCTGCATGGAATCGCAAATCTCAGGATGCTCAGCGGCCAAGTTTTTATTTTCTCCAATGTCGGACGAGAGATCGTACAATTGGACTTTCTGTGGCGAAGGCGGCCTTCCAACCGGAGCGTCACGCCCCTCCTTCTTTTCTTTCCACGGGTAGTACTTCCATTTGCCTTGGCGCACCGTGCCCGGCCCATGCATCAATGCGTAGCTCTCGTGTGGGCTTTTTGCATTCGGATCAGACATTAGCGGCCAGATGTCCATCCCATCAATCTTGTTGGCCGATAATTTTCCGCCACAAACACCGGCAAGGGTCGGAAGCAAGTCAAGCGAAGCGGCAATCTCGGTGCACACCGAGCCAGCGGGAATTTTCCCGGGCCACCACATCAACGTAGGCTCGCGAATGCCACCGTCATAGACGCTAAATTTTTTCGCTCGAAGCGGCAAAGAAGATCCCACAGCCGCTCCGTTGTCACTGGTGAAAACCACCAGCGTGTTCTTGTCGAGGCCTTCGGATTTGAGCGTTTTCAGAATTTCGCCAACCGACCAGTCGACTTCTTCGATGGCGTCCCAGATCAATTCATCCGTACGGCCTGCAAATGCCTTGCTCACCGCCAGCGGCTTGTGGACCATCGTGTGCGGCAAGTACAAAAAGAACGGACGGTCCTTATTCTTCTGGATGAAACGAATCGACTCTTCTGTATAACGTTTCGTGACCGTCGTTTGGTCGCATGGGTACTCAATGACTTCTTCGTCACGCATCAAGGGCACGGCGTTCTTGCTGGTCTTTCCCGCGCGAAGATCTTCCATCGTCACTCCGTCTCGCAACACCAAATCATCAGCCAGTTTGTTGGCCGGATCGATCCACATGTCGTTACTGTAGGGAATGCCGTAATAAGTATCGAATCCTTGATAGGTGGGCAGGCAAGGGGGCAGGTGCCCTAAATGCCATTTGCCCACGCAGGCGGTTTGATAGTCTTGTGCCTTGAGCATGTCGGCAATCGTCATTTCGGCAGGATTGAGCCCTTGGTTACTATTGGGAAACAAAACGCCGGGCATCCCGACTCGTTTGTAGTGGCTCCCGGTCAGCAACGCCGTTCGCGAACCAGTGCAGACGGCACAGCCCACATAGAAATCGGTGAACTTCATTCCCTCGGCTGCCATCTGATTCAGGTTGGGCGTTCGCGGCCCCTGAGCACCGTTGAATTCGACATCTCCATATCCCATGTCATCAATAAAGATGATCACGACATTGGGTGGTCGGTTTTCCTGGGCAATTCCTTGAGTAACTCCCTGAACGCACCGATTGCCGACGCCCGAGAAGAGAAGGATGGGCAGAAGCAGGGAATAAATATGTCGTCGAGCCAATGGAAATGGACGCATGTTCATGGGTTCCTTGATGTATTTCGAATCTGAATGCAGGTGATCGAAAAGAGCGGAAGCTTCGGTGAACCACCATTCTGCAAATCCAACAGGGTACTTTCGCAGAATCCATTATCCTGCATGGTGTCGGGCAATGCCAGCTCGCCGCGAGGTGCGATGCATTAACCGCAGCGCTTCGATCACTTTCGATCACTTTCAATCCCAGCACGTTGTCAAAAAGTCACAAAAAGACTGCTCAACGGCAGCCCATGTGGCTTATGCATTCGCCACCAGGAAACACTCAGGACTCCGGGGCTCTGTAATGACATCGTGTAATGCGACCCACGGTGAATGAGTGCAGCGGTGATGACCGTAGTGTCTTGACTCAGGCATCATTACGTCAGTGCAAGACGTATCATATTCGTTCGGCCGAATCTTGATGCAAGATACAGGCCAGGCATTCCGAAAATCGGTAATACTTAATACCGCAGGTTACTTGCTCTGTCTCCGGCCCCAAGCCTAGATGGCGACAAGAAATCCGACGCGGGT
>JBLINZ010000283.1:0-8167 GCA_047639375.1 Mariniblastus sp. | reverse complement strand
AAATGATCATCGTGTTATCAAACATGGTGCCTCGGCCTTCGGGAACCGCTTTCAGCTTGTCGATGATTTTCGCAACTTGGTTAATGTGGCCGACGCGGATCTTTTCGCGAATCTCATCTGCAGGGATCCCGCTGTAGCCGCCGTTGTGGCCAAGTTCGTGGATCGAGATGTGATCACCTTCATTGCCCTTGAGGCCCTTGATTGGCGTCGATAGTTCATCGATCGTGTAAGTCACGACATTCGTCAGACCGGTGACCAACGCGGCGACAAGGATGTCCGTGAATGCTTTTTGCTTCTCAGGCGTGCTGGCGTTCGGGCCGCCACTCGCGTGGACCTTGTCGATCGTAGGAAGGTGGTTGGCGATGGCAGCAGACATTTTGCCGACCTGCTTGTTCCGTTTGCGAATGGAATCGAGGGAGCGGACGTGGTTGCTCAGCTTACGCCTTTCGTGGCCCTGTAAGACCCGAGCCTTGAACGTTTCATCGTCCTGCAGGAACTTGAGCATGGCATTATCCGAATCGACCGCGCCGGGATTCACGACGGATTTAAACAGTTCGTTGAAGGCGGTCTGCGGGTCGGCGTAGCAGTAGTTGCGTTGATGCGGTGCCGGAGCCGAGTAGCCCGCCACGATCCCAGTTCTAAACGAGCTATAGTTGCCGGTCAGCGACAGTTCAACGTGGCCAAAAGGTGAGGGGAAGAGATTGGCCATCTCAAAGTCGATCGTTGCACGCTTGATGCCACTGAGCGAGTTGCGACCTGACTTGTAGGCACCCATGACCGAAGAGTAGGACCAGTGGCCGTTCTCACTCATTTTGCAAGACAGACCTTGCAGGATGGTCATGTGTTGCTTGTAGACATTGAGTGCGGCCATCCAAGTCGGGAGCTCGTGCTTGTCGAGGTCGACTTCCAGCGTTTGCTTCTTCGCGTCGGCTGCTTTATCTCGGTCGTTAAACGAAGGCAGCGCGACTTCGTCGGGGCGGACGCCGTTGGACTTGCGAATGAAGACGAATCGGCGCGGGCCGTCATTGGTCGTCGAGGCGGCCAGCAGTGGGCTGAGTGAAGGCGAGAGCGCCAATGCACCGGTACCCACGGCGGAGGTTCGGAGGAACTGTCGTCGGTTGGTTGCCATAGTCAAATCCTAGTTACTTCGTGGTAGTTTTTCGGTACATGAATGAGTCAGAGGTTAAGAGCGACACGATCACCGCGTCAAAACTGCCGCCGCTCTTTACATAAGCTTCATCGGCTTCGATCAGTGTTTGAGAGTCGGACAGCAATTCGTTGCGGCCCATGAAATAGCGGAATGCGTAGCGGATAATCGACTGACGCACGCGCTCGGACTTAGCCAGTCGATCGATCAGGTCCAGTGCGTCGGTCACTTCACCGTCGAGTTTGCTGTCGCCTGTGCCTTCCAGGTGCCCGCGTGCATCGACGGGTAGCGTCTTGTAGATGTCACGCAGGTCTTCGTGCGGAGAGCCCTTGTCTTTGGATTTCTCAATCAGGTGCTCCGGGTACTCCAGTCGTTCCTGGGTGCGGAATCGACCGAAGTCATCGAACATTTCGAACGGTAGTCCCAACGGGTTCATTTTCTGGTGGCAGGTCCAGCAGTATTCGACGTTTGTTTTGGCATCCAGCCGTTGCCGCAGCGTCTTGTGGGGGTCTTCGGGGACATTCGCGTCGACCGTGATCGGCACATCGGGGATCGTGCCGGCCAAGAGTTTTTCCTGCACCCACTTGCCGCGGTGGATCGGGTCGGTCTCGGTGTTCTGAGCATGGGCGATCAGCCAGGCGGGGTGCGTGAGCATGCCCTTGCGGTGTGGGAGTGCAGCGGGCTGAATCGAGGGAAAGTTCCAGTGGGCCATATCCACGTTGAAGAACTTGGCGACCTCGGGGCTTTGCAGTCGGCCACCGAAACGGGAGCTGGCGTTGGCCATGCCGTGCGCGGGGAATGCGTTGTACGGCGCGGCAGCGGTCTGGCCTTTGTCGAGCCGCAGTGTGAAGCTGGTCATTTGAGTCTTAAACGATCCAACGGGGTTGTAACGTCCGCCGGGCACGAGGCGATTGACATCGATGCCGCGCATCTTGACCTCAGCAATGAACACTTTGTGCTGGGCCAAGTCATCAACCGTATAGTCCTGCCAATCCTTGTCCTTGAAGTAATCGTAAATCTTGCGGATGCGATCCGCTGACGCTTGCATCGCTTCGTTATCGCCGGAGTGATAGACGTAGAATTTGTCAGTGGTCAATAGTTCGTTGAAGACATCTTTGTCCTGTTCGACGATGTGTTCGATCAGTCGATCTGCCTCGGTGACCAGACGTTGCTTGGCAGCGTCATAATTGGCGCCGAAGCGTTTGTTGTCCTTAAAGATCGTCAGCAGTTTTTGGTAGCCAAAGAACTCGCGGAAAAATCGCAGCTCTCGGATTGGCATGTTGGTGACGTTGGTGATGTCATTTTGCTTGTTGACCGACTCATCGATCACGTAGTACTGATCGCGATTCGCGAGCAGACGGAGTATTTCGCGTCGATAGTCTTCTTTCGTCTGGAGCCGAAATTCTTTGACTGCCCTGACCAACGCGGCATCCGGACTGTTGTCGGTAAGCGCGTAGGCGATGGCGTAGCTTGCATCGCGGGCGGAGAGCCTCTTTCTGCCGTGTGCGTCAGCGTCACCTTGCCCGGACTCGTTGCGATAGACAAAATCAGACCGGAGCAGAATGGTTTGAACTAATTTTTCAATCGCTTTGAGATTGCCTAATCTCTTAATGTACGAAGTCGTGAGTGAATGATAATTGATCGCCTCTTCCATCGTGGGCGAACGTTCAAGGATTTTATGAAAGAGTTGATCGACTAGGGCGTTAACAATTTCAGCCTTCGGCGGGCCCGCTTGGATGCGTGTTTGTAGGAAGCCTGCTTCCCATTCGGCCATGCATTTGTCAATGAGGACGTTGAAGGGCTCGCCTGTTTTACGATGCTTCAAGAGGGCCGCCGTGATCACTTCCATCTCATCGTCATTGAGTTTTTTGTAGGGTGCCAGACGTGCATTTTTATTATACCCAGCATTCATTTGCCCGTAAATTTCGGTGATATAGCCATGCATGAACACGACGCGCGCCCGGATCTTTCGTTCATTGACGCCAAAGTTGAACCAATCGTTTTCACATTTTTCAATAATCTGTTCGTCGGTGTCGCCTTCTGTTTGATGCTTTTTTATGTCGCGGTAAATGATGCGGAGCTCTTCCTTGCCCGGATTCGCAGCATGGTATGCTGCTTTTTTGATCGGTTTTCCACTCGCATCAGTGGTCTTCGGTTCTTCGATTTCCACCCGTACGAACTTGGGCAATAATGCGTTGTTTTTGCCTGCATAGATTTCCATCAACAACTGATCGATATAGTTGTTGAGGAAACTCTCGCGTGAGGCAAGCGTAGCGTTGTGCTTGTTTTCCTGATCCATGATCGCCGTCAACGCGGGGATGTAATTGCGATCCCGCTTGGCCAGATGGGTGGTCATGTAGTTGGCGGCTTCTTTGGCGTTGGTGATCATCGTTAACAGGTGCCCGCCGTTGAGCGTCGTGTTATCGTAATAACGCACGCCTGTGTTGCTGGGCAACAAGAACGGGTTGGTCAGGTTCACACGACGATTGTTGGAGCCGATGAGAGACTCCCGCTTGCCATCGATTGCGAGAGAGGGGTTGTGATTCAGGATTCGGTTGAACTTGGCGTCAAAGATGAATTCGCTAATTAACCAGCGTCTGTCGTAGGTGAACGCTTTGAGGTCTTTGTAGTCGCCAGAAAATAGCTTGTCGTGATTGACATAGTTCCCAAACGCGGGGGTTCTCAGTTTGTCGCGAAATTTGGATTCCACTCCGATTGCCTGGAATTGACCTTTTACTAAATCAAAGAACAGCTCTCGTTCACCGTCCGTTGGTTGGTCTCCATCATCTGGAGGCATTTGTCCCAGGTAGACCTGTTCTTCGATCCTATTGAGAATCTCTTCTTTGGCTTGCGAGCCTAACTCGGCAAAATTGTCGAGACGAGTATCGCCTGCTTGGTCATCTTGGTTGTGGCAGTCAGAACAATGGACTGTCAAGAACGTGTGAAGTTCTTTTTCGGTGCGGTTAGCAAGGGGCGGCGGGTTGGCATCATCCGTGTTCGAACGAGCCCGCGCGTCTTGGGGAATCGCGAGCGCATTTGTCTCGCTTTCGACGAGTGCAAAGGCCAGCACCGCGCCGAACAGTACGGGAAGGAGTGTGATTGTATTTCGCATCTCTCGTTCTTTTTTCCTTTCAGTAGTTCTGTTTTCGTTCGCTCGAGTACGCCGCCTAGTCGAAGCCATTTTGGCATCTTGATTAGCACGAAGCGCAAGCGGGGGAATATGCCGCAACTTGTTCACCCGCTTGCGCTTCGTACTAGTATTGGTCATTTCAAGACCTTTACTCTTTTGGTGCCACTTATAAGTTTAAACCAGGAGCTGTTGAATTGCTCTGGTTTGATCTGATTTCCTGCGTGTCATTTCCTATCGGTAACCGATCATCAATTCGATTTTGTCGCAAGCGAAGTGTGTCGACCGGGGATCAGATACGCATCAAAGGGTTTTGCCACATTTTGTACAGGCGTCGTGGACGCTGAATGAACGATAGGAATCACATGTTCACTATGAACACACGGACGAAGCCTGCCTTTTAGATTCCAGGAAATCTCGGCGACAACGTATCCGATCCCATGAAGAGTAAGTATGGCGATCACGATATTTTGTGGCCAATCTGGATTAGCAGGGTTGTTTTTCAACACCAGTTAAGCAAACGGTGCTGCCAACGCCAAGTCCGATGCACGTCACCTATGAAAAACTTGCCGCCTATTGACTTTCATTTCTAAGAAACCAGGTTGGCAAAAGCGTTTTCGTTGACACTTTCTCAAGGCTGCCTGGATTGAGAAACAGTCTTTCCATAAAACCTTGGTTAGATGGGGACGGGAATGCCCATAACCGCCAAATCGGCGATTGAGTGTGCCAAAAACCGAACTTCGACTTTGATGACCACGGTTCGGGTGTCCCGCAATACGGTGATTTCTTGAGAGTAACAGAAAAGGTTTGGGTGATTCAAAAAAGCGCTGTTGGAATCGTTAGAGAGTCCGTTGTTGCCTCTTCACCCGCTGACCCTTCACGGTCGCGCACTGAGCACAAAACTCAATTTCCTGATACTATTGGACGATCATCTGGTACCACCGTCGCTTCGTTTATCATGGTACTTTCAATTTAGGCTGCAACGGAAGCTGATTATGCTAAAACTCCACTCGATGTCGCGATTGCTGAAGTCGTTCCTGCTAATCGCTCTGATGACCTGTTGCTTGGAACCCGCCTTATGTCAGCAGCCGCTTGTTGTGTTTCTTGTGCGTCACGCTGAGAAGGTTGATGCCAGCCAAAATCCGAAGCTTTCGACTGCTGGGAACGCACGGGCGACAGCGCTCGCCATAGCCCTGCACGATGCTGATCTTGATTACGTGCATAGCACCGACTTTATCCGTACGAGGAAAACCGCTTCGCCGGTCGCGACCAAGTCCGGCGTGAAGGTCAGTCTGTACGAGGCTGGGGATTTGCCCGCTTTGGTTGGACAACTGAAAAGCAACGGTGGCCGACATCTGGTCGTCGGCCACAGCAATACGACACCGAAGCTCGTTGAACTGCTCGGTGGTGAGCCTCGCTCGAAGATCCAAGAAAAGGAGTACGACCGATTGTACATCGTCACGATCGGCGGGGACGGCGTGGTTAGTACTGTCCTGATTAGATTCGGAGATGCCTTCGTTGGCGAGACTAGCGATTAAGCACAATACCGTTCAAAGAGCCGCGAGATCGGTAGCTGAAGTCACCAGACATTGCAAACTTGCGTGCAAAATCCCCAATCTCTTGGCGAGTTCGGCTTCCCGAGTTACCGAGTTGTGATGTGCCAACCGCCCGAGTGATTTGTCACGGAAGTCGCCCGGTGCGAACCTGGAAGATAGTCGGCAGGGTTACGCGAGCGCTTCGGTTTCCTGTCTGAGAAACTTAACTGCTTCCTCATCGGTCGCGAAGTTTTCAATTTCACTCGGTTCGATGACTCTGCCGATTGTTGCCCGCAGGTTTTTTTTTCGTTTGTTATTGAACTCTCGGACTAATCGAAAATCAACCAGTGGGGGCATCAAGGCAGCGACTAAGTTGAACATGAAACTATTGTTGCCGTGAAAATAGACAGGAACCGTCCGAGCCTTGGTACGCCGAATCACTGAGGCGATGTGGGCACTCCATTCCAAGTCGCAGGCTGACATCTTACGCCATTGAAATCGTCCCACTCGTCCGGCTGGAAAGACTGCCATCGCATGACCGGATTTGAGCCAGCCGATTGCCTGACGCCAACCTTTGATACTAGTTCCGCGCCGTCTGGATTTTCCTGCCGGCCCGACCAGGATCAAGTGTTCCTGGAACTCTGGTATTTGCGCGAGCCAGTTCACGGCCATCACGGTCGAGTCGCGCCTGACCGATTGCAGCAACGTGTCCAGCGCCAATCCTTCAATCAACCCGAATGGATGATTCGAGACGACGACCAACGGGCCATCTTTGGGGAGAACCTCAATGGATTCACCATCGAGTTCAGTCTGAACCTCCATCGCTTCGAGGAAGACCCGTGATAATTCTTCGGGTGAGCATGGGGGCAACTGACTGTAAACGCTATTGAATTTGTCGAAACCCAGCGATCGATACAGAACGCGTTGCAACAATTTTCCCGTTCCAGATTGTAAAGATTTTTTTAGGCTTCGAAGCTGAAGAACTTCATGAGTACGAACCATTTTGAACACCACAAACGAGGTTATTGATCAGCGACTTAACCCAAATCGACCATGCGAGTAATATTGCCCGTAATTCGGGCTGCTGAAAACGCTTGATCTTGGAAATGAACCGTCATTGGGATGCCAGATTTCGGACGCAGCGTCAGTTGAATGATGCCGTCGATCTGTGAATCGGGAACGACTGCGAGCCGGAACCGCTGCATGATCCGGGCGATGGTTATTTTCATCTCAAGCTGAGCGAAGCTAATACCCAGGCACAATCGCGGTCCGGCACTGAACGGAACGTATTCGTAATGGCTGGGTCGAATCGTCTGCCAGCGATCAGGATTGAAACGATTGGGTTCTGGGAAAATGTTCGGATCTCGATGTGTCAAATAATGGCACGGCACGACTTTGTCTTTTCCATGCAAAAACAATCCGTTGACGGTCTGCTCGCGATAGGGAGTTCGAAACGTAAAAGCAACAGGCGGCAGCAGCCGCATCGACTCTTTGATGGTTGCATCGAGCTGCGGCATTTTATCAATGGAGTCACTGTCAGGCGGCTCGTCTCCCAATACGTCTGACACTTCTTCATAAAGTGCTTTGGCGGTTTCTGGATGTTGAGCGATCAAGAACAGAGTCCAGGTCAACGCATTGGCGGTCGTTTCGAAGCTCGCCGCGTAAAGAATGACCGCGTGCGCCACCAAGTTTTCTTGGGTCATCACGTTTCTGTTTTCATCCGACGCGCGAATTAGCAGGGAAAGCATGTCCGTGCCTGGGATCTCGGCGTTTCTGTTGCGGTCGATGGCTTCAATCATCAGCGATTCGACAACTTCGGCCTGCTTCAGCAGCTGCCGGTAACGAGTCCCCGGAAGATTGATAAACGCCAAACGCGAACGAACGTCCGCGTCAAGTTGGAGCCAATGTTCAATCGCTTCGCCCAATACGATCGACGCGTTGAAATCTTCCGAACCAAACAGTAAGTGGGCGGCTGCCCAGTTCGACAGCCTCCGCATTTCGCGATAGACATCAACCTGCTCGCCGTTTTTCCAGTGGTCAACAATGTCATCAACCAGCGTGAGCATTCTCGGACCATACGACGCAACCGCCTGTTTCAAAAGCGGAGGTTGCATCATCCGTCGATGGGTTCGGTGCTGCTCGCCGTTCATGGCAAAGATGCCTTTTCTGATTCGCCGCTGCGCTGATCCCTTGGGGCCTCTGAGGGTTTGACCGCCGGAGCGGAAATCATCTGGTTTTCCAAAGATGATTTTGTTGTAGTATCCGCCAGTTGCCACCACGAACTTTCTCCCTCTTTTGGAGAATGGCAAAGGACTGCCGAGCGCGAGAACCGGCCCATATTGTTGTGTGGCTTTTTCA
>JBLINZ010000282.1:0-8178 GCA_047639375.1 Mariniblastus sp. | reverse complement strand
TTCTTCATTCCCGAGCGTATCTAGGTGCATCAATTTTTTGACCAGTGGAGAAATCAAGATGATGGCGACTCCTACGCCGACCGCGATCCAGCCGATTTTGGTGTACACGCTCGAAACCGTTGTCATGTAGGAGATGGCTTCAGGGGTTCCAGGAACCATTTCATCGGCGCCACTGCCTTCAAGTTTTCCAGCGCCTGTTGCGCCTGCGATCAATCCGGCCGCAAAGTTACCGGTCGCGGAAGCGAAGAACCAAGTTCCCATGATGATCGATGCCAAGTTAGCTGGGGCGAGTCGGTTCATGGCACTCAATCCGACAGGCGAGAGACAAAGCTCACCCATCGTGTGCAGGAGGTAAATCAGGAAGATGAAAATGACGGGCGTCATGTTGCCCATTCCTACCGAGGCGATTCCAAACACGAGCACGAGGAATCCAGCACCCAGCTGAATCATCCCCAATCCAAATTTCGCCGGCGCTGAAGGCTCCATGCCACGACTTCCTAGGAACGTCCAGAGGGCTGCGAACAGAGGAGCCAACAAAACGATGTAAATCGCATTAATTGACTGGAACATGGACGCTTTGGCATCCATTCCAAAAATCTCTCGGTCGACCATCCGATCAGTCAGCAGGCTGAGTGAGGATCCCGCTTGTTCAAACAGGGCCCAGAACAAGATCGAGCCAAAAATCAGAAAGAGGGCCGCGAAAATTCGATCGCGATCGTGTGGCTCTAGCTTGATGACCGCGGTCAAGACTACGTATGCCACCAAGATGGCACCAGCGATGCCCAATAGAATTCCTACGACATTAGTATTTTGAACCAGGATAAAACAGAGCGCGACGGCTGCCAATCCAATGAGATAGAGCACCCACTCAAATTTGATGCCGGCGACTTTGTTCTCAAGCTTTTCAGGGTGTGCGGGTTCGCCACGGCCATAAAGTAAAGGCTTACCCCACATGAATACAATTAGTCCCAGCAACATTCCAACGCCAGCGGCACCGAAACCCCAAGACCAGCCGTAGACTTCACCTAGATAACCACAAATCAGCGAACCAAGCGCGGCTCCAAGGTTAATTCCCATGTAGAAAATCGTGTAGGCACCGTCGCGCCGAATATCGGTGCGAGGATAAAGCTGACCCACGATCACTGAGATGTTGGCTTTGAGGAAACCCGATCCGACAATGATAAAGGCCAATGCCAGCCAGAATACGTTGATGGCGGTTCCCCCCTGTCCCCCGGCTCCTTCAACACCCATTAGCAAGTGACCGAACGTGAGAAGTACCGCTCCAAAGACCACTGCTTTTCGTTGGCCTAGGAATTTATCGGCTAGGTAGCCGCCAAGCACAGGAGTGATGTAAACGAGCGCGGTGTAGGCTCCGTAGATAGCCCCGGATTCTCCGTCTGAAAACAACCAGTGTTTTGTTAGATAGAAAATCAGCAGAGCCCGCATGCCGTAATAGGAAAATCGCTCCCACATTTCTGCAAAGAACAGCACAGCCAAACCCATTGGATGACCGAAAAACCGTTTGTCAGTAATCTCCGGCAGACTTGCCGTTTTCTCTTCACTCATTAATTAGCCTCGTGAATTATTTCTGTTCTGCGCATGAATACACCCTCAACACCCTGGGCTGGGATAATAGCACACTTAGTGGCAGTTGTGGACCGAGAAGGCCCCTTATGACCGCACCAACTTCATCCACCGGACGGTGCAAAGGAACGCAGCGGGCTCATTCCTAGTTAACATGTCGTTATCAATTTAAAAAGGCGGGCTGAGTTTTACAATCTTTGAGTGTCTCAATACCTCAAAAAAAAAATTCACATCGCGAAAATGAGGGCAAATCAATTCGCTCCTATGAATCGTGGTTCGCTCAGGCGATTTGAGGGGTTTACTGCGATTACGGCGAGATATGCGGTGGTATTGAATTAGAAGGGACATCGATGACACCTTTTCGAATCGATCGACATAACGTTGCCTGCGGTTGGATTTTTTATCCGATAGAGAATCACAACTATCCGGAGTTCGGACAGAATTGTCGTTTTTTCGCCTATCCGAACCATAAAAAACGCCAACCACAATTGGCTGGCGTATTTATTGTCTTGCAATGGCCTCGTTCATCAATCAAGCGAGCTTCTGGTAGCTCGCAAAGAACTATCGTTTGTCAATCGAGACAAAGGACCGTTTGTTGGGACCGGTGTAAACCTGTCGCGGACGGCAAATTCGCTTTGTCGGCGATTCGTGCATTTCTTTCCAATGGGCAATCCAACCGGGTAGTCGGCCCATTGCGAAGAGGACCGTGAACATCTCAACCGGAATTCCCATCGCTCGGTAAATCACTCCCGAGTAGAAATCGACATTCGGATAAAGCTTGCGTTTCACGAAATACTCATCCTCCAAGGCGACTTTCTCAAGCCGTTGGGCGATGCCGAAAAGTGGATCGTCAAGATTCAGCTTGTTGAGCAACTGATCGCAGGCCTTCTTGATGATCTTGGCTCGGGGATCAAAGTTCTTATAGACGCGATGTCCAAAGCCCATCAACCGGAACCCGTTCTCTTTGTCCTTCGCCATTTTGACGTACTTATCAACGTCACAATTGTCGTCTTGGATGCGTTGAAGCATCGAAACGCAGGCTTCGTTGGCTCCACCGTGAAGCGGTCCCCAGAGTGCACAGATCCCGGCTGAGATCGACGCGAACAAATTCGAGTCGGCTGAGCCTACCATCCGGACCGTTGAGGTGCTGCAATTTTGCTCATGGTCCGCGTGAACAATCAGCAGCATATTCAAGGCTTCGGTGAACGTTGGGTCGACCTCGTAGGGTTCGCAGGGAACCGAGAACATTAGTTGTAAGAAGTTCTCGCAATACGACAAATCGTTTTGTGGATACGGAAACGGTTGTCCAGCTGATTTCTTGTGGCTGTAGGCCGCGATCGTGGGCAGTTTCGCCATTAGGCGACGGATCGAAATTTCGACCTGCTGCGGATCATGAGGGTCGAGCGAGTCTTGGTAAAATGTAGACATCGCGCTGACGACGCTCGAGAGGATCGCCATCGGGTGGGCGTCCCGTGGAAAACCGTTGTAAAACTGCCGCATGTCTTCGTGCAGCATTGTATGGCAGCGAATCGAATCCCGGAAATCATCAAGTTCCGTGGTCGTCGGCAGTTCGCCGTAGATCAACAGGTAGGCGACCTCGACAAAATCACAGTTTTTCGCCAAATCTTCGATCGGGTAGCCCCGGTATCGCAAGACGCCTTCTTCACCATCAAGAAACGTGATACTGCTCAGGGAGGAGCCCGTGTTGACATAGCCCTCATCGATCGTGATTAAGCCCGTTTGCTTTCGAAGTACGCCGATATCGATGGCCTGCTCATTCTCTGTCCCTTCCACAATGGGGAGTTCCAAATCATGACCATCAAAATTAACTTTGGCCACTTTTGACATAGACTGATTTCCTAAAGTTACAGTACGACACACATTATTAACGAATCTCCACGAGGATTTGCAGCAGTTCAATTCAAATCCGGAATGGCGTAACCGAAGTTAATCGGTCAATTCGCGTCCGCCCGCGGCTGATCACCGTGAAAAATCGGCGGTTTCGAGATCCCTATCGTAACGTTTTTTAAGCGAATGCGAAACTGACCCGAGCCCTTTGAATCGGTCACAATACGGGGTGATATCGCGGTAATGCTCGATTCTCGCGATTTTGCTTCTCAAGCTAATTGACTTTGCCGGTCGCGCGGGATCGGTGAACGATTTGAGCCAAATCCGGCAAGACCTAGCCGCAGCCAACTCATGCCCGCTTGGCTTCCGTTACAAACAGGAGTGATTGAGAACTTTTCGCCTGGTTCTATTCCTGGAAGCGATGAATGTCGGCGATTGTTTGCTGCCAATCGCCGGGAAAACAAGACGGCCCGATCGTCCACATCGACGTACGCCGGTGGCTTACTGCGATAAACTTCCACGACCTCGATTCCATTTTTTTAGCCACGCCCGGATGGCATCGACGCCTTCGTCGGTTCAACAACGGGCAAAAAAACAACCGAGCGATATTCTTTGCGTAGTTCTGTAATCACCAAGTCGACTTGGTTGACTGGCGGATCTCGAACCACGGCCTCGACCTGCCAACCCTACTGATGCGAATGGCGAACACCCACAATCTAGGCGACGCTACCACGATACTCGCATGCCATCCACAGTGGAATCCTGCTGAAACTGCCGTTCCAGCTTCAACGCTTGAGCCACCACTTCCTCCCATGAGTCGCGATACTGAACAGGATCAGGATGGCCAAATTGATGAAACGCCAAAATGCGTTCTACGTCAGAACCGGTCAGACCGTGGGACTTCCCATCCTTGTCCGGCTGGTAGCTGGTGATCGTATTCCCAAACACCGTATCAAAATCCAGTTCAAGTTTATCAATCGCGGCCTTGGCATCGTGAAGGATATCCGTCTTGTTCATATTGAGATAAGGCAGATTCAAAAAGACTTTTTCCGAGTCCCAATTGCCAATCTTGAACGCATTGAAGATGGCTTCGTAAAATTCCGGCCGGCAATCTGGATAGATCGCGTGGTCTCCGCTGTGAACGCCAAGTGAGAAATCGACCTCCGAATCCTCTTGGACCGCAATCGACAAAGCATACCCATAGGCAATCGAAGCGAAAATTGCGTTCCGATTCGGGACCACCGTCTGCTTCATATTCTCTTGTTCGTAGTGCCCCGTCGGCACGGTCCAATTGGAGTCCGTCAACGCGGAGTGGAACAGTGACCCCATTTTCGACATGTCCAATGTTTGACTGTCAATCTCGAGGCCTTGCTCACGCAAGTAGACGACATTTTTCTTGAGACGAGCCAACTCGATCCGATGCTTTTGACCGTAGTCAAAACTCAAACCGTAAACGCTCCGGCCTTCAGCCAGCAGTCTCATCAGGAGCGCTGTCGAATCCATGCCACCGCTTAAACAAATCACTGCGCGTCGTTTCTTGGTCATTTCAGCCATCGATTTAAGATTCTAGTTCGAGTGTATTGATTTGCCCCGGTCGCTGAGAGGCGTCGATTCGGGGCTTGTGCCGACGATTCGGCAAAAAAACAAGCTGATTAAAAAAAAGCTGATCGCCCAATAAGCCTAGCTAAAAATTGCCGATTTGCCCATGAATCCCCCGACAATGATCGACCTGCACGCCAGATTTAGGCTTTCCCCTCGCGATCCATGACAGCACTTTCCTATCTTACGATCTTACAGACAAGCTGGCGACACCAACCAGACCCGCGAATACGCTTGGGAGGTTTGCGGGAGGCATTGAGATGTGGATAATTAAGACATTCAAGTGCGATACCGACAACGAAGACATTACCGACTGACGCAAAAACGATGGCGCGAAACGAACAACTGATTAGACAACACAAGATCCTCCAAGTCCTTGAGCGGGTCCGATTCGGGAAAACGTTGCCCGAGTTGCAGGCAGAAATCATCGATGAACTTGGACTTAAGTCGCTTCACACGCGGACGTTGCGTCGAGATTTAGAGGCACTTCAAGCAGCCGGGATCGATGTGGACGTCCACGATTCACAACGTGGCAAGATCTGGAAACTGGGCCCGCTGGCCAAAGCCTCAACCAAAATCAGTTTCTCAGCCTCCGAATTGATTGCGCTTTCCATGGGTCGTCAGCTGATGCACCCGCTGGCAGGCACTCCGTTCTGGATGGGAATTGAGTCGTTTTGGAATAAAGTCAAAGACGAAATCCCAAGTTCGGTTTTTGCTCACTACGAAAAGTTTCGCAAGACACTCCGAGTCTTGGGCGTTCCCGCGAAATCTTACGAGAAACAACACGGGATCATCAAGACGCTCAACCGCGCGGTGATGGAACACCGGATCGTCGAGATCACCTATCAGGCTCCAGGTAAGTCGCCGAAAGTTCGCACGATTGAACCCTACGAGATTGCGCTTTTTCAATCGAGCCTCTATATCATCGCGGCGGCTTGCGAAGTCACCGATCCCGATTCTCGGGTACGGACCTGGAAATTGGATCGTTTTCAAAAAGCGACCCTTCTCGACCAATGGTTTAAAGAACCAGACGACCTGGACCTCGACCAATTTGTCGGTAACACCATTCGAATGTTTGCCAGAAAAGGAAAACAATCGAATTACAAAATCAAGATCGCCGCCAACGCAGCGGTCTGGGTCCAAGAGGATCCACTTCACGCCGAACAAAAAATCAAACATTTCAAGGACGGCACAATCGAATTGACGGTGCCTGCCGTTCACGAGATGGAGATCATTCCCCGCGTGCTGAGCATGGGGGACGACGCTGAAATCATTTCACCCAAAGCGGCAAGAAGGCTAATGGGCCAAATTGTTAAACAAATGGCTGGCAAATACGATGACTGATCCTCTCCAGACGTCACCTCCCAAATCGTCCCCACAGAAAACTCCCGACCGATCAACCACCGCCTCCCAACCCGTTGACGACGGACTTGGCCGAGGCAGCGGAATGCTGGCGAAACTTAGAACCTTCTCTCTGCTTGGCATCGAAGCCATGCCGGTCGAGGTCGAAGTCGATGTTTCGGCCTCCGCCATGCCCAAGACGATTTTGGTCGGCTTGCCCGAGGCAGCGGTTCGCGAAAGCGTTCACCGCTGCGAACGAGCAATCGTTAATTCGGGTTTCATTCGCCCAGCTGATCGTGTCGTGATCAATCTCGCTCCAGCAGAACTTCCAAAACAAGCCGCCTCGTTCGACCTCCCGATTTCGCTCGGAATCTTGATCGGCAGCGGACAATTCCAATCGGATCGATTGCGAGAATACGCCGTCGTCGGCGAGCTCGCCCTCGAGGGCCATACCCGTCCAGCCAAAGGCGTATTGTCGATGGCAATCAAGGCAAAAGAATTGGGCTTCACCGGCATCGTGGTGCCCGAAGAAAACGCCTATGAAGCCGCCGTCGTCGAAGACCTAGACGTCATCGCTGTGAATTCACTGAGCCAAGCCGCCGCCTTCTTCTCGGGACAACTGGAGATCGACCCCACGCCGTCGCGAATCAATGATCTGTTCGAAGAATTCTCACGATACGAAATCGACTACGCCGACGTCCGCGGTCAGGAGATGGCCAAGCGCGCGATCACGGTAGCCGCTGCGGGAAATCACAATCTACTGATGCTGGGGCCGCCGGGATCCGGCAAGACCATGCTGGCAAAGCGAATTCCCACGGTCTTGCCGCAATTGTCACCCCAAGAGTCAATCGAAACGACACGGATTTACAGCGCCGTAGGACGACTCGAACCCGGCCAGCCCTTGATGGCAACCCGCCCCTTCCGCTCGCCCCATCACACAATCAGCGAGCCCGGTTTGGTTGGTGGAGGCAGCACGCCGATGCCAGGCGAAATCTCGATGGCCCACAACGGCGTCTTGTTTCTCGATGAGCTACCGGAGTTCAATCGACGCACGCTGGAGGTTCTGCGTCAGCCTCTAGAAGATCGGATCGTCACGATCTCACGCGCCCTCCGGTCCACGACCTTCCCCTGCGACTTCATGATGGTCGCTGCCCTCAACCCATGTCCCTGTGGCTATCGCTCCGACCCGAGACGCGACTGCCACTGCACCCCGCCACAGGTCGAGAAATATATGGGAAAAATATCAGGTCCCTTGCTCGACAGGATCGATATTCACGTCGAAGTTCCCGCCGCTGAGTTCAAAGAATTGGCATCCATCAAACTGGGAACCTCCAGTGCCGAAATCCGTGAATCAGTGGAATGTGCTCGCAAGGCACAATTCGAACGATTTGACGGTACATCGATCAACTACAATGCTCAAATGTCAAGCAAGCAAATCCGTACTTATTGCAAACTCGACGACGAGTGCATGAACATCCTCAAGATCAGCGTCAACGAACTTGGCCTCTCCGCCCGAGCCCACGACAAAGTTCTCCGGCTCTCAAGAACCATCGCCGACCTCGAATCCGCCGAATCCATCGAAGTCCACCACCTCACCGAAGCAATCAATTATCGAATGCTCGACCGAGACGTATGGAAGTGAACTGGGCCAATCCTTGAAACCCCAGAACCCCGTACTGAAAAAGTAAAATGTCTCTTTTGTTTTGCCGGCGGCTTCTTTTGCCCTTCCAGATACTTGAGAGCAAGGTAGGACGTAGATGAGTTCGGACTCGCCTGTTTAGTATCGTAATTCCTTGAAGAATTACC
>JBLINZ010000281.1:0-8200 GCA_047639375.1 Mariniblastus sp. | reverse complement strand
AGATCGTTCTGATTCGCAACCGAGCCATTGGATGCTGGCAGTCAACGAGCGAATTAGTTATTTGTACCAGCGAGAGGGACTGTCAATTGAACTTTTTTTGACGGAGCGAAAGGCGACCAATCTGCCCGCGGACCAGGATTTTGCGCCGGGAGCCATAAGGTGTTTTGCCAAACAGAGCTAGCGCTCACAACACGTGACCATCGAAAACAAACGGTTGGCCGCCTGACGCCAAAAGAAATAATTGAGAACAAAATATCATATTTTGGAATTCAAATGATGGTAGATCGCGTCGCCATGGAACGATACTTCGGTGATCTGACCAATCGCCCAATGGGCCGCACTTGTTTGCCATTCCGGGTTGCGAACATACCCCAGGGTTCAAGCAAAAATGATTATCATCAAAGCAAAAACGCACACAAATTTATTGACTTGCACTGCTTGATGCAAAATCCTATTACGCGTCGGGCTACCATTTTCGCCTTTGGCTCACTAAACCAACAGGCCCTAATGCGTCGGGCTACTTCAACAACCCCTAACGCGTCGGGTTACCGTGACTACCGCCGAACCCGGCATCAAACCAACCTGCCCGACTCGCTTTGATCATTGTGCCGTGAATACGAAATCGAATTCATCGTGATCGACGGTCATGCAATGTTTGGTATCCGGTTCGCCTAGCTTCAGCAGTTCTGAAGCCAGCGGGTTTTCAATTCGCTGTTGTATCACTCGTTTAAGCGGCCGGGCTCCGTATTGGGGATCGAATCCTTCGAGTGCGATCGCCTCGCGAGCGGAGGACGTGAATTCGACTTGCCAACCGAGGTCGTCTAGTCGTTTTTCAAGCAGGCTCAATTGAATGTCGACAATTGAGCGAATTTGAGCTCGATCCAGCGTCCGGAAGACAATCTTTTCATCGATTCGATTCAATAGTTCAGGGGCAAACCGAGCCCTCAACGCTTGCTCGACCGCGGCTTGCATTTCTTCAACACTCCCCTGCTCTTCCGTGATCTTCTGGATCAAGTGGCTTCCAATGTTGCTAGTCATGACAATGATCGTGTTGGTGAAATCAACCGTGTGACCATGATTGTCTGTCAATCGTCCGTCATCGAGCAACTGCAGCAAGATGTTGTAGACGTCGTCGTGGGCTTTTTCGATTTCGTCAAGTAACACAACGCTATAGGGGCGACGCCGGACGGCTTCGGTTAACTTTCCGCCTTCGTCGAATCCTACATATCCGGGAGGCGCCCCGATCAAGCGACTGACGCTGTGACGTTCCATGAATTCGCTCATGTCGATTCGAATCATGGCGTCTTCATCGTTGAACATGATTTCCGCCAGCGCCTTGCAGACTTCTGTCTTGCCGACGCCGGTTGGGCCGAGGAACATAAATGATCCGATCGGGCGATTGGGATCCTGAAGCCCGCTACGGCTTCGTCGGACCGCGTTGCTGACGGCTTCGATCGCTTCGTCTTGACCGACGACACGTTGATGCAAGCGTTCTTCCATGACGAGCAATTTGGCACGTTCGGTTTCTAACATGCGATTGACGGGAACACCGGTCCAGGCACTGACGACTTTCGCGATTTCGTCTTCGGTGACCATTTCGCTCAATAGTCGTTTTCGTTCCGGTTGTTGGGCGTCATCGTTGGCTGCCTCACGCTTTTCGGCGGCTTCGATTTGAAGTTGCAGCTGCTTTTTTTGCGTGTCCAATTCGTACAGTTTACGATAGTCGTCTTCATTGACGCCCTGCCCGGACGATTGCTGAGACTTGATCGCCGAATCCAATTGATCGAACTCATGTTCCGCTGTCGCAAGACTTTCGCGAACGGATTGAATTCCTGTCATCCCGAGTTTTTCGGATTCCCATTGCTCACGGAGACTCGCTAGTTCATGGCGTTTCTCTTGCATTTCGGATTTGACCGCTTCCAGCCGTTGTTGAACGCCTTCGTCATTTTCATCGGCCAACTGTCGCGCGGCCAACTCCAGTTGAGTCAGGCGCCGCTGGACGGTGTCGATCTCTTCAGGGACGCTATCCATTTCCATTGCCAACCGAGAGGCGGCTTCGTCGACGAGATCGATGGCTTTGTCAGGGAGGAATCGGTCGGTGATATAGCGACTGGATAATTGAGCCGCAGCGACCAAGGCGGCATCTTTGATTTGAACGCCGTGGTGAGTCTCGTAGCGTTGCTTCAAGCCACGAAGAATTGAGATGGTGTCTTCGACGGAGGGCTCACCGACGAAAACGGGTTGGAATCGCCGTTCGAGGGCGGCGTCTTTTTCGATGTATTTGCGGTATTCATCCAGCGTCGTGGCGCCGATGCAATGCAGTTCACCACGGGCCAAGGCTGGCTTCAAAAGGTTGGCGGCGTCGTTCCCCCCCTCAGCGGCTCCCGCGCCGACGACGGTATGCAGTTCATCGATGAACAACACGATTTGCCCGGCGGCCTCGGTGACTTCTTTCAAGACGGATTTAAGCCGGTCTTCGAACTCGCCCCGAAATTTTGCACCCGCGATCAAGGCACCCATGTCGAGGGACATCACGCGTTTGTTGCGGAGACTTTGTGGGACGTCGTTGTGGACGATGCGTAACGCCAGGCCTTCGGCGATGGCTGTCTTTCCGACGCCGGGTTGGCCGATCAGAACCGGATTGTTCTTCGTGCGGCGCGACAGGACTTGGATCACTCGGCGAATTTCTTCGTCGCGTCCGATCACTGGATCGAGCTTGCCGGTTTGCGCCAAAGCGACCAAATCGATGCAATATTTTTCAAGCGATTGGTATTTGTTCTCTGGATCCTGATCGGTGACTCGGTTGTTGCCTCGGACCAGTTTCAGTGCCGCCATCACTGATTTTTCGTCGACTGCGTTCAGTTCCAGGACCCGTTGGGCTTGGCCCTTGGTTTTGATCAGTCCCAGCAAGAGATGCTCTGTCGAGATGAATTCGTCTTGCATCGAGTTGGCGACCTCCGAAGCCGTTTCAAATACGGATTGGAGTTCACGGCTGGGCGACGCTTGACTGCCGCCTGTACTCGTGGGCAGTCGATCGATTTCCGAATCAACGATGTTTGACAGTTGGTCGATAGGAACGCCGGATTTCTCCAACAACGGCCGCACGATCCCGTCCGATTCTCCTAACAAGGAAGCGAGTAAATGAATGGGCGCGATTTCAGCGTGCCCTTTGCCGCCCGCCATGACTTGGGCGTTAGCAATCGCTTCTTGAGCCTTGGTGGTAAGTTTCTCGTATCGAAAAGACATGGGTTTCTCCTATTGGCAAAGGGGTATCCCGCCCCGAATTCACCCGGCGTGAATTTGGCAGGTCGCAACTCCCAACGGATAATTAAAGCGAATCCCGTGCCAAATCTATACCTGTATTCGATTCTAGTATTGCCGCGCAGAAAAATAGGCGAGCGGTGAATGACCGCTCGCCTTTTGGATTTTTCAAACGCTAGAACGTGGGACGTTTCGTTCCTCAGTCCTGCGAATTGACATACTAGAGAACTAGTCTTTGACTTCAAACTCAGCGTCGATCGCATCGTCATCGGCTGGTGCCGATTCTGTTGCACCGGCAGTTGCACCAGCGGTTTCAGCACCTTCGCCGTCGTCCGCGTTGGCGTACATCGCGGCGCTCATGGCATGGGATGCCTGCTCAAGTTCGCCCACGGCCGACTTGATCGCATCGGTGTCGACGCCTTTGGAAGCTTCGCGGACTTTTTCAATCGCGGCTTCGAGAGGTTCGCGATCGCTGTCTTGCAGCTTGTCCTTGTTCTCCTTCATCGTCTTTTCGACTTGGTAGCACATGGTCTCGCCTTCGTTGCGGGCGGTCACCAATTCGTACTGCTTACGATCTTCGTCCGCATTCATCTCGGCATCGTTCTTCATTTTCTGGATTTCATCTTCTGAGAGTCCAGAAGACTCCTTGATTTCAACGTTGGCTTCTTTGCCAGTGCCAAGGTCTTTGGCGGAGACATTGAGGATGCCGTTTTGATCGATGTCGAATTTGACTTCGACCTGTGGAACGCCGCGTGGAGCCGGTGGAATTCCAGTCAAGTCAAACTTGCCCAAGATTCGGTTGTTGTGAGCCATTTTTCGCTCACCTTGGAAGACCTGAATCGTGACTGCAGTTTGGTTGTCAGCCGCGGTGCTAAACGTTTGCTTCTTTTCGGTTGGAATGGTGGTGTTCCGCTCAACCAAAGCCGTCAGCACGCCGCCTTCGGTTTCGATTCCGAGCGTCAACGGCGTTACGTCGAGCAGCAAGACGTCTTTGCGATCGCCAGACAAAACCGCACCTTGGATGGCAGCGCCAATCGCGACAACTTCGTCGGGGTTCACGCCCTGGTGAGGGTCTTTGCCAAAAATCTCTTTGACCATCGCCCGGACTTTAGGAACGCGAGTCGAGCCACCGACCAAGACGATCTCGTTGATGTCGGAGGGCGAAAACTTAGCGTCCTTGAGTGCTTGCTGGACCGGAGTCTTGCAGCGCTCGACAAGATCGTCGATCAGCTCTTCGAATTTTGCTCGAGAGATGTTCATCTGCAAGTGTTTAGGGCCGCTGGCGTCGGCGGTGATAAACGGAAGATTGATGTCAGACGATTGGGCTGAACTCAATTCCTTCTTGGCCTTTTCACAAGCTTCTTGAAGTCGTTGAAGGGCCATGGTGTCGTTCCGTAGATCGACGCCGTTTGATTTCTTGAATTCATCAGCAACGTAGTGGATCAAGACTTCGTCGAAATCGTCACCACCTAGATGCGTGTCGCCGCTGGTGCTGATGACTTCAAAGACTTTCATCCCGTCGTCGTCGTTCAATTCGAGAACCGAAACGTCAAACGTTCCACCGCCCAAGTCAAAGACAACGATTTTTTGTTCGTTCTGGGCCTTGTCGAGACCGTAAGCCATCGCGGCAGCGGTCGGCTCGTTGATAATCCGAGCGACTTCGAGACCGGCGATTTGGCCGGCGTCTTTGGTGGCCTGCCGTTGAGCGTCGTTGAAGTACGCCGGGACGGTGATCACGGCCTTGTTGACTTTGTGACCAAGGTACGACTCGGCGGCTTCTTTGAGTTTGCGTAGAATCTTGGCGGAGATTTCCTGCGGCGTGTATTCTTTATCGCCAATGCCAATTTTGACGTACTCTTCGGCACCGCCCTTGATCTCGTAAGGGATCATTCGCTCTTCCGAGGAGACTTCGCTGTGGCGTCGTCCCATGAATCGCTTGACTGAATAAACGGTTCGCGTCGGATTGGTGACTCGCTGATTTCGAGCGGGAGCACCTACGATGGTTTCGTCGCCGTCAGTGAAAGCGATAACACTTGGAGTCGTGCGGTCGCCTTCTTGGTTCGCAATAACCGTCGGCTCGTTGCCGTCCATCACGGCGACAACTGAGTTGGTCGTTCCGAGGTCGATTCCGATGATTTTTTCGCCTTGAGCCATTTTGCTCTCCTGTCGTTCAGTATTTTTGCGATCTAAAGCCGCGTTGGTGTCGTTTCTTTCACCTGCCCATTGGACAGCGTGAATTGCTGTGATTGATCCAATTTGCAAAGGCCGTGCCAATCTTGGATTTCAGCAGCCGATGACGAAGGAATTTGTATTTTTCTCGGGAAAACGGCAGCGTTGAAAAGGAACTGAGATCAGAAGCAGCCAATCGGCGAATTGCTGGGAGAACGAAGAAGCAACAGCTGCCAAATTGTCATCGGTAGTTGTCCCGTGGTTTCTCGGAGATGCATCGGGCAATTGGGCAGTGGTGGGGGCTTTCCGTTTGTCTTTAGCGCAGCAAACCGTCCTGCGAAATTCAATCAGGAGATTCCGACAGGCTAGAAACCTATCCAGCTAACACGCGGTCACAACCGCGGTTACTTCTTTTTTTCTGTGCGTTTCAAACCGGCACGATCGAGCAAGGAATCCTGAAAGAAGTCGTCCATTTGCTCGTCTTGAGGGGGAGTCCCGTAGGCCCCCAACGCAGTCGGATCGTAAATCAGATGAAAAACGTGCTTGGCGATCGTCAGTTCGACATCGGGGTCAAGCCGCCGTCGCATTCCGACCAAGATCCGCTTTCCATCGATTTTTACGCCGTTTCGGGAACGGAGATCACGCACGAACCAATAGCCGTCTTCGATTTCAAGCAAACAATGGTGGCCGGAGACATTGCCATAATTGAGGACGATGTCACAGCCTTCTCGTCGCCCGACGCGAAGCCGTTTTTTCATTAGCGGGATGGGGTCACCACCGCCTACTGGATTTAGTTCACCGTACATGGATATTACGCAAAAAGGTTTCGCGGTGTACAAAGAGAAGGATTCAGCCCAAAATGTTTGGGACTCACGTCTGGCAGATGGCATTTCGCCCCTGCTAGACAGTCTTAACTCTATTCGGTGGTCCCGTTGACGTCAACTAAATACAACCTGCATGACCGCGAGCAAATGGATTGGCAAGCCAATGGTTTGCGTTATTTCAGTTATAGCTATTATTTGAAGCAGGTTTTCGGCTTTCGGGTCCAGCGGGTCAGCCTCGATGCTGGTTTTACTTGCCCTAACGTTGATGGAACGGTCGCGACCGGCGGCTGCACGTTTTGCGACAATCGAAGTTTCAGCCCGAGCCGGCGGCTGCCCAAGCAGGATATTTTGGACCAGCTTGAAGAGGGGATGTCCAAAGTTAAACGCAGGTACAAATGCAAACACTTCATGGCTTATTTTCAGCCAGCGACCAATACGTACGCACCGGTCGATGTCTTAAGGCCGCTTTACGAAAAATCTATTTCGCATCCCGATGTCGTAGCGTTGGCCATCGGCACTCGTCAAGATTGCGTGCCCGATGACGTCTTAGATTTGCTGGAGGAGTTCGGCCAACGCTTGCCGCTGACGGTCGAATACGGTTTGCAGACGATCCACCAAAAGAGCTTGGATTGGATGAACCGCGGCGACAATCACGATTCGTTTGTGGACGCGATGGAGCGAAGCCAGGGACGCGGGTTTGAGTTGTGTGGCCACATCATGCTCGGGCTGCCCGGAGAATCGCACGAAGACATGATGGCGACCGCTCGTGAAGTTGCCACGTCGGGGCTCGACGCCGTCAAGATTCACAACCTGTATGCGGTTGAGAAAACGCCGCTGGCGGATCAAGTCCGCAGCGGAGAGGTCGTTTTGATGGAGCGAGACGAGTACATCTCGACGCTGGTTGACTTTTTGGAATTGCTGCCACGGACGATGGTGGTGGAGCGGATTAGTGGCGAAGCCCCCGGCGATTTTTTCGTCGGCCCCGAATGGTGCCTCGATAAAAACGCCGTCTTGAGAGAAGTCGGCGTAGAATTCGAGCGCCGCGATTCTTGGCAAGGGAAAAAGTTTGCAAGTGTGTGAGGCGGTAGGTAACCGCGCTCAGCCAAGTTGGGGTGACTGATAGATCTTTTGATGTCGCAAGTAGTTTGGAGCGTTGAGCGACAAGGTCGCTCAGTGCTCGGAACCGATTGCGTTTCTCTCGCTTGTCCACCTCAAAGTAAATCAAACTTTGGGCACAAAAAAGGCTTCAAGCTTCCGTGTCGCTATCTCTCTCCCCCATCAGCAGGCTTGAGAGAAACGCCAATCGCGTTGTTTTTTCAAGTTGCATTCGGTCGGGCTCTGGCGACGAATCGTTGCGTTCGATCGCGGTGTTGACGAAGGCTTCCAGTGCTAGGTCAACGGTCGAATTGTTGCGGCGGATCTGGTCGAAGCTTGTGTTAATTGAAGTGGGCATGGTGTGCGATTGGGCTCGTTAAGTCGGCGGAAAAGACGGGAGGAACAGGCGGCGGCGGTTGGGGCTCCCAAGGTAGAGTAAACACCAATGGCAGATCCTAAAGTCGCCGAATTTTTGGGGCTGACGATCGCCTCGGATATCTCAAGCCTAGGTTTCTAATAAAATTCTGGCCTTCCTCGAGCCGCGCTAAAGTTCAACGTTGAATATTCCGAATCACTTAGGGTGAGGGTTATCCGGTCTATAACCAAATTTCGAGGTCTCCAAAGGGGGGCGAGGAATTTACCCAGACCACTTGACCCGAAAATCTTGTTTGGATAACGTTGTCTCAGGAGACGCGGCATCAGACAAGTTTTTACTCCAACGGCGTCGTAGCCAAGTGGCTAAGGCAGCGGATTGCAAATCCGCCATCGCGGGTTCGACTCCCGCCGACGCCTCTCCCGAGAATTACCGAGCCAAGTTGCAATTCGCAGCTTGGCTTTTTTCGTGGGATGAC
>JBLINZ010000280.1:0-8201 GCA_047639375.1 Mariniblastus sp. | reverse complement strand
GTGGAATGGATTCATGGCGTTTGGCATGTTGTACTGGATGCTGCCACGAATTTTCCAGACGAAACTCTGGAGCACCAAACTAGCGACTTGGCATTTCTGGCTGGGAACCATGGGGATTTTGCTTTACATCATTCCAATTTATGTCGCTGGTTTGACACAGGGTTTGATGTGGCGTGCTTTCACTCCAGAAGGCAATCTCGCCAACCCGGACTTTGTTGAAACCGTCAACGCGATTTTCCCGATGTGGTGGGCGCGCGTTGGAGGCGGCGTGTTGTATGTCGCAGGTGTCGTACTACTGGCGATCAATTACTTCATGACTTGGCGTTCACGACCTGGGACCTATGAGGTTCCCATCATCGAAGCGGCTCCGTTGACAAAAGAGTTTGTCGATCCACCCGTTCCTGAATCACGCTTGAAAAAATTTCCTGTTCTTGGAATCGCCAACAAGCTCGATGTGTTCGAGCAAGCCCATTGGCATCGCGTTTGGGAGCGGCTACCCATTCGATTTACGGTCTGGGTCACGATTGCGGTTTTGGTTGCGTCAGCATTTGAGCTGATCCCCACGTTTTTGATTAGATCAAACGTCCCAACCATCGCCACGGTGACGCCTTACACACCTTTGGAATTGGTGGGGCGAGACATCTATGTCGCGGAAGGCTGTTACAACTGTCATTCGCAAATGATTCGACCGTTGTTTGCAGAGACGGAGCGATACGGAGCGTATTCAAAACCTGGCGAATCGGTTTACAACCGTCCGTTTCAATGGGGCTCTCGCCGCATCGGGCCGGATTTGGCTCGCGAAGGCGGTAAGCAATCACATCGATGGCATTTCGAGCATTTCCGTGACCCGGGCTCAATGACTCCGGGGTCTGTGATGCCGGCCTATCCGCATTTGCTCGTCAATGATTTAAACTATGGAAGCATTCCAGGACGGATTAAGGCGGCGTCGATGTTGGGCGCCCCTTACAGCGATCGGGTCATGAACGATTCGGAAGCTGTCGCGATGGAACAGGCTACGCAAATCGTCACGGAGTTGATCGAGCTGGGTGGGCCAGCGAACGGAACGCTCAAAAACGCCTCTGGAGAAACGGTCAAACTCGAAGACACGAAAGTCATCGCTTTGATCGCCTATATTCAACGCGTCGGAATCGATTACTTTAAGACTGAAGCGGATGAAACCGAAACGGATGAAACTGAAATTGAAGCCTCCGATTCGGAAGAAAATGCAGCAGCTGTCGAGCCTGATGCGTCGCCAACCGAATCAAATCCCGCCAAAGTCGACGAATGAAGTAGAAACCGACTCCGTGACGTTACTGCGGCGGGGTTGGTTTTGTTACCCTAGATGAATTGGATTTACTCCAGGGGCTATGGCTGCTTTCACTACAAAGATATTCGAATTCCTTTTCGAAAACTAAATTTTCATGATTAAAAAACTAACGACTTACCTCGATTATTCGATGTTCGCTGAGCTTTCATTATTGATGTTCGCGGCAATCTTCATTGCCGTTGTGATTCGAACGCTCAGAACGCGAGACGAGGTTACCGACCAACAAGCCAAAATTGTCCTCGGCGACCAACCGGAGAAAGAATAGATGAAAACGCAGTTGAACCATAGCAATCCACCCGGCGAAAACTTAACTGGACACAGCTATGACGGCATCCAGGAGTATGACAATCCGCTTCCGGGTTGGTGGAAGTTTCTGTTTTGGTTGTTCATCTTTTTCGCTCCGCTTTACTACGTCTATTTTCATTTTGGCGTGGATGGACGAACGATCCATGACCAGTACGACCGTCACATGGCCAGCATCGTCACTTTGAAATTCAAAGAGATTGGCGACTTGACTGCCGATCGGGCGACGATCACGAAATATATGAACAAGCCTGAATGGCTGGCCGTGGGCAAAGTCGTATACAGCACGAACTGTGTCAGTTGTCATTCTGCCAACGGCGAAGGGAATGTTGGTCCGAATTTGACGGACGACAATTGGAAGAATGTTCGCCACGTGGAGGACATCGCCAATGTGATCGCCGAGGGAGCCGCCAACGGCGCGATGCCTGCTTGGAAAAACCGACTCAGTCATCCGAATCTTGTTGTCTTGACCGCCGCCTACGTGGCTTCGATGCGTGCAAATCCAGTGGCGGGTAAAGCCCCAGAAGGACCCGTCATTCCGGCCTGGGAGACTGGACCTGCAGAAGAAGAAGAATAATAATAAATGAACGACCCGAACGCCAAATCAATCGTTGCCGAATCACCTGCTTCCGCGTCCGCCATTTTGGAATCGGAAGAGCACGTGCTTAGCACGCTCGAAAAGGACGGCAGCCGACGTTGGCTCAAGCCCAAGCTCAGCCAGGGGATTTTCCTACAACGACGCCGTTGGTTCGCGTACCTCTTGATCGTGATTTTCACGGCGATCCCTTTCATCACGATCGGCGGCAAGCCGTTGGTGTTACTGGACATTCCGGCTCGTCGTTTCACCATTTTGAGTTTTACGTTTTTGCCCACGGACACGATGCTGCTGGCCATTTTCATGGTCGGCCTGCTGCTAACCGTGTTTTTGTTTACAGCTTTGTTTGGCCGTGTTTGGTGCGGATGGGCTTGTCCGCAAACGGTTTACCTGGAGTTCTTGTTCCGTCCGATTGAACGTTTTTTTGATGGCACATCGGGCCGCGGCGGCTTGAAGAAAAACGTGCCGCCTTGGCGAACCGCGGCCAAGTATTTCGCGTACGTTGTCGTCTGCGTCTATTTGGCCAACACGTTTCTGGCATACTTCATCGGGATTGAGCGGCTGGGACAATGGGTCCAGCAATCGCCCCTCGAACATCCCGCCCCGTTCTTGGTGATGGCTTTTGTGACCGTTGGGATGATGTTCGATTTTTGCTTTTTCCGAGAACAAATGTGTTTGGTCGCTTGCCCCTACGGACGATTTCAGTCGGTTCTATTAGACCAAGACTCGTTGATCGTGGCTTACGACCAACGACGAGGCGATCCGCGTGGGAAAGCGAAAAAGAAGCCGGCGGCTGAGAGCAACCTGCCAGTATTGGGGGATTGCATTAATTGCGGAAACTGTGTGACGACTTGTCCAACCGGGATCGACATTCGCGAGGGACTGCAAATGGAGTGTATCAATTGCACGCAATGCATTGACGCCTGTAATCTCGTGATGAAGAAAGTTGGACGTGAGCCGGATCTGATCCGCTACAGCTCGCAGACCCGCGACCAAGGTGGCAAGGGAGGCTTGTTGCGAGTCAGAACGGCGATTTACCCGATGCTGCTGCTCGGGATCGCCGCGGCGTTTGTGTGGGTGTTCCTCGCTAGTAAATCGTTCGATGGCGTGGTGCTGCGAGAGCCGGGGAATCCGCATACGATTTCAGAAGATGGTAAAGTCCGGAATCTGATACGGCTCAAGCTAACCAGTCGCAGCGACGAGTCGATGGCGTTTACGACTCACGTCATAGAGCCTGCCGGAACCACAATCACTTTGATCGAGTCTGACGTAGAGCTAGAACCCAACGAGTCCAAAACGTTTCATGCAGAGATCTTGGCTCCACGCGAGGTGTTTGTACTAGGGCGAGCAGACATTGAACTTAAAATTGAAAACGAACGCGATGTTTCGCGGTCGTATCGATTTAAACTTATCGGACCCTATGACTAGGGAATTGTCGTCGTGCCGTGCGACGGGCGTCCCCCTATTTTACGGCGGTGCGCAACAAGTGTTTTTACGCTGCTGACCTCCTCAATCGAACCCAATTAGTCATCAGACCGGAATTCATCATGACCAACATGAACATTGCCATGGAACGCCGCGAGAAAACGGCCCAATTGAAATGGGGCGTGTTCTTGCTAATGTTCTTTCTGATCCAAGCTGTCATCTGGACGGTTGCGATTTCAGTGACGGCTACCGATCAATCACACGCCGTCGTCGCTGGGTATGACGAGCGAGCATTACTCTGGGATGAAGAAAAAGCCCGGATGGTAGCCAGCGAACTGCTTGGATGGAAAGCTGGGATTACGGTTGCTGAGAGCGCGGATCTTCGACAGTTTCGTGAGCTGCAACTGAAATTGGTTGACCGTGAAGGCGTACCGATTGAAAACGCAATAGTGAAGCTTACGGTGTTCCACAAAGCCTGGGCCGCTCAGCCGCAAGATCTTGTGCTGAGCGAAGTTGCCGGCGGAATCTACCAGGGGAATCTCCAAGTTCGTAAGAGTGGAAAATGGCAATTCAACGGGACAATCACCCAGCTTGAGTCGTTGTTCCTCGTCGAGCAAACGCAAACGATCACGGTGGACAAATAGATGTGGATACTCCTCGGAACCGTGTTTGTGGCTAGTCTCTTGGGCAGTCTGCATTGCGTGGGAATGTGCGGGCCGTTTGCCTTGATGGCAAGTAGTCCCCGGACTCATGGATTGAATGACTCCCTCTCGAGCCAACGTCAATCGGCCCTCGTCCCAACGGCAGCCTATAGTCTGGGACGCCTTGTGACTTATTCGATCGTCGGGGCTGTGTTTGGGTCGTTGGGGATGGCACTTAATCAGGGCGTTGAGTTTGCGAGCTATCAACAAGCAGCGACCTACGTGGCGGGTGGGTTGATGGTTTTAGTCGGTTGCGTGGCGTTAGCACGTCAGCTTGGCTTTCGAATTCAGCTACCGAGTATTGCGGGCCCACTGCAAACATTTTTGCAAAAACATTTCCAGAAAATCACTCGGCAGCCACCTCTTCGACGGGCCTTGTTGATCGGTGCGTTTTCATGCTTAATGCCCTGCGGTTGGTTGTATACCTTTGCGATTGTGGCAGCGGGGACGGGAAGTCCTTGGCAGGGTGTGGTTGTGATGTCGGTTTTTTGGGCAGGGACAGTTCCGATCATGGTCGCGTTGACGTTAGGTTTGAGTCGGCTGGGCCAATCGTTTCAGAAAAAACTGCCGCTCGTGATGGCGAGCCTAGTCATCCTGATTGGCGTATTCACCCTTGCCTACCGTGCCCCAATTGTGATCGGTGAAAACACCAAAGTCGTTGACCAGACTGAGGATTTGATCACCCAAGTAAATCAAGTGGATCAAGAAGAGTTGCCCTGTTGCCAGGACGACTAGCGAAATTGTCTCCCAATTTGCTATTTACGCAAAATAGCGAGGCAGGCGGCAGCAGAAATTTTGAATGCGCCGGCAGGCTGACGTCGCGGTTACCAAGGGTGTCATCTGGATCATTCTGCAACCACCCAATATAAATCAACAGGACTATTCGCTTTTCTCCCTTGTCTCTCGTCGAAAACACTATTAATCCCGCTCCGCCCCAGTCCGAATCTAACGTCCAATGCGAGTGCACGCATTGCGGACTGCCGGTTCCCATCGGGTTGATCGAAACGGGAGCCGAACAGCAGTTTTGTTGCGGCGGTTGCAAAATGGCGTTTAGGCTAATCCACTCAAGTGGCTTGGATGCTTATTACTCGATGGTTGAGTCCGGGGAAGAAGCATCGTTGACTCAGCGTGCATTGGGCGGTGGGCCAGCTGATTTCGACGAATTTGACCAGCCAACGTTTCTGGCTCGTTTTGGTAAATCGAATAGCGAAACAGAGGGCCCTCATGATTTCAATGAAATCGTATTATTGCTCGACGGCATTCACTGTGCGGCTTGCATTTGGCTAATTGAGAAACTCCCTCAGATCGTCCCAGGTGTCTCGGACGTCAAGCTCAATTGGGCGCGACAAACGGCTCAGATTCGTTGGCGGCCGGAGCAAGTCAAGCTTTCGAAGATCGCCCAATCTCTCTACCAATTGGGATACACGCCCCATCCCATTCGTGAAAACGAAATTGAAACACTGCGCAAGATTGAAAACCGTCGACACTTAATGCGAATTGGAATCGCCGCGGCGGCAGCGGGCAACAACATGCTGATTGCCGCGTCATTGTACTTTGGAATGTTCTCCTATATGTCTGGCGGCATGACGCAGTTGCTACGCGTAGCAAGTTGTTTAGTAGGGCTGGCATCGCTCGCTTGGCCAGGACGAATTTTCTTGCGCGGCGCTATCGCAGCGCTCCGAACCAAGACGCCCCACATGGATTTGCCGATTGCGTTGGGCCTGACGGTAGGAAGCCTAGCGGGAATCGTGAATACGATTCGAGGCTCGGGCGAAATCTATTTCGATTCTTTGTCGGTTTTGATTTTCTTATTATTGGTCGGGCGTTGGGTTCAGTTTCGACAGCAGAATCGAGCGGCTGATTCCGTCGAAATGCTCTATCGACTGACTCCCAAAACGACGCGAAAAATAGTCGATGGACATCCGGTTGAGACGTACGTGGACCTGGTGCAAGCCGGTGATTTACTTGAGATTCGAAACGGCGATCTGGTCCCTGTCGATGCCGAGATTGTGCGGGGGCAAACCCAGATGGATGAATCGATTCTCTCGGGTGAGTCGCGATTGCTCAAGAAATCTGTCGGCGACACGGTCTTGGCTGGCACGCAAAATAAAAGCACGGCAATTGAAGTCCGCACGACCGCGACCGGAAACGATACCCGGCTCAGTAAAATCATTGGGCTCGTTGAGCAGGCGGCATTGGACAAGCCCAAGATCGTTCAATGGGCTAATCATATCGGTGGGATATTCGTAGTATCCATTATTGTCATGGCGTTCCTGACTCTCTTTGCGTGGCTTTGGATCGAACCCGCGGTGGCGGTGGATCGTGCCGTTGCGTTGCTGATTGTCGCCTGTCCGTGTGCCTTGGCGCTGGCAACTCCGCTGGCTGTTTCCGTCGCCTTGGGGCGGGCTGCCAAACGGAAAATCATGATCAAAGGCGGTGATGTCCTGCAGCACCTTGATCGCCCGGGCATGATTTGGCTCGACAAAACCGGGACATTGACGCTGGGTGACATGGAAGTCAAGCGCTGGTACGGCGACACTCAATTCCAATCGTTTATGGCAGGGATTGAGTCCAAATCTTCGCATCCTGTCGCCCAATCAATCGTCAAGTTTGTCAACCGAAACGAGATCGGGTCGGCAGAAGAAGACTGGTCACACCTGATCGATCAAGCCCGCGAAGTGGATGGGCAAGGCATGATTGCCGAGGGACCAAAGATTCGGGTTTTGATCGGCAACGCAAAACTGCTGGAGGCATTTAGTGTCCAAGTTAGCCACCGACACCAGCAGTTGGTCGATCGGATTCTGGATTCCGGGTTCGCCCCCTGTTGGATCGTTGTCAATGGGACGGTCAATGCGATCCTCTCCGTAGGGGATCAACTTCGAGGCGACACCGAGTCCGCGATCAAGAAATTGAAGCATGCTGGTTGGGAGGTTGGTGTCTTGTCGGGGGATCACCAAAAGGTCGTCGACCTCGTATCCACACGGTTGGGTATCGCCAGCACACTGGCCGTAGGCGGAGCGAGTCCAGAGCAAAAAGTCAAGTTAGTGAGTGCGTCAATGCAGCAGTACCCCACGGTGGTAATGGTCGGGGACGGCGTCAACGACAGTGCAGCCTTGGCGGCTGCCTCGGTGGGGATTGCCGTCCACAATGGAGCTGAGGCCAGCCTGGCTGCGGCTCCCGTCTATTTGGCAGAAGAAGGGCTACAGCCGATTCTGAAACTTCTGCAAATCAGCAAGTCAACCAACCGCACCATTCGCCGAAACTTCGTGGCCTCGTTGTCATACAACATACTGGGAGCCACGTTGGCAGCGCTGGGCTGGATCAATCCCCTGGTCGCGGCGATTCTGATGCCGATCAGCTCTCTGACAGTGGTCACGATTTCATTGACAGCTGGCAGAAACCTTTCCACCAAGGACACGAATCAATGAGCGTTCTATATATTGCTTTGCCCGTCGCCCTGATTGTTGCCGTCATTGCGGTCGTTGCGTTTGTGGTCCAAGTCAAATCGGGGCAGTTTGACGATCTAGAAACCCCGCCCCGACGCATGTTGTTCGATGATGTCCAAATCAAAAAGCGGCGCGACGAGCCTTCTGAACCCTCCGAGCCGGAATAGCAATTCAGATGGTTCGTCGGTCAAGATAGTTGGTTCGACGCTGCTGATTTGTCCCACATCGTGAATTTTTGAGTTTTTCCAGATTCGGAAAACTGCTCCTCGGGCTTTGTGATCGTCGTAGCGGAATCAACGTGAAAACCTCTTCTTCTTGACAATCATTGGGGTTTACGGCAAAAACGTAGAAAAGCTCCGAGCCAATACTGAACTTGATTTGCGTTTACTAGTTTTGGTACCGTT
>JBLINZ010000279.1:0-8259 GCA_047639375.1 Mariniblastus sp. | reverse complement strand
ACCATCATGTCCAGCAAGCCACAAACGGTCGTGCTGCCGTTGCAACGACAAGGCGAAGCCATTTGTTTTGCAACCGATTCGGAGCACGTGATCCTCACAAGCGAGTTTACGGGCCAGCCCATTTGGCGTTTATCGCTCAAGCGAAACATCGACGAGTTCGATCGCGACAAATCGAAAACTGACCCAGCCCCAACAAACGACGCCAAGAAAACTATCGAAACCGAATAACATCGTCCCGCAGGATGGGCCCGCCCCGGAACCTGCTTGCTCAACAGGTCCAACTGGTTTTCAAGAACGATCTTGACCCACTACCTAATACAACTAAATCACCAAAAACACAGAACGATGAACCATCTCCTTGACCACCTAACGCTACTCGACAATCAACAAGACAGCATGTTGCACCTCGTGCGCGAGCTGTGCGACGTCAACTCAGGGACTTTCAACTTGGACGGATTAGAAACCGTGAAATCGATGTTGATCGAAAACTTCGCCGAACTCGGGGGCGAGATCCAAGTCCTGGACTGTCACCCCCTGAGCATGGTCGACGAAGGCGGCAAGGAGGTGCAGCAGGAGCTCGGGCAAATGATTCATATCACCAAATGGCCCGACGCCCCTCAGCGAATCTTGCTGTGCATTCACATGGACACGGTCTACGGAGTCGATCATCCATTTCAAAAATGCCAATCGCGAGAAGACGGGAACCTCAATGGGCCGGGGGTCGCGGATGCCAAAGGCGGCTTGGTCGTCATGCTAAACGCCTTGAAGACCCTCGAAGCCAGCCCCTTGGCCGGCAAGATTGGCTGGGAAGTCCTGATCAATCCAGACGAAGAAATCGGCTCCCCGGGTAGCGTTCAAGTGATCAATGAGATCGCCGGCCGTTGCGACTTGGGCTTGCTGTTCGAACCCTCACTGCCGGACGGAACGCTGGTATCGTGGCGGAAGGGTTCCGGCAACTTTACGTTTGTCGTACGAGGCCGAGCAGCTCATGCAGGACGCGAATTCGAAAAGGGTCGCAACGCAATCGCAGCCCTGGCGCGTTTACTCGACTGCATCGACCAATTGAATACCGACCCAGAAGTCACGTACAATATAGGGCGAGTTCGAGGCGGCGACGCTTTGAATGTCGTCCCGGACTTGGCAATCGGCCGAGTCAATGTTCGTGTTAAAACGGTGGAGCAACAGGCAGAGGTTGAAAATAAGTTTTCGGATTTGGTCGCGACCTTCAATCGACTCGATGGCATCAACGTTAAACAGGATGGCTATTTTTCTTCGCCGCCCAAGCCGCTTTCAGAAAACGTAGCTGCCCTTCAGCAACGCATCGAACAATGTGGCCAAGCGTTATCGATTCCCGTCAGTTGGCGTGGGACCGGCGGCGCTTGCGATGGCAATAAATTCGCCGCGGCTGGCTTGCCGAATATCGACACACTGGGTCCTCGTGGCGGAAATATTCACAGCTCAGACGAATATCTAATTCCAGAGAGCCTGGTCCCACGAGCAAAATTGACGGCTCTGATTTTACTGAGCTACGCTAACGCCCACTAGGTTTGTGTTTGGTCGACGTCGAAAGAGTGTTTTGCTCGATTCGCGATTTGTTTATCGATAGTCTTTTTGCGAATCAGTCGAGGAGCGATTTGACGGCCCCGGGCCTTCTACACGGGCTGCGGCATGTTAATTAAGCGACTTTGATTGGCAACTGGACAGCGAAACCTACTTCGCTAAATTGATCCTAGCGTCATCGTCGCCAAAAAAAAGATGCGCTTCGCCTGTCCAGACAACGACTCAGCCCACTCGGTCAACTTGAATAATTTGAATCAACATCGCCTCTTGATGGCTACGGACGTTCCGTTTTGGCGGAAATCGACCGGTGCCGAACAACGCATGGCTTCGCTTGTCAGAGCGATCTCGGCTGATAACTTTCACATTCGATCGTTTTACTTGGGCCAATCAAATTCGCCTCAGTTTACCTCGCTGGACCAAGAGCTGATTGAGGAACAAAATCTTGACGTCGAGCAACGCTCGTCCGATCAACCCCCACAGCAGCTTGGCAACAAGATTGGCTGGTACGCCAACGCCACCAAGAATCAATTTCAAACTTGGGCCCAAAACAGAGCCGGTGATGAAGAAGACGCTGACTCGGCCGCCCACCAAACGCCGCCAACGCCGACCTTGGCAGACTACCGTTGGCCGTGGGCGATCACCGCGTTCGGCGAGTCGGTTTCATCGTTCAAGCCCAATTCAATTCTGATCCAATATGTCAAGCTAGGCTATTTGCTTGAGTCCTTGACCGAAGCTCAACGCGGTTCAACACAATGCCTCGTCGACACGCATGATGTTTTGCATTTGCGGGCTCAGCAATTTCGTGATCGCGGTTTTCAGCATTGGATTGAGTTGACCCGAGACGAAGAAGCCACTTCCCTTCGTCAATTCGATTCGATCGTTGCAATCCAGGAACACGAAGCGGCACTGTTTCGGGAAATGGCTCCTGAGTCGAAGACGATTCTCTGTGGCCATTCGGCTGGCCAGCGTGTTTCCATTCGCCCGTTGAGCGGGCCGACGTCTAGCGATTCGGCAGCTCAGACTGAAGAAGGCCCATTGACGATTGGCTACTTAGGATCCGCCAACGCTTCCAACTTGCAGGCGATTGAGTCGTTCCTCACGACCGTCTGGCTACCCTTGATGGAATCTGTTGAGGCAAAAGAGTTTCGCCTGGTCGTCGCCGGCGGCGTCTGCCAGTGGCTGGTTCAGTCAGACATTTTCGAAGCGGCCGATGGGATCCAAATTGATTTGCTGGGCTCGATCGCTGATTTGGAAACGTTTTATAACCGAGTCGATGTGGTGGTTAATCCCGTTGAGTTTGGAACGGGATTGAAAATCAAGAATTGCGAAGCTATTGCGAATGGCAAGCCAGTCTTGACGACTCGCCAGGGGCACGCCGGATTCGACGAAGCTAAGCATACTGGAATCCTGATCTGCGAAGAGGCGGAGGATTTCATTAACTGCCTCCAGGAGCTGGCTGAATCCCCTCAAGCGCTCGAAGCCATGCAAGCCGCCGCCGCAAAACTGTCTCAAACCGGATTTTCGGAGGAGCAAGTTTATTCCGAGCTAAAACGTTCACTTCTTCAAGGAAAATAGGGGATTGAAGCGCTCGACTTCAGCCGGATAGTCCTTATTTACTTGGCTAAACCCAAGGAAAAGCTACTCTTACTGGAACAGTTTGTAAAACTGTGCGTCATAATAAGTGGTACGAATGCTTTCAAGTTTTTCCGGGTTGCAGAATGCGCCGAAAACAAGGTTTTACGCTGGTCGAGCTTTTAGTGACCATCGGGATCATTGGGATCCTGATGGGCATGTCCCTGCCTGCAATTCAAATGGTTCGAGAAGCGGCCCGCAGGACGCATTGTCTCAATAATTTGAAACAAATCGGAGTTGCGATTCACAATTACGAATCGTCACGACAATTTCTCCCTCCTTCTCGCGCCGCTGACAAGTTCATGACTTGGCCCGTCTATTTGATGCCCTACTTGGAGATGAATAATCTTTACGATCAGCTTGAAACGAATCGCAAGTACGCCGCACAAGATCCGACGCTCGTCCAGACACCCATGACCATGATGTTGTGCAGTTCACGGCAGCGCACCAAAAACATCAGCGATTACGAGTCCGACGGTCCGCTAGGCGCAATCGGTGACTACGCCGGTAACGCCGGCACCCAGCGATACTTCCCCTATGACGCGTGGGCCAAATTCGAAGAGCCTGTCGATGGAGTTTTCAGTTCTGGATTGACCAGTCAAAATAAAGTCGTCAATGACGTGTTGGTCAGCGGTGAACGAGGGCGATACAGTTTTGCTTCCATCTCTGACGGGACATCGAATACTTTGTTCGTTGGTGAAAAATACGTCAGTACATTTGGCGAGCTCGAGTCACACGGGTGGGGTGACGGTGCCATTTACAACGGCGATGAACCGGAGACGTTCATGCGAATCGGAGGATATGCCATGGGATTGGCAGCGTCCCGAACGCTAGAATTATCCCCGGGCGAGTATCCAATTTTCGGTAGCGGACACCCAGGCGCTGTTAATTTCGTGGCGGGTGATGGAAGCGTACACTCGCTCTCAACCGAAACAGACGAAGAGACGTTGTATCGATTGTGCGCCAGAAATGATGGCCAGCCAGTTTCGATTGACTGACGTTCGCACATTTGCCAACGAATGTGTGTTTGACGATCCGGCTCACGCATTGCAGAACATGGGTCGCCTCGCAACATAGTTCTTGCCCCTCCGATTTGCATGTCAGACGCATCTGTCTTTTTTGTTGGACAACCTGCAGAAGTGGCCCACCACGCGGCCCCGCTTCAATCGCAGTTGCACATCAAAATTGCCGAGGTGGATGCCGTCTTGTCTGCAGCCCAACCGGGCGATCTGGCGATTTTCTATTCCGAGCATTTCGACCGATTCCGTCACGCTTGCCAAGTCCTAAAACAGCGAAATGTGGCGACGCTTTACATGATCGATGGGATTTTGGAGTGGCGAAACGCTTGGGAAAACAGCCCCGATGAGATCGCTTGCCCGTACACCATGCGTCCGGCGTTGGCCCACAAAGTCGCCTGCATTGGAGCTTCGCAAGCGAGGATTATTGACTCTTGGGGAAATGCCGGGAAAACGGAAATCGTGGGGATCCCGCGAATCGCCAGCCACGGCGATGCGTCCACTGACACTGGAGCTTGCCGAACGGACGAGACGTTTCGAGTCTTGGTGATGACCGCGAAAACTCCCGGTTTTACGCCGTGTCAAATCGAAACGGTCCGCCAAAGTCTGCTTGATTTGAAGACTTGGTGCGCCAACAACTCAAGCATCGACTGCTGCACAGCAAACCCAACCCGCGACTCAGTGCCCGACTCCAACAGGATTACCAAGCCCGTCGAATTTATCTGGCGATTGACCGGTGGCTTGGCTGAATCGATTGGCGTCACCAACCAGCTCTCCGACCTAACCGGCAAAGAGCTTGCTGAAATTCTTCCCAACATTGACGCGGTCATTTCTACGCCTTCCACCGCAGTCCTCGAGGCCATGAATCTCAATCTCCCTGTCGCAGTTTTGGATTACCACAATTGCCCTCACTACGTTTCCGCCGGTTGGGACATTTGCTCCGCTAAACACATTGGGCCAACGCTTCAGCAAATGGCGCAGCGAGATGCGAAGCGGATGCTGTTTCAGCAAACTCAGTTGGCAGACGCACTGTATGATGGCGACGACTCAAGTCAACGCCTGGCGGGACTGATTCAAAAAATGCTAGACAGTACTGCTGCACAGATTGCCCAAAATCCAGACCAGCCAATTTCGTTTCCTGCAGCGATGCTGGCACCCGTGGCACAGATGCCAATTGAGTTTTCGCATCGAAAGATTTTCGGCTCAGCCGAAGAGTTTCGCAACGACGAAACCACGGTGCTTCAGGTGGAACTTTCTCATGCCAGACGAGAGATCCAAGCCCTACACGGGGACCTGGCCCAAATACAATCGGAACTGGAGCAGGCCCATCAAATCTTTGAGCAGATTGAAAAGCACCCGATCGCGGGTCCGATTGTTCGCATTCGTCAGAAAATGCTCGATTTGATGACTGCAATGCGAAAGCGAAAGAATGAACCTGGGTCGACTCGTAGGGCGACGGAATCAAATCATTCAGGATCGACCCCGAATCCGACTTTGAAACAGTAGCCACCCGAATAAGCGTGCAATAATAACCCAGTGATCCAAGAACTAAGCCAACAGAAACTGCCACTCGAATCGGTCTCCGCAACCGACCCGATCGTGCTATGCGCGTCAGACGACAACTACGTCAAGCCACTGGCTGTGACGTTGTTGTCGGCCGTGAATGCCCTGCGCGATGGCAGCCAGTTGCATGTGTTGTTGATGGACGGAGGAATCAGCGAGTCGAATTGGACCGGGCTTCGTGAAACATTATTTGACTTGCCTATCACGGTCCATGTGCTCCGCCCCGATCGTCAAGAAATCGCCGATCTCGGCATTTCTCATCACATCACACATACCGCATACTTTCGGCTATTGGCTGCGAGACTATTGCCGGACTCGATCAAAAAAGTCATTTATCTTGATTCTGACGTGTTAGTCAAAGACGACCTGACGGAGCTCTGGAACGCCGAATTGGGCAACCATTATTGCTTGGCGGCCGTCGACATCGCTTGCCCCTACGTCGATGCCTACGCCGCTCGTTCGACGTTGGCTCCAGAGCAACGTACCCGACTCAATAAAGCCATTCCGCACTTGGCGGCAATCGCTCCGGTCCCAAACTGGAAAGCCCTGGAGCTTGATGGGGCCGAGCCCTATTTCAACAGTGGCGTCATGGTATTAAACCTTGCCCGCTGGCGTGCCGAGTCAATCGACAAGCGATTACTGGCCTGCCTTCGTGACAATAGAAATTTCGTATGGTGCTGGGATCAATACGCTTTGAACGTCGTTTTCGCTGGCCAGTGGGGGAAGCTTCCGGCTCGCTGGAACCAAGGCGCTCACGTTTACGAATACCCAGATGAAGGCAGCAGTCCGATCGATGAAGCAGAATTCATTGCCATGCGGGACGACCCGGCTTTGATTCATTTTACGACTGAATTCAAGCCCTGGGATTTTCAACCCTGCCATCCGCTCAGAGACCGATTCTACGATTTCCTTGACCAAACCGCCTGGTCTGGCTGGCGTCCTGCCAAGCCTGACTTCGATCTCAAGCGAGCTTGGGATCTGACCGCCGCCCACTGGATTCGGAAATGGGTAGTCCAATACCGCAAGTTTAGATCCATGTTTGCTTAGGAACCGCAACGCAATCCAATGCTGCAACACGAGACTCAGTCCGTTTCCGCCACAACGACTCCGCAATCCGGGGCCGCGATGGAAAGCGATGCGCAATCCCGAGAAGCGCGCACGCCACTGATCACGATTTTTGCGTTGCCCAAGCCGTTCGGGACAGAGACGGATCAGATCCAACGTAACGCGATCAATTCATGGGCCAGACTGAGTCCCGAAGTGGAAGTGCTTCTTATTGGCGACGAGGATGGGATCGCGGAAACCGCACACGAACTCGGAGTCCGACACGCGACTGGCATTAGATTCAACGAGCATGGCACGCCACTCGTTAGCTCGGCGTTTGAAATCGCTCACCGCGAAACCCAGTCTCCATTCCTGGCTTACTGTAATTGCGATGTAATCTTGATGAAGGATTTTATTCGAGCCGTCGAGATCCTCGACAGTTTAGATCAGTTCGATCAATTTGTGGCTTTTGGCCGGCGTACCGACCTCGACGTCGACGCAGAAATTGATTTTGACAAACTACATCAAATAGAAGCCTTGTTGACCGACTGTCGACGTAAAGGCAAATTCAGCTCCAATGTCTGTAAAGAATATTTCGTTTTCAATCGGGAGCTTTACAACGACGTTCCAGATTTTGCCATCGGCCGAGGCAATTGGGACAATTGGATGATCCACTCGGCCAAAACAAACAAATTGCCGGTTGTCAAAATGTCCGAGGTGATCGGTGCGATTCATCAGTCCCATGGCTATGCTCATACCCCAGGCGGGCGATTCAAGTGTTATGTTTCGGGTGAAGAAGCCTCTGAGAATTTACGTTTGGCGGGCGGGCGGCATTTGATTTCCGGCTCAACGGCTGACTGGCGTTTGACTCAATCTGGGCTCAAGCGCGAGAACCCGTTGCTTCTTAACCCTGCCTTTTGGGCAGACCTCCCACGATTTACTCGTTTGATGGTCGGGATGTTATTTCGTTAGCTAAAATCAAGTTAACGCCCGCCATGAACTTGCAGATCCACTCACAATTCTCATTTCCCTGTTTCGAAAATTCTCATGCTAACTTCCATTGCAATCATCGCCGCGCTGCTCCTGGTGGGCGCCTCGATCGTGCAAGGGAGTATTGCTGTCGTTTTCGGACGGTGGTTTCAGCGCAAACAGCCAGTTTTGGCGCCGGAATCCAAGCAGCAGCATGCGGCGGTCATCATGAGCGTTCGCGGTTGCGACCCGTCTCTCAAGGATTCGCTCGAAGGGATTCTTCGACAGCAATACAAAAGCTACGAAGTCCATCTAGTCGTCGATCATCGCACCGACCAAGCTTGGGAGTTTGTCCACGAGATCAAGGCCAGACTCGACACACAAAATGTGCTTAGAATTCACGAGATGCAGAACCCGCGCGAGACGTGCAGCCTCAAGTGCCACGCCATCGTTCAGGCGTTGACGCACGTTTCGG
>JBLINZ010000278.1:0-8267 GCA_047639375.1 Mariniblastus sp. | reverse complement strand
TCTCGGTGTCAGATGGCAGTACTAGTTACTACAATATCGCCACTTAAACGACCAAGGCTACTCAGCCCGCCCAGGCCTCCGTCGTGAACTTGATCAAGCAACTTGTTAGCCGTCGCACTGCCGCCAAACACCCAGCCAAGGTGAAGACCAGCTTTCGGTTGAAGTCATCGAGCCACGAATGATGCTTTCATTCCGTTCAGTTGATTGCCGCCGGGACAGAGGGTGGCGAATTGCTTGAGCTGTAGATTGACGGAGCCACGCAACAAACCTGGAGTGTGGGACAGTCTTTTGAGACGTATTCTTTTGAGACGAATGAAACGGTCGCGGCCGACCAAATTCGGGTCGCGACGTCTGGGCTTGAATACGATTCGGAAAACAAATTTGACAACAATTTGATTGTCGACGCGATTATTTTGGGGGATGTCGACACTGGGACAAGCTACCCCAGCGAGTATTCAGGCGACTTGTTCTTCAATGATCTGGGCCAAGGCATCGTTCGCAATATCAGTTTTGATTCCAACGGCAATATCACCAACGTAGAAACGTGCTCAACGGGTGCTCAAATCGTTGTCCATATTCAACAAGGTTCGGATGGCAACCTTTATTATATCGATCTTAATGACGGGCAAGTCGGTCGTTGGGTTTTTGAATAAGTTACCCGATCGAAGGCTAGGATTTCTGATAAGTTGGTCGATAGATTGAGTGAGTTCGCAGATTGCTCATCTTGATCAGAGAAATGATGACTGAGCTCGAATCCATTCAATAAAACTTGATGACCAAAACTCTCATTCAATAGTGTTTTCGATCATCGTGGATGCTGAACAATTTTCACACTGGACACCAACATGACCAACAATTCAAACGACCGCAGGGATTTTCTTAAAAAGACAGTTGTGGTCGGCACCGCAGCTGCTGGGATGCCCTACTTTTTTTCTTCGCCCAAGCTTCTCGCGAGTGAGACAACGGCTAAGAACGATCGAATTCCGATTGGATTGATCGGTGCGGGCGGAATGGGCAACGGAAATATGCGTGCTGCCTCTGCTTGGGTCGACGTCGTCGCGATCGCCGACGCCGACAAGAGTCGCCAAGATTCGACCAACCGAAACTTAAGCCAAGGCAAAGCCGACACGTATTCCGACTACCGCAAAGTCTTGGAACGTGACGACATTAAAGTCGTTCATATCGCGACTCCCGATCACTGGCACACCAAGCCTTTGATCGAGGCGATGTATGCAGGCAAGGACGTGTACTGTGAAAAACCCATGACGCTGACGATCGACGAGGGCAAATTGATCCGCAAGGTTCAGAAGGAAACTGGCAGAATCGTCCAAGTCGGAACACAGCAGCGCAGCACGTTCAATTTGTTTACCAAAGCCATCGCGATGGTGGCCGATGGACGCGTGGGGAAAATCAAACGGATTGAATGTTGCATTGGCGGGGCACCTCGTTGCCCGGAAATTCCGGTTGCTGACGTCCCCCAAGGGTTGGATTGGGATCTTTGGTTGGGCCCGGCTCCCAAAGTCGATTATCGAAATCTTCCCAATGCGAAAGACAAGAAAAGGCGTGGCAATTCAAATTGTCACTACGAATTCCGCTGGTGGTACGAGTACTCAGGCGGCAAGCTGACCGACTGGGGCGCTCATCATGTCGACATCGCGAATTGGGCCCTCAAGGCTAATGGGATGGCTGACGGACCGATTTCGATTGGTGGTTCAGCTGAGCACCCTGTGCCTTACAAGAATGGTGTGCCGACCACGAACAATCAATACAATACGGCGACCAGTTTTAGCTTCAGCGTTAAGTATCCTGGCGATGTCGAAGTCGTGATCAACAGCAAAGGCCGAAACGGTGTACTGATTGAAGGTGACAAAGGACGGATTTTCGTCAGCCGAGGGGCGTTAGACGGAGCACCTGTAAAGCAGCTTGCTGATAATCCTCTACCCGAGGACGCGATTCAGAAAGTGTACAAAGGACTGCCGCTCGAACAGAATGAGCGAAAAGCCCATTGGGCCAACTTTTTGCACTGCCATCGTGAGCAAGTCGAGCCGATTTCGGATGTCCATTCCCACATGGAAATGCTCAACGTTTGCCACTTGGCTGGAATCTCAGCACGCTTGGGTCGGGATTTGAAATGGGACAATTCAAGTGAGCAAATCGTCGGCGACGACGAAGCCAACGGATTCCTCAAGCGTCCCTACCGTCAAGGCTATGAAATCGAAATGGGTTAGATGTCAAAATGTTAGTTTGACAACCCTTTCGACAGTGACTTTAAGAGCGGGCAGCGATTATTCGCTGCCTGCTTTTTTTACGTCGTTTTTATTCAACGAGCAGCTTGGGAATATTTGTTCGAGCGTCTCGTGGGCATGAAGGCGCGCTGGTTGGTCGCAAAACCGGGGTTGCGCTCGGAACGCTCCAACAGGCAAGTGTGCCCATCCTACGTGCTTACCTTACGCGATCGGATGCCGGTCTTGGACACGGACGTTGACCTGGATTGAAAACATCGTGGCGGCGATGAATCCGACGGTAATTAAGATTTGGATAAGCATGGCTGAGGCCTCGATTGAGTTGAAAGATGGCGATTTCCTTTGCCAATACTCATTTCGCGGATTCGCCGACACATGAGGTCACAAGCCGTGAAGTTTTTCTAAACTCGCGGTTTCGAACGGGTTTTTCCGGCTGATTCTTTGCATTTGAACAGCAAAACACCCCGAGTCGCAGGAATCCTCGCGCTTCGATGGGAATTCAAGTTGTCCCGATAATCGTCATGATTTTTCTCAATAACCGGCTTCTGTGGGCGAATATCTACACTGGTTAACACATTGGCCATCAATGAAACTTGGATCAAAAAATGAACGACGGAATTTGCTATCCACCTGTCAAAACTGGCAAGCCCTCGGCCGACCAACACATCCGTTACGTAAAATACGTCCCGGTTGGATATGCAGACACTCATTCAATGACGATCGGCTACCTGTTGTGGTTCGTTGGGTTTACCGGAGCCCATCGTTTTTACTTTGGTCGTCCGTTTACCGGATTGCTTTGGTTCCTAACATTCGGCCTCTTCGGTATTGGATGGCTTGTCGATCTGTTTCTGATTCCATCAATGGATCGGGACGCCGACACTCGATTTCGCTCCGGGACAGTCGACTTTAACTTGGCCTGGATCTTGTTTGTGTTCTTGGGCTGGACGGGAGTCCATCGGTTTTACCAAGCCAAGATTTTCACTGGATTGGCGTACTTGTTGACCGGTGGCTTATTCGGAATCGGCCTTGTGTACGATGCGTTCACACTCAATGAGCAAGTCTCAGATTCCAATATTCGCAAACAGGCGGCGTGGCTTTAAGATAGTTTGGCCTCTCGATGTTCGCTAAAAGAGTCGCCTTAGATTGCCGGTCGCGAGCTGGTTTGTACATTCAATATTCGGGGCGATTTCTCGTTTAACGATGAGCCGGCAGGCAACGTTTATAAATCGTTGTGGTTGGACAAATGAACTTGTGGGGCACTCATCCCCAATTCTTCACCCCACCAATTAGGAGCGAGTTGGATTAGATGGCCAGCCGTTCCCGTCCGAATTTTCGAACAGAAGGGAGCCCAGAGTTCTCGACTGGTGATGACTTGAATTTGGCATCATCACACCTCGCATTAATATGCGAAGAGCACCTGCCACCGAGTGAATCTAAGCCACCGCTCTCGGATGTCGAGGGCGGGTTAAAACTTTCCAGCCGGCTCTCCCGAGTTCAAACTCCAGCGATCATTCGCTTGGTTTTTTCTCGAGGGACTCAAACACCGTGACAAGATCCATGTCTTGGCAGGGTTGGATGGTTCTCAAGTCAAGGAACAGTCGTTCCTTTTGAATTCGCCCCATCACCGATGGGTTGGAATTTCTTAGTTGATGGGCGAGCTTGTTAAGCGACTGGCCTGCCGGGGAAATCGCAACGCACCAAGTCGGAATCTTTTGAGTGGGAAGGCTTCCACCACCCAGCATCGATTGATCCTCGACCACGTCACAGGATTCGATAAACGGCAGGTGACCAATCTGTTGAGCGATTTTCGTGGCACGAAGCTTGAGGTTCTCGGCCGGCATGGAAAGCATCCGCAGGATCGGAACTTGTTGTTGGGCTTGCTCAGGATCACGATACAGTCTCAACGTGGCGGCCAAGGCGGCGAGCGTCATTTTGTCGACGCGCATCGCCCGCATCAAAGGGTTCTTGAGGATCTTGTTGATGTATTTTTGTTTGCCGATGATGATTCCGCATTGGGGGCCACCGATCAACTTGTCACCGCTAAACAACACGACATCGGCACCGTCCTTGAGGCTTTGTGCGACGATCGGTTCGTCCATCAATCCAAATTGGGCAAAATCCAACAGGGCGCCTGAGCCGACGTCGTCGATCATGGGTAGGCGATGAGTGGCTGCGAGGTCGGCCATCTCTTTGGTAGAGACGGTTTTCGTGAACCCTACGATTTCGAAATTGCTTGGGTGGACTTTAAGCAAGGCACCGGTTTGATCGCCAATCGCTCGCTCGTAGTCTTCTAGATGCGTTTTGTTGGTGGTCCCGACTTCGCGAAGTTTCGCTCCGCTGCATTCCATCACGTCAGGCAAGCGGTAGCTTCCGCCGATTTCAATGAGTTGCCCACGAGAGACGATCACCTCGGTACCGGCTGCCAACGCTGACAGCGTCAACATGGTGGCAGCGGCATTGTTGTTGACGATGGCTGCCGCTTCGGCGCCTGTCAATTCACATAGCAATCGTTCTACCGCTTTGATGCGTTGACCGCGCTCGCCCGTCTTCACATCAATTTCGACGCTGGCGTAGCCCCGCGAGATTTCTACGACCGCAGCCAAGGCTTCTTGGGCAAGCGGAGCCCTGCCCAGGCCGGTATGGAGAATGATGCCTGTCCCATTGACGACGGGTCGCAAGTAAGGAGATTCTTCCGACTTCAGCCAGTTGGCAATTTTATCAGCCAATTCGGCTGGCGTCGGAATCGAGACTTCGCCAGTCGCAGTAGAAACTTGAGACCGGAGATCGTCGAGGGCTTTGCGAACGCCTTCGACCACAACGTTGTGATTAACGGACTCGACCATCTGTTTTAACTGAGGACTTTCCAAGAGTTGGCTGACAGAAGGCAGGTTTCGGAAAATATTCGCCATGAGTTACTCGCGCAGAGACCGAAGCCTCTTTGATCGTGGGGTTCGTGATTGAAGTCGACCTAGCTGATAGACCGACGGTATTCTACCACCGGCTGATTGGGGGTTGGACCGGGCTTGGCTTGGCAAATCCATCTTCGTAGTAATAAACCGAATCATCAAGGGCGGCAAATTCAACGAATGTTTTGGCTCTCGCACATGTCAAGCATCATCCAATCAACCAGCAGCACTCGTAACGATGCCTAACCGTTCCATTGGAACGTCGAATCTATTGACCCTTTAAGTCTTGATCGCGCTTCTGGGCGGCATCCAGTTCGTCTTTCATGTGTGGCATAAAACCTGATTCGCTGAACCGAGTGTCTTTGTCAAGATTAGTAATACGTTCTTCCATTTCCTTGCCCGGTTTGAAAGTCACGACGAGTTTTTCTGGCACGTGAACTTTTTCACCAGTTTTTGGGTTTCGGCCGTCGCGCGAGGCCCGTTTCTTGACTTCAAAAATTCCGAAGTTTCGTAGCTCGATCCGTCGTTCGCTAACCAAAGCATCGATGATCGCGTCAAACGTCTTTTGGACAATTTCCTTGGTCTTGAGCTGCGTGAGGCCAATCTCTTCGGAGATTGTCTTGACGATTTCCTTTTTAGTCATTTTGGCACTCCGAGTTCTTGATCGCTTGATCTACGAGAAATGGCGCGGTATTCATCATGAAACGGTATCAACGCAAAAAGCGTTGTGCTTGTTCATTCGTCCTTGTGATTTTCTTGGGAAGGGCCAATCTGAACCCACGGGAACCAGAGGAAATGGCTCGAGAATCTTGGAAACGAGACGAAACAACCGAGGAATCGAATTGACCTAACTATATGCGTAGAAAGGACTAGTGTCAATCTTTAGTGGCGCAGAGGGGCCAACTCAAGGTTGTTTGAGCAAATAAGATGGCGTCAAGCATCGCCGAGGCCGTAAACGAAAAATCATCGCCGAGCGGGGAGTGAAAATGAGTCGAGATCCGGTTGCTCAGATTTTTATCGTCTTACGGCTTTCTTCAATTTCTCCCAGCTGATGAAGTTTGCCGGTGCCACTTCCTGGGCAATCGTCGCAGGTTCGCTCCCAGTCTTCGGGCGTCTTCAAGTTGCTGTCCCAAAACGGCCAAGTTTTGCATTGCCGGGGTCGAGCCTCGTAGACCTGACATTTTCGGGTTTCTTGGTCAAAGAAATAGCAATCGCCGTTGCTAAATTCCTTCAAGCTATGACGGATGCCGATCTTGCGGGTGTACTGCGCATGAAAGTCGTCGATCGATAATTCAACGAGCTTGGCCATTTCTGCAACTTCTTCTTGATTGACCCAGACAAAACCGGGAGCACCGGTGCAGCAATCTCCACAGCCCGAGCACGAGAACTTGAGTCCGTCTTTATACCAAGGCTCTTGAGGGGGATTTTTTGCCATTTTAATCTCGCAATACTAGATACACTACAAAATGATCGTAAATGTTTTGGTTCAAATCGCAAGCGATGAAAGCTTCTGGTGAGACTTATGTTGCAATTTGTGTCGTGGCTCACGTTGGGGTGCGATGTTGCATGATCGCGACGTCCCGCCGAAATTGTCGCTCAGCCACTGAGATGGAAACTCGCCTTGGCAGTGAAATTTTTAAACCAACCTAGTTGAATGCGTCAAGAGGAACCTGATGCTTATGCGAGGACGCATTGCGATCGAAGGTGGACCCTGAACGAGTGCTCACCCTCGCTGACGCATTCGGGCTACCATGGCTGACGCTTTACCGGTCATTCAATCAACACGTCCATTGCGTCGGGGCGGGTTACCATCGGTGGCATGTCGCCTGCGTTCATGGGACAATCAGAGTGACCATTCCTTATGAGAGGCTGCGACGTGAAACGAGATGAGCGACCGATGCGAATCATGAGAAACCTGTTTGCGACAGTCTGGGGATGGCATTTTTTGACGATCATGCTTGCCGGTGATCTTTCTGGGCAAGAAATTTCATTCAATCGTGATGTGCGCCCAATCCTCACCAAAAGTTGTTTCGCTTGTCATGGTCCGGACGAACACGAGCGGCAAGCCGACTTGCGGCTCGACGATCGAGACGTCGCGATCATGATGGAAGCAATCTTGCCTGGTGACGCAGAAGGCAGTTCGGTGGTTGAACGGATTTTTTCCGAAGATGGTGATTCGATCATGCCACCGCTCGAAGCAGGCCATCCGCTTACTGAGTCGCAAAAACTGATTCTGGTCAATTGGATCAAGCAGGGTGCGAAATACGAGAGGCATTGGGCATTCGAGAAACCACAACGTCCAGAGGTTCCTGACCACTCATCGGATTGGGGGCTCAATCCGATTGACTCATTCGTTTGGAGTAAGTTGGAATCACGCGGTTTGCGACCCAGTCCCAGCGCCGATCGATTCACCTTGGTTCGGCGGCTCTACCTCGACCTCATTGGGATGCCACCGACGGTCGAGGAAGCGGACGCTTTCGCCGGTTCGACGGATCCCTTGGCCTATGAAAAACTGGTCGACCAACTATTGGAATCTCCTCATTACGGAGAGCGTTGGGCTCAGCCTTGGCTGGATTTAGCGCGGTATTCCGATACCAACGGCTATGAAAAAGATCGGGAGCGTTCCATTTGGCCGTATCGAGATTGGGTCATTCGCTCGTTCAACGATGACTTGCCCTACGACCAGTTTTCGATTGAGCAGCTTGCCGGAGATATGTTGCCCCACCCTACCCCTGAGCAAATGGTTGCCACTGGATTTCATCGAAATACGATGCTCAATGAGGAAGGCGGGATCGATCCATTAGAGTATCGCTATTTGGCGATGGTGGATCGAATTGCCACGACCGGGACGGTTTGGCTAGGTCTGACCGTCGGCTGTGCCCAATGTCACACGCACAAGTACGATCCAATTTCGCATACCGATTATTTTAGCTTGATGGCGTTTCTCAATAATTCTGATGAGCCAGATTTCAAAATTCCCGATCCTGCCAGACAGATCAAAATCGAAAAAGAAAAACTGGCTGTTGAGCAGGTTGAGCGAGATTTTTGGAGAACCATCAAGCCAAATCCTCAGGATCAAAACGAACATCCGAATCGATGGTCCGATACGAATGTTGCT
>JBLINZ010000277.1:0-8297 GCA_047639375.1 Mariniblastus sp. | reverse complement strand
CTTCATTTCGGAATTCCCAAGATGTTGGATGGGGGGGGAGGAGTCATACTCAATCTCGCTTCCATCGCTTCCAAGATTGGGATCTCGGATCGGTTTGCGTATTCGATGTCGAAAGGGGCAGTGTTGACGATGACTCTTTCGGTGGCCCGCGACTATATCGACAAAGGCATTCGAGCCAATTGCATCTGCCCCGCACGTGTGCATACGCCATTTGTTGACGGCTACCTTGAAAAAAACTATGGCGAAGAAGAGCGACCTGAAATGTTCGATAAGCTGTCGAAATATCAACCGATCGGTCGAATGGGTAAACCGAGTGAGATCGCCGAACTCGCGGCGTTCCTGTGTTCCGAAAAATCGTCGTTCATTACTGCTTCTGCCTACGACATTGATGGCGGAGTAACCTCTTTGCGCTAGTTTGTTTTGCTGACAAACTGCTCCCGAGCTATTCATCCCTGAAACTTTTTTATCGATTGACTGATGAAGTTAACACGCATTGAAAATCAGACCGGAACTGTAACGCCCGGCATTTTAATTTCCGAGAACGAAATCCTGGATTGTTCCGGTTTTGGGCAGGATTGGAACGAAGACTTCTTTGGCAGCAATGGACTTGATCAACTTGCTCAATGGGTGCAATCGAACCAAAAAGTTGCACCCAGACTCGATGTCTGCGATGTTCAATTGGCACCTGCGATTGCAAGACCTTCAAAGATCGTCTGCGTGGGGCTTAACTACGCAAAACACGCTGCAGAAGCTGGAATGGAACCACCTTCGGAGCCTGTCGTGTTTTTTAAAGCTACAAGTGCCTGGACTGGTCCGAACGACAACATTGTAATCCCGCGCAACTCGAAAAAGACTGACTGGGAAGTCGAGCTTGCGGTAGTGATTGGAAAGAAAACCAAATACGTTTCTGAAGCCAACGCACTCGAACATGTTGCCGGTTACGCAGTCCACAATGACTATTCCGAGCGCCAATGGCAGCTGGAAATGCTGGGGCAGTGGGTGAAGGGCAAATCAGCCGATACCTTCGCGCCGTTCGGGCCGTTTATGGCGACGAAAGATGAGATTCCCGATCCCAACAATTTGGGGCTGTGGTTGAAACTCAATGACAAGAAAATTCAGGATAGTAATACGTCGGATTTTATCTTCAACATCCAACAGGTAGTCAGCTATCTGAGTCAATTCATGACCCTCCTGCCAGGCGACGTAATCTCTACCGGAACGCCGGCTGGTGTGGGACTTGGTTTCGATCCACCGACTTATCTTCAACCGGGAGATGTCGTTGAACTCGGGATTGACGGACTGGGCACGCAAAAGCAAACTGCAATTCAAGAATCGTAAAATCGGACATGCCAAGTGTCAGGCACAGCCTGACCTGCGACCGCTGTTGTACGGTGGCCTTGGAACGCCATCGTACGGAGTGGGAAGCATTTGATTAACACCCGCGTGAACCTGCCTAACCCCAATAGTGGACCGTGAGAATTACCGCCGCCAAAGTGATTGATTTGCGAGTCCCCACATCGGACAAACTTCTTGGTTCTGATCCATTTCATATCAAGCCGGACTATTCATCCGCCTTGCTTCACTTGGAAACTGATACTGGATTACGAGGGGTTTCTGTTGTTTTTACGGTCGGAGCGGGAACCGATTGGATTTGCCATGGAATCAGAGACCTTGCGCAACTCGTCGTGGGCAGCGAACTGCAAGACTTTACCCGGTCTCCTATCGAACTCTATCGACGATTGATCGATCACCACCAGTTGCGCTGGTTGCACGATGGCGTTTTTCGGATGGCCTGCGGATCAATCCTCAATGCCATGTGGGATCTTTGGGCCAAGTCTGAAAACAAACCCCTGTGGAAACTCCTGGTCGATCTTGAGCCCGAATTCGTTGTTGATTGTATCGATTGGCGGAACCTCAAGGATGCACTGACTCCCGACGAAGCGCTGAATATTCTCAATCAGGCGTCGAGTAGCAAGTTTCTTCGCGAAAAAGAAATGTCCGAAGTGGGACCCAAAGCGTACTGCACCGCCGGTTGGCTGGGACTGTCTAACGAAAAAATTCTTGAAACCATTCAACGCATGCGAGACAAAGGATTTGACGCTTTCAAACTCAAGGTTGGCCAGGATCTCGATAGCGATGTAGACCGGATTAGCTTGTTGCGGGAAGCGATCGGCACGGAAACCGACTTGATGGTGGATGCGAATCAGTTCTTGGGAGTTGACGAAGCCAAGCGTCACCTTCAGCACTTTCTCCCTTATAACTTGAAATGGGTCGAAGAGCCGATCGCGCGCGACGACGTTATGGGTTACGTTGAGTTATCAGAAAACTTTCGGGATGCATCGTTTGAATTCGCTTGCGGTGAACACGCAGCCTCGCCCGTCATCTTCAAACAGTTGCTCAAGACCAAAGCAATCGGGTATTGCCAGATCGACGCCGTGCGCGTGGCTGGGGTCAACGATGTGATGGCGATTATTCTGATGGCGGCAAAGTTCCAAATTCCGGTTTGTCCCCACGGCGGCGGAATCGCTTTGTGCAACATGATCCAGCACATTGCGTTGTGGGATCAGATTTCCGTGAGCGGACACTCGGAGACTCAACTTGTCGAATACATCGATTTTCTTCAAGAGTCCGTCACGAATCCCGTCAAGATTCGTGATGGGCATTACGTAACTCCTTCCGAACCGGGGTGGGGTATCGAGTTCAAAGAAGAATTCCTCAATGATCACACGTTTCCGAATGGAAAGGTGTGGAAAGATCGACCAGCGGACAGATGTGGAACGAGATTTGAATGTTAAAAATGAATAATATTCCAATGTTTCGCATCGTCAAAAATACCAACAACGCTGCCAACACTAACAACGACGACAACAACAAAACAAGCTCCCTCGCCCCACAAATTCGGACGATTCTGCCTCGCCTCCAGATCAATCGTTGTCCGAATTCTCGGGGAGAGGGCAGTAAATGATTCTCTTTGATGTTGGCGCGATGGCAGGTACGGATTGTGTGCTGTCAGGACTGATCCTTTGAGCGTACGTCTGCGCCGAAGGCACATGCATCCGGTTCAATGGTGATCTCACCTCAAATGCTTCACCTCAATCCCATAAACCAGAATTGCATTGTCACGCATACCTTTTCTCAACGCCGACTCGCCTTTCGATTTTAAAAACTCGGAAACAATCCGCACGACGTCATCTACTTTTCCGAAGTGCGTGCAAACCGCCCAGTTGGATCCAAAAATAACCCGATCTTCACCAAACGACTCATAACAATGTTGGAGCAGTGGCTGGTAGGTCGCCAGGTCGGTCGGTGCTGCATCTGAGAATGCTTTAGTTCCGGCGAAATTCACAATGCTTGAAAGTTTGCAATACACATTCGCGTGTTTTGAGCAGGCGGTAACTGCGGCTTTCCATTGGTCACTCAATTCGCCATCTTTGATCCTTGGACGGAAGCAATGATTGATCACGATTTTGAGCGTCGGAAATTGTTGGGCCAGTTGAATCACGTCTTCGGTATGCCGATGCTCCACCAAAAGATCGATTACCATCCCGTCTCTTTCAAGCATCTTCAAATGAGCAAGGGCATCTGGCTTGTCGAGGTACTTGTGTAACTCATCGATCCGAAAACGATAGCCTTTCATGAACCCAGTTTTGCGATAACGGTTGTAGTTTTCCAGAAACTTGTCAGAGTTCAGGTCGCCTCTCGCAACGTACCCGCAGATGAGTTGGGATTTTTTTGCGTGTTCAAATAGCCAATCGTTGAATTGCGGGTGTTCTTGCTCAACGGCTTCGACCACCATAGTTGACTGAATACCAAGACGATCGGCGAGGGCTTTATAGTCTTCGGGGCGAATCACTTGTCCCAAGGTATCTTTGGGATTCCGTTTCTTGGTTTTTGATTCAAGGGCAATTTGCTCCTCGCTTTTGAAGTGCGTATGCGTGTCGATGATCCACGCGGCTTGATCAGCTTTTTCGGTCTTCGCATCCTGGCGTGCTTTGACTGTTCCGACCGAAGGCAAATGTTCAGCCAACTCCGCGTCAGTCCGCTTCAATTCGGCGATGGTTTGAGCCCGCATTTTTTCAAGCAACGAATCGTGCTTTTCCTGGTGTGCGAGATTATGAAGTTCCTCCAAGTCGGTATCGAGATCGTAAAGCTCTTCCGTTTCCCCAGCGATTAGAGTTCGAACGTACTTGTAGCGGCCTTGTGAAAGCATCACGTACCAGGGAATTCCAGGCCCGTGATACAAATTGGGATCGTCTCTATCTGGAATGTCCTCGGTCGCCGAACCGTATGTCTTTGCCGTATGGACGAGCATTGCTGGATGGTTCCACTTCGTTTCTTTCGCCTCAAACAGTGGGCTGAGGTCATGACCATGCATTTTCCACGGCAACTCAATGCCGGACTGAGCGAAAAATGTGGGTGGCAGGTCGACGCCGCTGACAGGTGCTTCAACAACTCGCCCGGCACAACCTGCTGCAATTCGTTTTGGAGGTCGGATGATCAAGGGTGCCTCAACCGTTGCCCGATACGGAGCCACTTTGGATTTGAAGCCGTGTTGCCCCCAGGCAAATCCCTGATCTGAAGTAAAAACTATGAGCGTATTTTCGTCTTGTCCCGAATCCTTGAGCGCCTTCATCAACCGGCCGACGCCTTCGTCGATCGCAATGACTCCTTGGTTATACTGACGCACCCAGTCCTTCAATGGGCGCCCGGGAATGTCCTTCATCCCAACAGGGCCAAGCTCACGGACCTTTCGTTCAACCGGAATACCATTAGGTCCCGGCTCCCAGAACTCCATCTTGTCGACGTACTCAGGTTTTCCAGATCGCGGTGGATAAATGTCGGTTGGCGTCCGAATAACAGCATTTGGGTACTCGTTCAAATGCCGATCCGCTGGTGTGAATGGCCCGTGGACGGCGCCATAACACAACCATAAATACCACGGCTTGTCAGTTGCTCGGCCTTTGCCTTCGATGTAGTCGATTGCCCATTGGGTGTAGTTGTCGGTCGAGTAGCCTTTAACCAATTCGGGTTCCTGTCCGTTGGTGCTGATAAGTTGGTTTTCATAGTAGTTTGGAGCATTGTCCGGATGGCGGGGGCGGTTCCAGACCTTTTGAAAATCCCAATCGCGACCAAACCCCGCGTCGACACCCGTATGCCATTTTCCGATGTGAGCGGTGGTGTAGCCGTTAGCGCGAAATACACTTGGCCAAAACAGACACTTTTTCGGATCGTATTCGCTCCCTGGATATTTTCCTTTCATTCGCATTGACTCGATGCCGTGTTGGTGAAGCCCCGTAAGCATGGTCGCTCGAGAAGCCATACACCATGAGCCAATGTAGGCGTGCGAAAATCGAACTCCCTGTTTTGCAAGCCCGTCGATATTAGGCGTTCGAACCCAATCATGAGACTCCGGGTAACAACCAACGGTCCGATGCGATTGATCGTCCGTGTAAACAAATAGGATGTTCGGTCGTTCCTGGCCCACACTTCGTTGTGCCAAAATCATCAAAAGCAAGACAAGGACTAAGCTAATTCGTTTCATTCGTTCACCGTTGCCGACAAGTCGTTGCCAAAGAAATTAAACGTCAAGAAAAAAGAGATGATGCATTTGAACACTGCCTTAAAGCATTTTGAACCGCCGATGAACGCTTATAAACACTAATTCACTAGTAAGTATTACCGTGATTCAGCGTTCATTAGCGGTTCCATTCTCAAAAAACGGCTTTCGAAAGCCATTGGTAGTTCGCTAATCGGTTTTCCAAATTCCATCAACTGGGTAGTTAGTAATTCATGAGATATACTGAACTATTCGAAACCACAAGGCAACCAAACGATTACATTTACCGAGGTTTTCACGAGATGCAACGAAACCTTGTCATTGTTGCCATGTTCTTCGCAATGATTGTCGTCGGCATTGCGGACGGACAATCCGCGAGTTCGACACCCACGACAATTTCCGATAACTACCCAGAGCAACCAATCAAAGTGATTGTTCCATTCGGGGCTGGCGGCGGAAGCGACACCTTTGTGAGGATTCTTCAGAAGGCGATCAAAGAGAACGAATTGCTCCCGCAACCGATGGTCATTATTAACGTTCCCGGCGCTGGCGGCACCATTGGCAGTCGGCAGGTCATGGAGTCCGAGCCTGACGGCTACACGCTGTTGTGCCTTCATGAAGGTATCATTTCGGCAAAGTACGCCGGGAGCGCTGACTATGGTCCAGAGGCGTTTGAACCGGTCGCAGGAACGGGCGAAGTCGGTAACGTGATTGCGGTAGCCGGAGACTCCAAATACACCAACTTGGATCAGCTGCTAACTGACGCAGTAAACCGTCCAGAAGAGATTGTGTTTTCAGCCAACATTGGAGCGCCGAGCCACTTTGTGGGACTCATGTTGGAGAGCGCCAAGCCAGGGGCTCGATTTAGGTACACTCAAACAGGCGGTGGTGCCAAGCGGTTTGCAGCGTTGGCTGGCGGGCATATCGACGTATCGGCGTTCTCACTTGCAGAATACATGCAGTTTAAATCGGCTGGACTTCGCGCTCTGGCCTATTGTACCGAAACCCGACATCCGTCAGCCCCGGAAATTCCCACCGCGGTTGAACAGGGATTTGATGTGATCAACAGTACTATGCAGTTCTGGTGGGCGCCCAAGAATACGCCACCAGAGAAGACCAGGTTCTTCGCGGATGTTCTTCAAAAGTCAATGCAAACTCGGCAGGTGCAAGAAGCTCTCGAGGCAATACAAACTGACAATGTGTTTCTTGCTGGCGATTCCTTGCGTCAGTCACTAGCCATGCGCGAACAACGATTTGCGAACGTAGCGCAGCGCGAGCTGACGAAAACACCGGATTTTCCTAAACTGGTTTTGGGAATCGTCGTCTTGTTGTCGTTGGTCGTCTGCTTTCAAACTTTACCAAACCGCCAGACTACTCCCTCGAAGCGTGAAAGCGCCGAGGCGACACAGGCAGGTTACTCGAACCGCCCTTGGCTGGCTTTCGTCTCGATAGTTGGAACGGCCGCCTACGTGCTCGTGATGCAAATGAACTGGGTTGGATTTCGTGTTTCAACTTTCGTGTTTATTTTTGGATTGGGCCTGCTTCTCACCGGCATGAAGGTCAAACAATTGCCAATGACGTTAGCCATCGCGCTGGCGATGAGCCTCGGACTTCATTTTGTATTCACGAACGTATTTGCAATCGTACTTCCTTGAAGTTCAAAGAATGGATAATAAAGGCCACAGATGAAACACGGATTGATGTTGACGAGTGTCATCTGTGAAAATCTGTGTTTCATCTGTGGCAAAAAATCCTCACATTGGCGCAATGCGTTTTGATCCAACGTCGGTGGTCAAGACCACATGAGCATTGAAACTTTCGTAAATGAGTTGGTGCTTGATATCCTTGTATTGAGGATTGTCCCAGAGATCTTCAAATTCCCATGGATCTTCCTGCAAGTCATACAGCTCCCCAAGGTCTTTGTCGTGGTAAATCGACAGCTTGTACTTCTCGGTCCGATACATCGTTGCGAAAGTCCCTGATCCGCCGGTGAATTGCGGATCGAGTGCGTCAAAGTATTCGGATCTGACGAACTTGCGTAGGCGTTCGGGTGAATCAATTCCTTCAAGGATAGGCAACAGGCTTTGACCTTGAAAATATTCTGGCACGTCAACACCTGCCAACTCCAGCAGTGTGTGTGACATATCCAGCAACTCGACCAATGCGGGACTCTCCAAGCCTTGTTGAAAGCGCGCGGGCCAACTGAAAATCAACGGGACTCGAATCAAGCCTTCGTAGAATCGGGCACCTTTGCGCATCAAACCGTGATCTCCCAGTGACTCGCCGTGATCACTTGTAAAGAGAATAACGGTGTTTTCGCGTTGCCCCGTATTTTCCAGCGATTCCAGGATCCGAGCGAACTGGTCATCGATCTGCGCAATCATTGCGTAATAGTTGGCTTGCATTTGTTTGGCATCGTGACCATCGGGATCACATACTTCGCCTTGAAAATCAAGGCGATCGAGTTTGGCTTGATGAGCCAAGTCAGATTGACGAAAGTACGGACCTGGCATCGACGACGAATCAAACTGATCCGCGTAGATCTTGGGAGGAATGAACGGCGGATGCGGGTCGTAGATATTGATGTTCAACATCCAAGGTTGATCTGCGGGACGATCCATTGAAATAAACTCGATTGCTCGCTCACTAGCCCAAGTGGTCTGATGAAATTCCGGCGCGACACGTTCCTCACTTTGTCGCATCGCGTCCAAGTCGCCGCCATTCTCGCGGACCCAGTCAG
>JBLINZ010000276.1:0-8320 GCA_047639375.1 Mariniblastus sp. | reverse complement strand
ATTCTTGCGTTTCCGGCTAGAGCTCGGTCGTTGTGACTTTTCGGCTTTGGCGGCCAGGCTGGTTTGGAGATCTGGCGTTCCCGACCAGTCTAAGTCATTCGATGGCGACTCGCTGGCCGAGTGAAATGCCCCAGCATGCAAGTTCTCGGATTCCGCTTTGTTGGTATTCTGATCCATCGATTCGAGAAGATGAGGAGTTGAAGGGTAAGAAAGTTGGGAGCGGGGAAGCGAGGCGAGAATGTCGTCATTGCTGCAGGTATATCAGTATAGCTTAAACTTAACTATTCAGGATCTGATTATCATGCTTTTGGATTCCAAGTTGGGGAACGAAATGAACTGAGTTGAATCATTCGTTCGATTTTGCGTAATGTATTTAACACGCTTGGCAGTCGTAGAGAGGCACCCTTGAGATGCAGATTAATCCTTGCCGTTAAATCGCCCAGAAGGGTTGGGATATTTGAGGTATGGCGAATGGCCGCGGGGCTTCGCGATGGTCGATTGAAGCCGCTGGCGGCTGAGCGAAATTGGCCAGCAGCACTTTTTGAATGCGGCCCAGTCAAACGCAAGGTGTGCCTTGCGTTTGATCTGAGAGACAGTTCACATTATTCGTCGAGCGGGCTGAGGATTCGTCAATTCTCAACCTCTGACGAATGCTGACTACAGCAGATTGCGAAGGACCGTTTGCAGGATCCCACCGTTTCGATAGTAGTCCATTTCAACGGGGGTATCGATTCGAACCACCGCCTCGAATTCGATTTTCGTACCGTCGTCCTTGGTGGCAACAACTTTGATCGTCGATCGTGGTTGAAGCTTGTCGTTGAGCGACGGAATCTCGAATGTCTCATGACCGTCAAGTCCGACAGATTTCCAGTTTTGTCCGTTTGCAAATTCAAGCGGTAGGATGCCCATTCCGACTAGGTTGCTACGGTGAATTCGCTCATAGGTCGCGGCGATAACGGCTTTGACTCCCAGCATCATGGTACCTTTGGCGGCCCAGTCGCGGCTACTGCCGGTGCCGTATTCGGTTCCCGCCAAAACGATCAGTGGAATCCCATCGTTCTGGTATTTCATCGACGCGTCGTAGATTGACATCTGTTCACCGGAAGGAACATGCGTCGTGACGCCGCCTTCGGTTCCCGGAGCCAGTTGGTTTCGAATACGAATGTTCGCAAACGTTCCTCGGACCATGACACGATCATTTCCACGACGAGATCCGAAGCTATTGAAATTCCGAGGCTCGACGCCATTTTCCTTAAGGTATCGTCCAGCCGGTCCGTCCTGAGCGATGGCACCCGCGGGCGAGATATGATCAGTGGTCACGGAATCACCCAGCAACGCCAAGCATCGAGCCCCGGAAATTGGCTCGATGGAGGTGACTTCTGGAGTCATCTGTGCCAAGAACGGCGGCTCTTGGATGTAGGTGCTGGCGGGTGACCATTCGTACAGGTCGCCTTCTCCGGTTTCAATTTTGTTCCAAGTTTCGTTTGAGTCGAATGCGTTGGAATATTGCTTCCGGAACATATCGGCCGTCACGTTGACTTCGAGAACTTCCTGAACTTCTTCCTGGGTCGGCCAAATGTCTTTGAGGAAAACATCGCCACCGGGCCCACTACCGAGTGGCTCAGTGACCAAATCGATGTCGGTTGTGCCGGCCAAAGCGTACGCAACGACGAGCGGCGGGCTGGCGAGGTAGTTGGCTTTGGTCATTGGATTGACACGGCCTTCAAAGTTTCGGTTGCCACTCAAGACGCTTGACGCAACCAGCTCGCCGGTTCGGATCGCGTTGGCAACCGGCTCAGGCAACGGCCCGCTGTTACCGATGCAGGATGTACAACCGTAGCCGACGGTGTGGAATCCAAGTGCCTCCAGCGAAACGGAAAGGCCGGCTTTGTCGAGGTAGTCGGTGACGACTCGCGATCCCGGTGCCAAACTAGTTTTGACGTGAGCGGGGACGGTCAAGCCACGCTCGGCTGCTTTTTTAGCCAGTAATCCGGCAGCGATCATGACGCTGGGGTTGCTGGTGTTGGTGCAGCTGGTGATCGCGGCGATCACCACGGCTCCGTGAGAAATTTCAGTGGATGAACCATTGTTTTCGACGGTGGCCGAGCGAGCCAACTCTGATTTTTCTAGGCCAAACCCGGAATGTCCGACGGGGGCTGCCAGTGAATCGTTAAACGATTTTTTCATGCCCGAGAGAGCGATCCGATCTTGTGGTCGCTTCGGACCGGCCAGTGACGGCTCAACGGTCGACATGTCGAGTTGAAGGGTGCGGGTGAAGTTCGGCAGGGGGGCGTCTTCCGTTCGGAACAGGCCTTGCTCTTTGGTGTAAGCCTCGACCAACGCGACTTCGTCAGCGGTCCGTCCCGTTCGCTTGAGGTAATCCAGCGTCACGCCATCGACTGGGAAAAAACCCATCGTGGCGCCGTATTCAGGAGCCATGTTGGCGAGGGTGGCTCGATCGGCGAGTGACATCGAAGCAACGCCCTCTCCGAAGAACTCAACAAATTTTCCAACGACGCCTGCGGCTCGCAACTGCTGTGTTGCTGTCAGAACCAAGTCCGTGGCGGTGGTTCCGGTGGGAATCTTGCCAACCAATTCGAATCCAACGACTTCTGGCAACAGCATATAAATCGGTTGGCCCAGCATCGCGGCCTCGGCTTCGATTCCACCCACGCCCCACCCAAGGACACCCAGTCCGTTGATCATCGTGGTGTGGCTGTCGGTTCCGACCAAAGTGTCTGGCATGGCGACGGGGCCGGCTTGATCGTTTCGAACAAACACGCCCTTGGCGAGGTACTCGAGATTGACTTGGTGAACGATCCCGACATTCGGTGGGATCACGCGGAAGTTGTCGAACGCTTTTTGGCCCCAACGGAGGAACTCATAACGCTCACGATTTCGCTTGAATTCCAATTCGACGTTCTGGGCGAGCGCGGCGCTGCTTCCAAACTGATCGACTTGAACGCTATGGTCGATTACCAAATCGACCGGAATCAATGGATTGATCTTGGTTGGGTCGCCGCCCAATCGGCTCATGGCGGACCGCATCGCGGCTAGATCGACGACGGCAGGTACGCCGGTAAAATCCTGCAGCACAACACGGGCTGGCTTGTAGGGAATTTCAACTTTGGCTGGTTCGGCTGCGTTCCATGTTGCCAAACTGTGAACGTCCTCTTCCATGACGATTGTTCCATCACAGTTCCGCAAGACCGACTCAAGCAGCACGCGAATCGAATACGGCAATCGATCGATCTGGCCAAGGCCTTGGTCTTGGAGGGTCGAGAGTCGGAAAATTCCTACGTCTTGCCCTGCTACTTGAATCGTGTCGCGTGTACCAAAAGAGTTGAATTTCGAGGTCATGTGGTCGCCTGTGTTGTTAAAAATTCCTTCAAGGCTCCATTTTCCAGTTATCACGTTTTACTGTCAACTGCGGGGAAATGTCGTTTCTAAACGGGCAGTCGATGCCAAGCCCTCCGGAGCCAATCCGGTCAGCCCCTCGCAAGCGGACTTGGCATTGACGAATGGCGTCCATGCTCGCACGAAATTGATCGACCTTCGGCCGTTGGGCAATTTGCCGTTTGAGCGGGCTATGAGGCTTACGCTCACTCTGAGCACACCATTTTTGATGGTTCCGAGTCGAATAGCACACTGTTTTTGCCAGCTCACTTGCCTAAAATAGACGGTGTTGGCCGATCGGTTTTCCTCAGGCCAACTGAATAGAACACTATTTTTCAAAACGGTTTAGCCATGCGTCCTCTCGCATTCATCTGCGTGCTTTTGTCGCTTGCGGCAGTCGGTTGTTCCAAGAAGGCACGGGAAGCTCCCATGAACCTTGACGCCGCCGAAGCTCAAATTTGGTTTTTGACGGAATCAGAAGAGCAAATTGAAGCCCTCGGTCCGCACTACCAGCAACTGACGAAGTGGCTGGCCGATCCCGCGGGTGCTTCGGACGATGTCTTTGGCAAAAAACTTAGGTACCTCGGTCCGCAGAACCTCGAGTTTGATTCGCTGATTAAGAAGTCCGGACCGAAGCAAAACCAGCTTGGTACGCATATTGAATGGCCGCTGGAAAATTCCAAAAAGTATACGACCGTCCAACCTGCTGCCATTTGGGCACCGATTCTCAAAGGGCATCAGCTGGAAGGCTGCAGTCTGGGGACCCTCGCAGGGACGTTTGTAACCGACGATCTGTTTGAGACGGAAACCAAGTTCGAAGCTCGCTTGCGCGGCAAGTCTGGCCAGCCGATGGGCGTCAAAGGCTATCAAACACTTGAATGGACCAAAGATAAAAACGAAGAATGGAGTTTGACTAAGTGGACGCAAACGAAACTTGAGTTGGTGGTCGGGGCCGGTCCGATTTTCAAAGACGTGACGGCGACGGCCATTCCAGACCAGAAAACTCTTAAGAAAATCCAAAACTCCTCCCAAACCGATTTGCTGATCGAGTTGAGCAAACAAGTTGGAGATAAGGGGACTGATTTTACAGCTGCGTTTCGCGGTAAATACGACGATTGGGAATCGGCTTATCAGTATCCCGGCGTGAGCGTCGTCGACATTGATCAAGATGGATTCGACGATCTGTTCGTGACCGACCGCTGGCAATCGGCCCAACTGCTTCGCAATCAGGGCGATGGCACCTTCCAGGACATCACTGAGTCCAGTGGGTTGAATGTTAAAGATCTTGCCGTGTGTGGCGTGTTTGCCGATTTCGACAACGACGGTGATTCGGACGTGTTCGTGGGCCGGACGCGCGAACCAAGTCAGTTTTTCGAGAACATCGATGGTGTGTTCCATCTCGATGAATCTCAGGCCGATGAATACAAGTACCTTCGCTATGTCGTGTCTGGATCGGTGATCGACGTCAATGGCGACGGGCTCTTGGATCTCTACTTGAATACGTATGGATTTCCAACCGACGCCAATGTTTGGACGGGTGACACGTTTCGCCCTCAAGACCGCAAGAAGCTCCAACAAAAAGTCACCAAGCAGCATTGGTTTATTGATCGTGGTGGGGCTGCGAACGTTTTGATGTTGAACATGGGCGGCAAATTGAAACGAGTTGAAATCGATGACAACTTAGCCCAATGGCGGAATTCGTTTCAAACCGTCTGGTCGGACTACGACAACGATGGCGATCACGATCTCTACATTTGCAATGACTTCGCGCCGGATTATTTCCTGAGAAACGATACCGTTCGAGGATCATCCAATCCTGTGTTTTCGGATGTCTCCCAAGAGATGGTCTCTGGCGGCACGATGGGATTCGGAATGGGCGCTAGTTGGGGCGATTACAACAACGATGGTTTGCTGGATCTCTACGTTTCCAATATGTACTCCAAAGCGGGAAACCGGATTGTCAAGCAAATTGACGACGTCGATGAGCGAATCAAGGTATCGGCCAAGGGTAGTTTTCTTTACGAGAATACGGGGGGCAAGTTCAAACAGGTCTCAGGAGACGATCAGAATTCACAGCATGTTTCCGTGGTTGGCTGGTCGTTCGGCGGACAGTTCGCTGATTTCGACAATGATGGTGAACTGGATCTTTACGTGCCCAGCGGATACTACACGCCGCCCAAGGAAATTCAGCAGACGGGTGACTTGTGAAGTTGCCTTTGGCGCACGGTCGTGCGTACGGATCCAAGTAAAGATGAAGACTTCCAAGAAGAGTTGTCGTGGGGGAACTTTTCGATTGAACTGTTTTCTCAGGTCGCTCAAAATGGTAATGGCGATAAAAAAGAAGTCATCAAGAGCACGCCGTTTAGCGGGAATGAGCGGAATCGTTTGTTCATGCAAACCGACGGACACTACGAAGACATGACGTTGGTCTCGGGTGGAGATTTTAGCGAAGACGGACGTGGGTTCGTCTTGTTTGATTACGACAACGACGGTTGGATTGACATGGGAATCGTAAGTCCCAACTATCCCAGGTTTCGGATCTTGCGCAACTGTCTGGGCGACAGCCCTTCCAAGCAAAATAGTTTTGTTGAGTTGGAGCTAGTGGGCGGGCAAACGACGACTCAGCCGACTACGAAACTGAGCCCGCGTGAGCCGTTGGGGGCCAAAGTCATGGTGACGTCAGGCGGCAAGACGCGGGCTTTTCAGCTGAACGGAACCGCTGGCCTATCCAGCCAAAACTCGAGGCGACTCCATATCGGTATGGGAACGGTGGAGAAAATTGATACTCTTGAGATCCTCTGGCCAAGCGGCAAGACGACCACAAAATCAGATGTCAAAGCGGGCCAGCGATTGAAGATTACAGAAGTGGAATGACCTTGAAGGGCCCCGCGGGGATCGTTACTTGGTGTGCCGGCGGCTTGCCGGAATTTTGATCCATTTTGCCGTTTTAGCGAGATTGCCTTAATCGCATCAAACCAGTCGTCAGAAGCTTTGGTTTCCCGAACTTCGACCTTGCCGAGGGACCCTTCGGAAATGGTCTTTAAGAAGCCTGTCGCAACGGTTTGTCCGCCTTGAGTTTTCTGTTTTTCTTTTTGGGCAAAATGGAATCTCGGCGGTCTTCTCGTTTGGGGCCAATTCCGGTGGTCAGTTTCACGCACCATTCAAGGCGCCTCCAGAAATTCACTGCTTCGAGGACAGCGTTGACTTGTGATGTCAAGACACAATAGTAGCGATTGTGGGGTGGCCGATGGTGCAGTGAATGCTGACGCTGCATCTGAATAAGTCCCGTGTCTTTGAGGAAGGAGACGATGCGACCAGACTTGCTCATGTGATTCCAACGGTGAACTTCGTTTCCGAACGAAGCCATTAAAACGGTCGCAAGCGTATACACGTTGGCGAATCCTATCAGCCAAAGGCCAGCGAATATGCCACCACCAATGGAAAATTGAAACCAATTTCGAGACAAAAAATTCCCAGTTCGAACCATTAGCTGGGGGTCGAGGTGATGCTCGATATTCGGTTCGCAAATGAAATTTCCGATCAGCGGCATGCTGTCCAGGCAATACGTGTCTTCGAGCCAGTGGAAGAGTCCGGTGATCATGTCAGCGGCCCAAAGACAGACAAAAAACGCTCCGATAAGTTTCAACATGATGTCTCCAAAATCGAACCAAACGATTTATTTGCGTTGGCTCGAAAGCTACGGGATGTTCACGTCTCCCTTTTGCATTTGGAGTGCCATGCGGGAAGAAAACTCGAAAGCCTAATAGAAAGCATGTTTTTGCGAGGTCGCGTGTTTTTGGACGAAGTAGGCGTGTACGTTCAATGTCGGCGGCGTGCATTTAATGCACTTGTCGTTGATCGAATGTTCCCAGGAGCCGGCTTGTTGAGCGGTCGTGAGATGATTCATCGAGAACCGCGCCAGTACTGCCTTGAGGCGGAATGATGATTGGATTTGAGTTGGAGTAAGCTACCAAAGCCAAGAAAAAATCTCAGACACTCCAACCAGCAGACAGGTAATCAACGAGCATCCGATCAAGCAGCATCCGATCCGGAAAATTAGATCCTGCCTGTTGTTTTCCGTGGCCGTTGGCTGGACGTTGGTAGCGAGCTGCGGCGGTGCTCCGATCTCGACAAGGTGCTTGCGCAACGGTGCTGGATAATCGTCCCGGCTCTTCAGCCTTGAACCGTGTGGAAATTTTGATAACAGCTGTTGATAGGATACTTTTGCAAATCGAGAGAAGAACAATTCAATTGCAGCCTGTTCAGATTCGTTGGGTGAATCTACGGACAGTAAATAGTATTTCCCTGCCTCGAGTTCGTCACCCATTCGCATTAAGACGTCTGCATAGTTGCGAAGGATTTTGCGAGCATAGCCATAAGTAGAGAGGCTGGAACCAAGGATCTCTTTCGCTCTCCAAAGCCGCCCCTGCATGAGTTCATGATCGACACGAGAGAGCGTATTATCAATTGTCATGTTGGGCGCATTTCCATTGCCGGCTGTTGCCATTCCATGGCCTGAATCTAGGCCAATGTTTTGCTAAAACAAGTTGCCTGCGAGCATATTTTTGATTTACAGTTGGCGGATCGTCGAATCCAAGCCAACGGAGTGCGTCATTTTTCGAGCCCGCGCCTTTCGAGCAGTTGCTGTGCTTCATTGTGCCATGGCTCGTATTCTTTATCCGCCAAGATGTTTTTGAGAAAGTCATCCGATTTGGACCGAAGCTGAATGTTGGGGTCGATACTCAGCATCTTTAAGACTGAATACAGCAGTCCTCCCGTGAAGCCACTACCCAATGTAACTACGACATACCATGCTACGGGGAACTGCCCGTAAAATTCCTGTTCTTTCAATCCAAAAGTCAACTGAACTACCTTAAGGATTCCTAGACTGAAAGTGCATCCCGCAACGACAGTCGCGGCGATA
>JBLINZ010000275.1:0-8347 GCA_047639375.1 Mariniblastus sp. | reverse complement strand
AATTGAATGACTCGATTAGACCACACCGGAGGAGGGCCTCCCCTGCCCGTCGCAGGGGCTTGGGCTAAGTTTCAGCTTGTACAAACCGGCTCCCAGCCAATTTGCATCAAAATAGTATATCAGGAATCCTCTCGGATGAGTGCAACAGTTATTCTGAGGTGCTCCGATAGACTAAATTACGATCGGCCAGCCAGCGGCTGGACTTGACGTTTTGGCATCACTATTTGACTTGGTACTTCCCAAAGCTCCACGTCACATCATCCCCCGGATTAACCGGCGAAAGGGCTGAACTTTGACTGCCCAATTCGCCATTGACCAGAAAAATCCAGTTGTCACCGTTTCCGCCAAGGCCATCGACGCCGGCAATCGAATTCACAAAAACGTTCACCGGCGTGCCCATTCCACTTGCTTTGAATTCCAAGTCGCCCAAATTCTGGGCTCGTTGCAGAATGGAAAACACGGTGGAGTCCGCCGAACAAGGAATAGTCACTGCGATGAGTTCGCGATCTGATTGAAAATCGATCTTGAGCTGAACCGTTCCGGCAACTTTCTCACGATCGCTGCCAATCAACTCCGTCTCCACAGTCCCCACGCATCCAGCCAAACCCGAGCCCATTAAAATGCCGACTGCCATCATCAGCAACCAACCCCGGCCTCGCAAAAAACCGTTCGTCACTTGTCGTTTTAAGTCGTCTACCATTGCTGTCATCTGCTCGCAACTTGATCGCCTATTGAAATTGAACCTCCGAAGCAAAGCAATCGTCCACAGATTGAAACCTTGAGTCAACATTTAAAGCGGCTGAAACGACAGAATTGCGGTAAATCGAACCCACTTAGTTCACGACAGGTAACCATTTAGCGGTCAACTCAGGCCGGGAGCTTGAAACCTGACGCGATTGTTCCATTGAACCAAAGCCCACCGACATTTAGCATGTCTGGAAACCAAACGCTCTTGTGATAACCGACATGCCTACAGAATCGACTCGCGCCATCCAGGTCACTCAAATTCGACCGGACATCGCCCTCATCACCATGGATCTTCCCGGATCCGGAGCCAACATCCTCAATGATCAACTGTTCGCCGAACTGGACTCAACGATGGAATCGCTGGCCGAGCGAAGCGATCTCTCGGGTGTGATCCTGTATTCTGCCAAGCCAACGATTTTTGTGGCGGGGGCGGATCTCAAGAAGATCGTCGCGACCCTTGATTGGCCCGACAAAAAAATCGTCGAGTTCTGCGAAAAGGGCAGGGCCGTGATGGCTCGGTTTAGTCGCTGTCCGTTTGTGTCCGTCGCTGCAATTCACGGCGCTTGCGTTGGAGGCGGTCTGGAGCTGCCGCTGTGGTGTGACTATCGAGTCGCCACCAACGATCGCCGAACCGTCCTCGGCCTTCCCGAAGTTAAACTGGGCCTCGTGCCTGGTTGGGCAGGTACCGTCCGGCTGCCAAGAATCGCCAGCCTCGACGTCGCCGTAGATCTTGTGACCAGCGGTCGTCTCGTCTCCGCCGCCGAAGCCAAAACAATGGGATTTGTGGATGTGGTCGTCGACCAAGCTCAATTGCTCGACGAGTCCGTCGCCCTGATCTCTCGGATGGCCACAAGCGAATCGTTCGTCCATGACCGCAAAGCCATCATGGGCCCCGTTACCAACCAAGGCGATCCCGAGGCAATTTTAGCCAAACATGCCAAACGAATCGTCGATAACAAAGAGATTTATCTGTACGCCCCGACCGTTGCCATCGAACACATGGTTCGATCAGCCGGCTTGCCAATCAAGCCCGCTTGGAATTCCGAATCGGTCGCGATGTCACAAGTTTACGGCAGCCCCGCCAGTCGCGGGTTGCTGAATCATTTCTTTCTAGTTGACCGTAACAAGAAACAACCTGGGCTCGTGGACCTCCAGCTAGTCCCTGAAAAAATCGAAACCCTGGGAATCGTCGGAGCTGGATTGATGGGTCGTTCGATCGCGGAGACCTGCTTGAAACGCGGGATCGACGTTGTCTTGCTTGACGCCGCAGACGGGTTGGCAGCCTCAGTGGCTCAATCGATAACACAGTCGATTGACCTCAAGCAAGCAAACCTGACGCCGGCAACCGACTACGCTGAGTTTGCTAATTGCCAACTCGTCATCGAGTCCGTCGTAGAAACGATCGACGTCAAGAAAATCGTGCTTGAGAAAATTGAAGCCGCGGTTTCCGAGTCCACGATCATCGCCAGCAACACGTCAGCGATCCCAATCAGCAAGCTCGGTGAGCCGCTGCGTCACCCAGAACGATTCTGCGGAATCCACTTCTGCCATCCCGAATTGATGTCACTGGTCGAAGTCATCAGTGGCGACCAGACGTCCGAGCAAACGATTTCAACGGCGGTTGGATTCGTTCGGTCACTGCGGAAAATGCCGGTCGCGATCAACGATGGCCCCGGGTTTATCGTCAATCGCTTGCTGGCCGCGATGATCGGCCAAGCGATTCGGTTATTCGCAGAGGGGGTCTCTATAACTGCGATCGATGAAGCGATGCGAGAATTTGGATTCCTCGGAGGACCGTTCGAAATCATTGATGTGATCGGCGCCGACACTTGCATGTACGCCGGCCGAACCATGTGGGAATCCGGACTCAACTGCGTCACGGTTTCACCCGTACTCCCCAAAATGGTCAAGTCCGGACGATTGGGGCGAAAATCTGACCATGGGTTCTATCACTACGACGCCCCGAAATCTCCTGCCGTCTGGAACGACGACATCCTCGAATTGATTGGGCAGTATCGCGAATCCGATTCAGAAGAATCCAGCCAACTCAGTTCCGAGCAAATCGCAAACCAAATTCTCTCAGTCATGGTCCTAGAAGCCACCAACATCCTCGAAGAAGAAATCGCAGCCGATTTCCGTGACCTCGACCTATCCGTCATCCACGGATTTTCGTTTCCGAAACACCAAGGAGGAATTCTGTTTTGGGCCGATCGAGTATCCTTGGCCCTCGTGCAATCGACGTTAGAGCAGATTGGTGCGACCGTTGAAAATATCCGACTCAACGACACGATCAAGGCAATGGCTGACTCGGAATCGACGTTCTATTCGTAGCTTTGCCAGCTTGCGTTTTAGCATCACAACGCCTGCCGGAAACAGGAGTTTCATTTCCCAACTGCTCCAAAACGAGCGAGCGCTTGGTAGCTTGGAACCTCGGTTCGCACGCCGACCAATGCCGGCTAATCGTCGAGGAACAATCGAAAACCCAGCTCGGACGAATCTCTATGTCGCTTCTTCTAAACCGCGGAGGTGCTTCAGAAACTCCAGCACCCACTTGCTTTGATAACGATAGGGATTGGTCATCACCGCGATGGTCCGCATTGGCTTTTCACCAGCAAATGATCGATAAACCCGCCGATCACTTTGGTCTAACACCTGAGCCATCTTGGGCACCATAGAAATTCCATGACTCAAGGAAACCAGTTCTTGAACCGTCGCCAATTGACTCGTGCGCTCAATCGAAACCGGCTCCAATGATTCACGTCGACAAAACGAAGCGATATTGTCCGAGAGACAGTGAGCCTGGTCGAGCATCACGAAGGGAAACTCACGCACGTCCTCCAACTTGATCGACTTCTTCTTTTCCAGCCGGTGACCGTTGGGCAACACGAGCACCAACTCTTCCTCAAACAGCGGTTCAACATCGAGATACTTGGCGGTCACCGGCAAGGCCAGAATGGCCAAATCGATTTCACCGCGATTGCAAAGCTTGATGATGTTCTGAGTCGTGTCTTCTTGAACGATGGTCGAGACATTGGGAAACGCGTGCGAAAAATCGCTCAATACGGTCGGCAATAAAAACGGGGCAATGGTCGGGATCACCCCCAACCGCACGCGACCCGATTTACCGGAATCAGTCAACTCCCGAAACGTGTCATCTACCATCGCCAGAATTTGTTCGGCGCGGCCCTCGAGCAGTTTCCCCAAATCAGTCAACACGACTTCCCGAGGTCGCCGCTCAAATAGCGGTTCGCCAATCTTCGTTTCCAATTTCTGAATCGAACGACTCAGCGACGACTGCGACGTTCCTACTTCCTCCGCCGCACGTGTGAAATTTTTGGCATTCGCGACGGCCATGAAATGAATCAATTGCTGAAATTCCAATTCGCTTTTCAAAATACATGCTTTCATTGACAGCGAAATGTGAAACACAGACCGACGATCGCCAGCAAGATGCCGCTCGATTCAAAGCCAGCAAGGGAACCCCTTGAATCCCAAGGTCTGATCCAGCAATCTACCTAAAGCATAGATTCACGGCAATCAATTCACGAGACGCATCGCAATAATTCGCCTGCGTAGACCCGCTAGTAGTCTCTGGGACTCGACCACAGCCGAGAACTCCGACATGGCTTGTCGAATTAACCAAAGCCGGCAAACCATTTAGCTCAAATTTCACCCAACCCGTCATCAACCCGACCAGGGCTCATTCAGCATCAACGCACAAAACAAGACACCGCAGACCATCGCCTCGATCGAAATCGTAAGATCGCCTTTGGCGTGCAAGTGCGAATCACGTTGCCCCCAGCCGACTCCATTTCAAATCAAGAATGTCCCACCGAAAATGAAACGCTGGGATTGGCTGGCCACATCCTGAAATGAAAAAAAATGCCGCGGTCCCACCGAGCGATCACAATGCAAATGCAGGTCAGCATGACGTGAGTTTTCTTGCACCCTGCAGGCCACCACGAACTCAAACCTCAGACCACCAGCCTCGGGCCGGATCACTCTTCGTAAAGCTCTGGGAATACTTCCTGAGAGAGCCCCTGGCGTTTGATCAACGTGCGTAGCCGGTTGAGAAAATCAAACTTGAAGTTCGCGACTTGCTGCTCGGTAATCTCCAGCGTGTCAGCCACCTGCTTGTTCGGCTTGCCCCGGACGATCAACAACTCAATACACTTAAGCTTGATCCAGTCGCCTTTTTCTTTCCACTTATCGACTTGAGCCGCAATGGCTTCGATAATCGCGTCCTCTTCGATGCGTTTCCGCTCAACACTGCGGGCAATGCTACTGGCGGGACGGGCATTCCCGGTCAACTGCCATTGGCCGCTGGAATCCGGGCCGCCCGAAAGCGGAATGGCAGGACGACGGCCTTCGCGGCGAAGGTAATCCGTGAGCTTGTAAGCGCAAATCGAAAACAAATAGCTTTCCAACGCACGGCGACCATCGTAGTTCGGCAGACTGTTCAGAAAACCAACAAACGCCTCCTGGACGATGTCTTCACTCGCAGATCGATTGGACAGCCGACTATCAACAAACGCCAATAACCGGCCTTCGTAGCGGGCAATCAAGTCAGTCCACGCGTCGGTATCGCCGGATCGGATTCGGGCGATCAACATGCGATCAATTTCGTTGGATCGTTTCATAGTACGATCGTCTCTTATCTTGCATGTTTTGAAAAGGGCGGAAGCCGCCTTCAATTACGCTCCGCAAGGCGAGGACTCGAAAAAAACAGCTTCCAAACGCCCCAATCGCGTCTTGATGTTCGTCGGAAATTCTCACTCCAATCCACGCAGTTGACGCGGATCCCCGATCCAGAACGCCCTGGGCCAACAGCATCAACGTGGGAGCTTGTTCAAAAACGACCCTAAACTGGAATCGACTTCGAGATCTGCCGACTTGCCGTTTTCGCCCAAATCAATCTCTACCGAGGCAATTCGACTGCTCGGCCCCGAAACGTCATCCCCGACATCCAAGGCCCCTAAAAAACTGACGGCGGCCTGCCCAGTTGGAAGATCCTCCAACGCACTGACCGATACGGATTTCGAAGCCGGATCGACATCCTCAGCCTCGAATTGAAGATCCAGATTGCTCGAAACGTCAGCGGACTCGGCAGACTCCGTCTTGAAGCTCTTATCGGTATCGGTACCGGAGTTGGAATTGGATTCCACTGACTCAGACGGCTCGAAAACGTTTTCCTGCGGATTACTTAAATCGGCGCTCTCCGGCTCCGAATTTATCCGCTTCGCGTCCACAGAGGCCACCTCGACCTTGGACGACTCAACTGAGATTAGCTCTTCATTTACCGCTGGCGTGGCGCCCTGGGGATTCTTTTGAATGGAATCCAGAGGGACCGTATCATCGAACGAGACCACTTCGCTGATCGAGCCGGTCGACGACTTGGCGACTGGGCTAAACGGCGGGCTAAACGGCGGGCTCGCATTAGGCGACACCAGTACTTCTTCAAACGCTACCGCGTCCCCAGCTTGGGGACTGCAGCCAATCTCATAAATGGCCCGAAACGTGATGTTGCCAAGCGTCAAAAGCTGGTTGGGATCGAGCGGTTGCTCGTCTTCGATGCGATGATTGTTAACAAATGTACCGTTCAGCGAGCCAAGATCACGCACAAAAAGGCGCCCATCACGCTCGATGATTTCAGTATGCTGCCGACTCACCAAACCATGCGGGACGGTCAACCCAGCCTCTTTGCCACGACCAATGATCGTGGGCAGCTTGAGCCGAACCTCCGCAGATTTTGCGTCTCCGCCCACAACGACTAGTTTTGCATCTAGCATGCTCATCCTTTATCAAAAAACGTGACGACGTTTTTACGAAATTCCATCCCGGTTGCCATTAGCGAACAAGGCCAAGGGCACGTGACTCCAAACAACCTTTGGACCCATAAACACCATTGACCAGTGATTATTGGCAGAAAACACATCGTAAGTCAAAGACCCAGACGAAATTTCGCCACTATTGGAGACCGTTCATCAGGTCATTAGCTGGCATGCTATGACTTAAAAAGCAGCTTTTCTTCCCCATCTTGCCAGCACATTGCAACCAAAACACGGTCAACGAACGATTAGACAACGATTAAGCCAAGAAGGTTACTGGAAAAACATTCAAAACCCGATTCGAAAAAGTTATTCGAAAAGCGAAGAAATTTGGTCATTGATTGGAGTGTTTTCTTGAAAAAGCCGAAGTCAAACAAATAAATTAATGGCAAACTCAATTGATTGGGTGATTTACAGTAGCCCTTGCGGCTCGTTAATTGCCGCGTATAATCCTTTTTTGCCAAATACGAAGATCTCTCCGTTCGCAGATTGATCCGTCGTTTGATTGCGGGTGTAGCTCAGTGGCTAGAGCATCACGTTGCCAACGTGAATGTCGTCGGTTCGAATCCGATCACCCGCTCTCTTTATATTTAAGAGCCGATGAAACGTTTGTTTCGTCGGCTTTTTTTATGCGCTGAGGGCGCACGTGGTATTTCCCCCAAGTCAGCAGGAATCCTATAGGACCGTCGTTTGCTCGAATTTGGCAAGTCCTGCGTTAAGTGAGTCACTAATAAAAACACCTTGCTCGCAATGAAAACAGCCGTGCAGGTTGATGGTCAACTGAGCGAGGTCGTCTTTCGCACTTTTCCGTAGGCGGAGTCGCAAGACTCCGGGAAAACTATCAGCGAATCCCGAACTGTTTCCAGCCCGGCTACAACTCTCTCCTTGGATCAATCCAGAAAAAACACGCGTCTATCAGGTTTTTAGTTTTTGAAAAGTGCGAAAGTCGGAGTGAGACATCACTAACCACGAAATCCGCTTTTTGGACACGAATAGAAAACATGCTCCGTCAACGATTGGTTTTTCATGGCTAGAAAAATAGAGACGGAACGACGCTCCGCTGGCGGCCTTGAGGCGGCGATATTCGTCTTCTCGATCGGATGCGTCAGCGCGATCACCATGGTTTGCATTTTCCAGCTTGGTGGATTGGCTGCTTCTATTGGCATCCTCTTTAACTCTTTCATCGGGTACCTCCTGCTCAGGTCGATTGGGGAAATCATCCGCCTTCTCAAAAAATCTGTCGACCTTCCGTTTAGTGGCCAAATTTCACAGGGAAAACAGTATTCCGTGTTTTCCTGTAGTGAATGCAACTCCATCCTTCATAGCGGACTACGGTGCGATTCATGTGGAGCTGAAATCGACGCTGATTGATTCCATGCCGACATGCTCCACGCAGAACGTGACACGGCCTACCAATCTCAACAAACTGCTATTCGTTTGGGCTGTTTAGCCATCTAGGCTTTGCCCGTAACTCTTAAGGAAGTCCAGCAATCTGTTTGAGGCAGTACTTGAGGCAGTACTTGAGGCAGTACTTGAGGCAGTACTTGAGGCAGTACTTGAGGCAGTACTTGAGGCAGTACTTGAGGCAGTACTTGAGGCAGTACTTGAGGCAGTACTTGAGGCGTTCGCCGAGCGAGCCAAGAGCACAGATGCGGCCCTGATTTACACAACAGGGCATGGAGTGGAACACGACGGCCAAGTACACCTGATCCAAAATGACTCTCCCGGCAATTTTAGCCCAGCAGATCTACCCGAGCACAGCATTTTTGTCC
>JBLINZ010000274.1:0-8420 GCA_047639375.1 Mariniblastus sp. | reverse complement strand
GGTGCATGTGTCCATTTTTGTGGATCAGTTCCTTGCGATGCTCGGGAGCGATGAAGGTCATCTCGGTGATCAGAATTTTCGCGTCATAGAACTCGGGGTTATTGTCCAACCCCGCTGGCGACGTGTCTCCAGTGTAGCCGACTAGCGGTTTACGGTGCTCGACCGTGATTTCGGTTCCCGATTCCCGCAGGTCACGAATTTCCTCGCCGCTGAGTTCAAGGAATTCTTCTTTGAGTTTTTTCCGTCGTTCGGACACGATGAATCCAACACTAGGAACGGTATGCTTCGTGTTGTAGACGTTGAGCACGAGTTCACGGGTTAGCTCAATTTCTTGGCCGCCCTCGACTCCGATCAACTCACAGGGCATCCGGCCTCGGTCGAGCCGAACGAAGCTTTGTAGCATATTTTGAATGGCTTGGATGGCGAACGCCGGGACGTAAATTTTTGGCGGTTCCATTTTCATCATCCGTCGTCGCGCCACGTACAGCGGCAAAGCGGCGATGTGGTCGAGATGGCAATGAGAGATCAGCCACGAGGGAGTGCCCATGAAGTCCCAGGGATGGGCTCCCAGGTCGAATCCCAATTTCAGTTCTGGGATTCGCCAGTAGGATTGAACGGCCGCGCGCGAATAGCCCTCCACCGTGAGGCCGTCGTGTTTAAGCGTTTTAAGGGGTGCGTTGTTGAGCATATTGAAGCATGACGTGAGGGGCCGAGATAGGTTCATCCTATCTGGAATTGTTTGGGCGAGAAGTCCGGGTTCTCATTTCGCGTTGACACCGATGTTCACACCAAAAAACCCAGCGCCAAAAGACACTGGGCTTCGTTTGCTGTTACATCAATGCCGAACCCGTTTGCTGAAACGGTTGAATTGCACCGGGTTACCGAGTCATAAAATTCAATTGTCGATTGATTTTGTGTCTTCAATCAATTGAGGGTCAACAATGCCGTACGCTCCTTTGCCCTGGTCTCGGATTCTGGACTCGACATCATCCATTACGGAATCAACCAAAGCTTTCCAGAACTTGTTTTTTTCTTCCATGGTGGCCGGTTCCGTAAGCGGTCGAATGAGCCTAAACCCTACTCCCGTTGCTGGAAGGTCAGTTAGCCACCAGGGGCTTTTGGGAATGTTTGGGTCTTCATTTTTCCATTCTTTATCCGACCCAAGCCGCGATGCGCTGCGACATTCTTCTGGGATACTGTAGTACGAGCCACCCCGAACAACCCGCGGGTAAACCGTGGTTGGTTCACGATAGGCTTGAGCAACGGTCAGGGATGCGCCGGCTTCCACGTGAGTGTAGCCATCTTCGTCGTACTGATCTAATACCCATTCCGCCACGTTGCCGTGCATGTCATAGAGACCCCAGGGGTTCGGTTTCTTGTCCCCGACGTCCATTCGGAATTCGTCAGAATTGTCTTCGAACCACGCGTGATCTTCCAGGTCATCAGGATCGTCACCAAACGAAAACGCCGTTGTCGTTCCGGCGCGGCAGGCGTATTCCCATTCCGCTTCGGTCGGCAGACGATGAAATGGCCCCGATATCAGACTGAGCCATTTGGTGTATTGGCGAGCTGAGAAATTGGCCATCGTGGCTGCTGGTTCCTTCGGCCCCTCGCCTTCTCCATAAGTAAACTCGACGTCGTAAAGCTCTGAGGGGGCGGTGACTCCATCGATTTCTCTCTCAGGCGAAACGAGACGGATCTTGCTTCTCTGCAGTTCCTGAAGCGATTCGTAGAGTTTCATGTACTCTTTGTATTCAGCCCAAGTCACCTCATGCTTGCCCATCCAAAACGGCTCGACCGTGACCTCGAATTGTGGCCCTTCATCGTCCAGTCGATCTTCCTCGTCTTCCGGACTGCCCATGGTGAATTTACCACCGGGGATCGGAACCATGCTGTACTTCACTTCGGTGCCCGGGATCGTCGCTTCGTAGGGCACCATGTACCCGCCTTCGATTTTGACACTTGGGCCCGATTCAGGCTTCGCGGTCACGATGCCAAGCCGCTGGGTCGTGGTGGAGTCAGTAACCGTTGTGGCCGAGCTCGCCGAAGCAGTCGCCTGGGTTTCTTGCGCGTGAATAGAGGTCTGAACGTTGCCTGCGACAACGAATGTGGCCAAAACAGCCAAGCTCTGCAGTGCCGAGTTCTTCAATTTCACTATTTCAATTCCTGTTTATTTTTAGTCGAGTGGTGCGCCCTGCGGGCCTCAACAAGCATTTCTGTTCTCCAGCCATTATGACCCACCGCGATCCAAAGAAAACATCGTTTTCAATCTAGGAATACAGATTTTCGTTTTGGGACCACCACGCAATCGGTATCATCAGTAATGATTTAGATGAATTCGTGGGGTGAAAACGCGAGATAAACTCTTGAATTTCCACCGCGATCCTTGGTCAATTCAGCGATAGTTCACCGACTAAATCCTGCCCCAATTGGGACTTGATTTCATCGACGGACAGATTCTGGCTAAACAAAAATAGCATTTTTGTAAGTGACGCCTCGATCGTCATGTCCCGTCCAGGAATCACACCGGCTTGGGTCAATGCCGTTCCCGTCGCGTAATTCTCCTGAGTCATGCCTCCGTGAATGCACTGTGTGCAGCCCAACACCACCATCCCGTTGTCATTGGCTTCCGTGATGGCATCCAAAAATTGCCGGTCTTGCGTCGGTCCATTTCCGTCGCCATAAGTTTCCAAAATGATGCCCTTGAGCGGGCGGCGCAAGAAGTGTCGCAAGATCTCGACGGAGAGACCCGGGAAAATCCTAAACGCAGCAATCTCGGCCGGTTCAATCGATTTGATCTCAAGCCCGTCCGGAGTCTGGCTGGCGTTGCCTCCCGGCCGAATGCGATTATCAAAAATCTCAATCGAGGTGCCCACGGTGGCCAAGGGTGAATAGTTGGGAGAATCAAAGGCGTCGAAGCGCGTGGCACTGACTTTGGTGCTGCGACAACCACGATAGAGATGGTCGCCGAAAAACAAACTGACTTCCGGGATAGGATAGTTCGCCGCCAAGACCATGGCGGTTTTCAAATTCTCGCGTGCGTCGTTTCTTAACTGACCCAGTGGCAATTGGGCTCCAGTTAAAATGACTGGTTTGTCGAGACCGCTTAACATCAACGGCAACGCGGAGGCCGTGTACGCCATCGTGTCGGTTCCATGCAAAACCACGAAACCGTCAAACCGCTGATAGTTGATTTTGATTTGCTCGGCGATCGTTCTCCAGATCACCGGCGTCATGTTGGAGGAGTCGACCAGTGTTTCGTGCTCTAGGACTTCGAACTCAGGCATCGGAGCTTGCGTCATCTCATCCATCTGGCTCATTTTCTGTGCCAAGTACCCGGGGCTCGGTTCGTACCCATTGTCAGAAGGACGCATCGAGAGCGTTCCACCGGTATTGATGACGCAAATTTTCTTCACAACAGTTTCCGATCAGTGCCAGGCCATGGCCAACGTGGTTTTTCAAATCAAGTAAGGGTCGGTCCATTGTAGCCGCATCATCTAATAAATCAGCGGCTCATCCGTCGAATCAATACGTGGACGCATGGCGACCCAATCCACGGTCCACCGTAGCAAAACTCGTCAAGAGTTTCGGCCCGCAGCAACCGCAAAGTCCAGCTCAAAACCAACCGTCGAACAAACGCAGGATTCATTTTCTTGTAATTCTTTTCCCTAACTATGTCCAAAAGCGATTCAACGCGACATATTCCTTGTGACCGAGGAAGAAACATGCCTAATACTGCGTCAAAAACTCAAATGGATTTTGATTCATCAAAACCTCTTTTCGATGAATCAAAGCCACCCAATCCCCGTCAATTCATCGGCTTATTGATGGAACACGAGCGTCGGATCTACGCCTACATCCGAACGCTGATGGGCAACAGCTCTGACGCCGACGACGTTTTGCAAGAAACCAGCATGGTGATGTGGGACAAGTTTCCCCAGTTCACTCGTCTGTCGCCGGCCCCAGAAGAAACGAACTCAGGTGCCATCGGGCTCGCGCCGAAGACTCCAGTTCCTGATGCCGAGACAGCGACCGCGGAATCGGGGCGTGACGCCAAAGGAGCATTTCTTGCTTGGGCTTTCAAAATCGCATTTTTCATTGTCCAAAACCATCGCCGCAAACAAGGACGCTCCAAAGTCGTTTTCTCCAATGCGTTGTTCGAAACGATCGCTGACAAGACCGAACAAATGGTCCCCCAATTGGATCAACGACATGAGTGGCTAAGGAAATGCATGAACAAACTCCCTGTATCCGATCGGGACTTGCTTCGCCTGCGTTACGAACACGAATCATCGATTGAATCCACGGCTCAACAATCCGGAAGAACGATAGCCGCAATCTACAAGGCGTTGTCCCGGATGCGGGCCAGCCTGTTGGAATGTGTCAACCGAGGTATGTCGCTGGAGAACCAGCCATGAGTAAAGACCCTATGAACGCCGAGAAACAAGCCGAACTCCAATCGCTATTGGATGCCGTGTGCGACGACACGCTGGACGACACCCAATCCGAGCGATTGCAACAGATGCTTTCTGAAGACGAACAGGCCCTTGAGTACTACGTCGAATTCATGTGGCTGCACGACGGCATTACGCGATTGACTGACGGATACGAATCGCGAATCGACGAATCCAAATACCAGGCGACTTTTGAGATTGAAACACATTCAACCGGGATGGAAAACGATATGGTGACTACAGCCTCTCGCACCGTTCAATGGGGTGACGATTCAAAAAGCACTATGTCCATGCCGTTTCGATTGAATTTCGGCATGCTCGCGCTACTGGGATCGTTGCTCGTCGCAGCCGCGATTTTGTTTTGGATTCAATCCAATCAATCGGCCATCGTTGAAAAATCACCACCACCTAGTGAAATCCCAAACCTCGCGCTCGTCACCCCAGATAAAAAAGACGACAACACCGCGACGTTAGTCTCTATGTCTGATGAATTGGTCAGGCAAGAATTAGCCGATGGGACGGTCGTCGTAGCTCGGCCAGGCTCGCAATTTGAAGTCACCGAGCACCGCAAAATTTCGCTCAAACGCGGCGAGCTATTCTTGATTGTGGCGAAATCCGGGACACCTTTTGTCGTCACCACGCCTGAGGGTGAGGTTCACGCCACGGGAACGCGGTTCAATGTCTCGACTACTTCCAATTCGACAACGCCAAAGACCCAGCCCCGTGACGGATCCATGACGCAAGCAGCCGTTGCGCAAGGGCAAGTCGTCTTGAAATCCGCGACAGGCGATGTGATTTTGGGCGTCGGCCAACAGGGCACGCTGGTTCGCGACGACCACCCAACGCGTCGCCCTGCCAAGCGACTTTCTCACCTCGTCAGTTGGGCCCAAGACGCATTGCAGCAAGCAGAACGTTTGGTCCCTCCAGCCCCTCGAGAAAACGGATTGATCGCAATCGATCCCTATGGCCAGGAAGCCCGTCTAACCTTGAGGAAATACAAAATCGATGTGTATGTCGAAGATGGAATTGCCAGAACCACGATCGACCAAACTTTCTTCAACCACAACCCTTGGAACACCGAAGGCACTTTCTATTTCCCCCTCCCACCAGACGCTTCGGTTTCTCGATTGGCCATGTACGTGGCAGGTGAATTGAACGAAGGCGGAATGGTTTCTCGGCAACGCGGGCAGGAAATTTACACCGACATTCTTTATCAACGCCGCGACCCAGCCCTTTTGGAAATGATGGAAGGCAATATGTTCAAGCTGAGAATCTTCCCGCTCGAAGGCCGGCAGGAAAAACGCATCTTCTTGAGCTATACCCAGAATCTCGACGAGCTCTATGGCTCAACGAAATACTGGTTCCCGATGGACCACACTCAAGACGTCGCCAATGAGCTAACCATTAGCGTGCGAATTAAAGACGGCGTGGCGATCTACGAGCCGACGTCAAGCACGCACGACCTGAAAACGACGGTCGACGGCAATGATCTGCTTTTGGAATATACAGCCAGCAAGATCAAGCCTGACCAGGATTTCCTGCTGGGGCTTCAGCCGAAAACGGACGCCAAAAACGTGGCCGAAAATAACGATGAGAATGCCACGAACCATTCCGCCCAACCCAACACCCCTCAACCCAAAGCTCGGGTCGCGGTTTGCGAATACGAAGGCCAGAAATATTTGACCGCGCGAATCAATCCGGACCTCTCAGGTAACATGTCTCCCGAGCCTCGGCAGTGGATCGTCATCAATGACGTCTCGGCTTCACGCTCCCGAATTGAAGCCCGAGCCCAGCGGCACATTCTGGCTCGGCTGATCGAGGAAGCCGACGACGGCGACTCGGTGTTCCTGATGGATCTCAACACCGAGGCCCGTAACGTTTCTGTCGAGCCCGTCAATGTGCGGAGCAAGCAGATCCAGCCGTTGCTCAATCATCGGTCCAAGCGATTGATTGGTGCCACGGACATTGCCGCAGGTTTGGACGCCGCGAATCAAACGATTCTCAAGTACAAAATGCCCAATCCGCACATCGTCTACCTGGGCGATGGCGTTGCGACCGAGGGAGAAAAAGCGATCGCGGAACTTCCTCGGCTGGTTCCCAACCGTTGCAAATTCATTGGCGTTGGAATTGGCAAGAAAGTCGACTCGCTGTTCCTCAATGCTGCCGCCAATCAAACCGGCGGCATGTTCACCATCATCAATCCAGACGAAGACATTAACTGGCGAGTGTTCGACATGTTGGCTGCTTTGAATACGCCGCGAATGACCGGGATTCGGGTTGAGCTGCTGGACGAGAAGGGGCAACCGATGGAAGCGATCGCCTATCCGAGCTCCAGCGTGCTGGCCTCCGGTGAAACACTTACTGTTACGGCGATGTGCAATACACAACTTCCCTCAAAGATCAAATTTACCGGCCGCGTCAACAAGCGGCCGGTTAGCCAAACGGTAACGCTGGAGAATGCCAAGCCGAGCGCGAAGTATTTGCCGCGGCTGTGGGCCAAGCTGCACATTGACAACTTGCTCAAATCAGGGATGGCAAACCAAGAAGAAATTGTGGCGCTATCGAAATCCTTCTATGTCGTGACACCGTTCACGAGTTTGCTCGTGCTTGAGGATGACGCGATGTACGAAGAGTATCAAGTCGAACGCGGCCGCAAAGATCATTGGGCGAAATACAACGCTCCCACCACCATCGACGTGGTCAAGGAACCCGTTGACTGGAATCGCTGGGGTTGGGGGCAGTTTGAGGGTGAAGATGGAAAGATCAAGACACAAACTCGTCCTCAGACGGTTCAAGAGATCATTGACAATGTTCAAGTCCGTGTGGACGCTCCGTTTTATTTGTGGCCGGAAGGGCAGCGAGATTCTCGGCACGGACTCTATCAAATCTGCGACCAAACCATTGAGCCCGGTGGTGATGCCACTCGATTGCTAACGCTTGGGTTCCTCTTGGCCTCAGGCCAACGCAAGTCCGCGATCGAATTTGGTCAAGGCGTGACGCGACAACAGGCCGGCGTCTCGGCAAACATGCCGCGTTCGGTCACAAGATCGTCCAAGCTATCTCTCTTGGCCCGATACGAACCCCAGCTATTTGGAACGAGCAGTCTTTCGACGAAGTCAAGGTTTTTAATGCCGACGCGGAATGAGTTTTTTGGTCGATCTGGCCAATTTGCGGTTGGAGGAAAACGTGTGACCTCAAGTTTTTTCGCGATCGATGGCCGTTTTGAGAGAAGAGGACTTCCACAACTATCAGGACAGGGCATGGGCGGATTTGGCTTCGACTACAGGCCAGTGTTGACGGGCACTATTCCACCGATTTCAGGTTTGCTACGGCAAAGCCCCATGCCTGCCACGGCCGCCCCCTTCGACCCGCGAATCGCAGGCGCCTTCCAGCAAGCGCTGGCAACTCGCTGGTCTCGGATCCAAAAAGACATCAATCAATACAATACGCAACACGGCTACGCAGGACGCGGCGGCTGGGGTAACACCTGGCAGGATCAAGATGGCCTTGGTCTCAACGGCAATACCAACTGGTTCAGTAACGAACTCAGGGAAATCCTGTCCATCACTGATGTAGGTTTTGCCCGAGAAACGGATGGCTATCTTGTTGATATTGATAGAGTGCTGCCGGGCTTGGTTGAATTGGAGTTCAAACTAAGAACGGGAACGAATCTACAATTCCAGAGTGACATGCCGTACACGACCGACGAATCCATCTTGGATTTCTTTTCTCCGGGTGGAGACCAGCAAAGCAACTTTTTCCGCTCCAATCAAATGGGTCTCAACGGCCGTTTGTTAGTATCGCAATCGCTGTTTTCTGGGCAAGAAGCCATGTTTGGGAAATCGATCCCGTTTGCCGCTTTCCAATCCGTTCCACAAGCATCAAGTCGAATTCGCCAGTATCAATGGCTCGCTCAATCGCAAGCACAGCTTCCAACGCAACCTGGTATGGCCTCTGTGTTGGCCG
>JBLINZ010000273.1:0-8451 GCA_047639375.1 Mariniblastus sp. | reverse complement strand
TCATCTTTGGATTCTCGAACGTATCTGACGCCCAAGAATGGGCCCGTAAGATGTTCAAGGAGTACACCCACGCATTTGGAAAAGTTCCAATGGGTGAGATTCCTGAATACCGGTTCGAGATCGAGAACATCTATCAAGAAGACATCCGGATTCGATCCGTAACATCAAGCTGCGGATGCACGATCGCCACCGCTTCGAAAAACGTCCTCAAAATGTTGGAAAAAGGCGAGATCGTGTGTCGCTTCAACTCGCCGGCCGTTGGCCCGGGATTCAAGCAAGCCACGATTACGGTTCGATTTGATCAGCCTTTTGTCGGCGAGTGCCAGTTGACCGTCAGTGGCGACATCGTGACTGGAATCACGTTCTCTCCCGACTCGATTGATTTCGGCCAGGTCACAGATAGCAATTTTCCGATCAAAACGATTCGAGTTTCTGCCAGCGGGCGGCCAAATTTTCGAATTCACGATGTCAAAAGCAACTCTACTCACATCAAAGTCACTGAGATCAAAGAGGTCCAACGTAGAAACGGGCTGGTGTCTTACGAGTTGAAGGCCCAGCTTAAGGAAGATGTTCCCAAGGGATTCGCTCAGGGTGAACTCTACGTTGTCGTCGAAGAGAATCCTGGCGTTAGAGATCGCAGCAATAAGCGCGTCTTCCGCGAAAAGCCAATTTCTTTCCAGGCCAAAGTCGTTTCCCCACTCCAAGTCGCACCGGAGGTTTGGGCCTTGGGGCAGGTTACCCCTGGCAAGCAGGTCACACAAAAAGTGTTTTTGACTTCGGAGCAGCCCTTTAAAATCACTGACGTCCGCTGTGAAAGCGAAGCTTTCAGCGTCAAGGCCGATTCAGAATCAAAGAAAGTTCACATCGTTGAGGTTTCGTACCGCGGAGAAGACAGCCCTGGCTCTCACGAATGTGAGTTGAGTTTTTACACGGACATGAACCAAGGCCAGTCATCCGGGACCATGAAAGCGATCGTCGAAATTGTCGAGATCGATTCAGATCAATAAGAATTAATGCCGGGCTTCGTCAGCGACCAAGCTCGCAGACGAGTCATGGCCTCGCGTTTATCCCGAGAAATTCAATCAAAATGGGCCGATGGATTCTGTCTCCGTCTGGCCCATTTTCAATTCCGGATTAATTCGCTAGGCTAGGCCACTCGTTTAATATTTCTCAGAGGTAGGACAGATGGCCAAAGCGACTGCACGACACATTCTTGTTGACACACTTGAGCAGTGTGAGGAACTCAAAACACAAATCACCGGCGGAACCGATTTCGCAGAAGCTGCGATGGAACATTCCAGTTGTCCTTCCGGGCTGCAGGGCGGAGATCTAGGCGAATTTGGTCCAGGCCAAATGGTTGCCGAGTTTGACCAAGTCGTCTTCAGCGCGAACTTGAACGAAGTCCAGGGCCCCGTCAAAACACAGTTTGGCTACCACCTGCTAGAAGTCACCAGTCGAAACGAATAACCGTCGACAATTTGGCTGGGAAGCGTAAGAACAAACGCTTCGACCCCTAACAATTCAAACAGGCTCGGCTTCATCCTATTAAGCCGAGCCTGTTTTGTTTTAATCCAGCTCGCGCAGTCTGCTTTCGGATTCGAATTGATCGCTTGAAAGAATGCGTCCCGTCATGTTGCCAAACGGTTAACTCACATCAAACAGGCAGGGCTGTGGCTTAATTGTCCCGGCGACCTAGTTTCAAAACACCCAAGAAAAAGCTTGACGCAATCGTCTGGACGCCAATCGCGGCCATGGTCAACCCCGGGATCACGATTCGCATCGTGCTCGCATAGTCGAGGGCCCCAAAACTCGCAGTCATCCATTGATTGACAGCGACGCCCAATATGACCGTGCCGGCGACAAGCATACCGGAGCCAACAATCAGGCCGCGTTCAAGCGTAAACCAGTTGGTGTATCGTGTCAGACTTGCGTCCTTGGGCATCAGCCCTTCTTCGATCGCAAAAGTCTTGCTGAAAACTGCGAACTGAAGCAATTGGAAACCCACCAGCATTCCTAGGGCTCCGAACAACATCGCAAACGCGTCAGTGCCGGCTCCTAAAAGCTGAATGCCGGGCAACGCCAATGCGTAGGCCAACAAGCCGAACATCATTAAAGTGATGCCTGGAACTTGGAAAAGGTACTTTGGGCTGTAGACCAAAAAGAACCGTAGCGTCCGCCAGCCTTCGCGGAACGTATTTAAATCGGCGTGAGCGGCTCGATCGCCTGAGTGCAATGTGATCGGGACTTCCGCGATATCATCGTGATGAAACAAGCTCGATTTGATGACCATCTCGGATGAGAATTCCATTCCGGTGCATCGCAAATCCAGTTCCTCGTAGAGTTCTTTCGTGAATCCGCGCAAACCGCAGTACACATCGTTGACCGGTGCGTTGAACATTTGCTTGACCATTCCCGAAAACATTGGGTTTCCGACCCAACGGTGCAAGAACGGCATCGCTTCAGGTAAGACTTCACCGCCACCCGAAGGCAAACGACAACCCTGAACCATTCGCCAACCCGCCCGCAATTCGCCTATGAATTTAGGGATCTCGAGAAAGTCATAACTATCGTTTGCGTCACCCATGATGACATACTGGCCACGTGCAGCACTAATTCCAGCACGCAGTGCGTTGCCGTATCCGCGGGCTTCAACGTGAATGATTCTCGCGCCAAGTCGTTCTGCGATTTGGATGGATCCGTCGGTGCTACCGTTATCCGCAATCACAATTTCGGCGGAGATCTTCATATCCTTGAAGACCTGGTTACACTTCTCGATGCAGGTCGCCAACGTGTCAGCTTCATTGAGGCAAGGCATCACAACCGAGAGTTCAATCACACGCTCGTTAGAGTTGGCTTCTTCGATCAACGCGTCAATATTTGACAGTTGAGACTCTAGCGACTCCAAGCTTGAATCCCCGGTCGCAACCGGACGAGAAGGCGTTTTCTTGGGAGCCGAAACCAAAGCCGGATTCTCGTTGACGGCCATGGGTTGAAATAGACTTGAATTATCGGTAACAGCCATCGCGATTTCCCTGATTTTCGTGCTTGTTGATCCCCCAAACGATCGCGCCTCGAGCAATCGGTTCACTCGCAAATTCGACTCGCGTTGAGAAAATGCAACACAACAATTGAGGTACCGAAACCTAAGCCACAGATAGGACAAGTCAAAATGATTCGCCGGTTTACCCAATGATTTCACAGCAAAGAGCCTACGCCGTCATCACAACCGTTTGATTCCTCAACCCACACGAATTCGTCATGCCTTCACACGCGCCCCCTTCATACAATGGTTGATCAAGACAATCACAATAGGCTTCCAACCTGTCCGATTTTTTGATTAACATTTCCCATGCCGGATTGAACCACGAAACGGCTAAGCTGCACAAATGACAGGCGGAAGCCTATCCCATTCTTAATCAGTGCGGCCTGTCGCCCGACCGAATTGCACGCCCCGTTTTGCGAGAACCTGGGCCATTGGAGAATGCTTTCGCAATGACAAGAATGATTAATTTTCGTTCGTTCCATTAGCATACAACCAACTTGTACTGGTCTAACGTGTGATTACAACTGGCGCCCTGCATCTCTCCGCCGAGACCTACCATTGCCAGTCAGAATTACGAATCTAGGAAACATAGTGCCAATCGATTGCCCTACGCACCTTGATCCCATTCTAATGCAGCGGGCCAAAAGACTTGCACACTACCACGAAAGCAATGTCGTAAAGCACAGAGCGAACAGCCGAGCGGGCGCCAAGTTTGGCGTTCAGCTCAAGTCCGCCTCGCTTCCCAAAAACGAAAACTGGCGGGGTAACTACACAATCGCGGGCTTGCCCCTACTTCAACTTTTCAACCAACTCAAGCGTTGAATTTCTGGAATTAAGGGCGAGTGTAAGCGAGTGGGATGGTCGCCTTTCGCTCCGTCGAAAGAGTGTCGATTGACATGCCTTTTCGCTGGTACAAATACCTAATTGGCTCGTCAACAACCAGCATTCAAGAACTCGGTTACGAATCAGAACGCTCTCACGCGTTAGGTCATCAATCAAGATACAGGGGTGATTGAACACGCTCCGTCAAGTTATCTGTACCGGCGCGAAACTACGTCGTTCCTTACTCTTTCAACAAAGCCAAAGGCGACAAACCCTTAAAAGGTTCGTCTTATCCCAGCCAACTTCAGATTTCATCGACCTACCGACGCGGCGGCGCGGGCGGAAACGAACGAATTTCAGAACGACGGTATCCACGAAGCTCTTCTCAAATCATGTGCCGTTTCAGTCGACCGCAGCCTCAAGTAACTTTATCCAAGGGCCGACGAACGAACCGTTATCATGGTAAGTCCTACCACTCACTAAATTCCCGTCAATCACGCAGGCTTCGTCGACAAAGATTCCACCGCAGACTTCTAAATCGAAGCGACATTTCTCCACGGTTGCCATTCTTCTCCCTCGCACACAATCTGCAAACGCGGGGATCTCGACGCCGTGGCACACGCTGGCGATTGGCTTAGACGACTCGAAAAAATATTTTGTCATTTTGACCAGATGTTCGTCGTAGCGAATGTACTCTGGGGCCCGGCCACCCGAATAGAAGATCCCCAGATAGTCACTGGGGACGACGTCGGCAAACGCAATGTCCGCCTCGATCGTATAGCCTTCCCACTCCTTGGTAATCGTCCAGCCCGGTTTGACTTCGTGCATTACCATTTGGTAGCGACGTTTTTCAGGCGCCGCAACCACGGGCATGAATCCGGCTTCTTGCAGCCGATAGATTGGATACATCGTGTCCAGTGTTTCGGACGCATCACCAATCACTACCAAAACTCGCGGTCGTGGGTTAGAAGTCGAGGCCATGGGGTTCCTTGCTTGAATCGATTATCAGCTTGAGCGAACTAGAAAATTCTCACCAAGAAAGTGTAGCCACCCGCGTATGGATCGCCCAGCTGGGTAATCTAATCGGGGAAGAGCAAAGCCCGTATCAATTGTCGACCAGCCGCAACGTCGACGAGACTCAACAATCGACTACTGGCTCTCAACGAGTGCCTGCCGGCTCAGATGGCTGGCCTCTTTCTTAAGCAAGGCTACATTCGGTTGCTTCCAATCCGATTCCGGCAACCGATTTAGATTCGTAACAGCCGTCGCAATATAGCGGTGTCGAATTTCCAATTGGCGCTTGATCGCATCACAATTCGCATATGACAATGCAAACCTCGCCGCCCAAGCGCGATTGCCGATCGTATTGGGGTGGCCACTAGCCAGTTCTTCATGAAGGTCAAATGCTCTCTGCAGACTCTCTGCCTCAGCATTCTCAAACCACTTCAATTCAAATTCGGCATCCTCGGATATTGGATCGATAAACTCGCGTTTGCATTCAGCCATTTTGCCAATCTTAAAATGGCAGTGAATCAACTCAAGCTGATAAATCGATACGTCGGGTTCTGCGGAAGCCAGCAGTTCGCAAATTTCGCGTGCCTCAAGGAGGGCAGAGAACGACTTGTCGACCGTCTCCGAATCAACCCCAGTATCAAACACATTGATGTTTGACAACGTCCCGACCAACTCAAACTGAAAAGGCAAACTGTTTGGATACTTTTCAATCAACCGTTTCAAGTTCGCAATTGCATCGGAATAGTATTTCGATTGCGTGTCTGTCCGCATTGACCAATTGTCACCTGCCAATTCTCGAAAGCACAACGCCGATAGATAGTCCCTCGCATCCGCCATTTGTCCAAGGCATTGGTCTTCAATCCCATTCAGAAGGTCAACCGCATGCTGAAGGCTCACTTTGCGTTCTTGCGAAAAGTGCTCCATCTCGCTTTGCAGGTCCGCTGGTTCTGCCAAAATCGAAAAACTCGCCGGCGGGAGACTCCTAGGCCCCATACCAGGTCGAATTCGACTCGCCGACGCGTAATATGACCGTGCCAGTTCCATTGAGAGCTGAAGGTCATTGGGCTCGGAGGCAAGCTTCTTGGTCAACATATTAATGGCGTTTTGATGATGCCAACTTGAGTCTTCCAGGCCACCCGTGATTCGCTTCACCAATCCAATTTGATTGGCAAGTCGAGCGACACGTATGACGTTTTCTTTTGAATTTGGAATCTTTTCTGCAATCATCAAACTCTTATATCCATTGATTGCGACGCGATACGATTCCGCGGCCTCGTCGTAGCGGCCCAACCGTTCATTCAATTCACCAACCCGGGTTCTCGCCGATAACGCCTTGATCGGAAGCACCGTATCGTTTCGATTTTGTGAAGCCAATTGAAGGTAGAAGTCACTCAGTTCCTTGGCAAACGCCGCTGTTTCCGAGGTCAGGGCAGGGTAGGTTCGATTGGAATCCAAGGGCCCATCAAACAAATTGGTATTTCCAGTAAACTGTTCAAACATTTTGTCGATGGCGCGCGAAGCTACCAACGAGGAGTTCCTGGCCCGCATCAATTGAGACTGCTTGGCATCCAAAGCATCCTGAACATTGAAGTAAGAATAGCTCGTGATCAATGACGTCGCGATCAACAGCACCGCCGCGACACAGGACGTGATCGCAAAACCTCGGTTACGCTGCGCCCAGCGAACGACCGCACTGGTGGCCGTACTTCGCTTGGCATTGACCGGCCGTGTTTCGGCTAAGTTCCTCAGGTCGTCTTCAAATTCCTGAGCCGTGTGATAACGATCGCGAGGCTCCAGGGCGACCGCTTTTCTCAGAACCGCTTCTAAGTCACGAGGGAGTCGCTGACCATGGTGCGACAGTTCCGCTAACTGACCAGAAACGATTTGATCGGTCAATTCTCTGATCCGCATCCCGGTGAATGCCGGCTTACCAGACAACAATTCGATCAACGTGATCCCCAGCGAATAGATGTCCGCCGTTCTGCTCCCGGCTCGTTCTCCAAATTTTTCTGGAGCATTGTAGCGTAGTGTGCCGGAAGCAGTTGCTCCCGATTCGTAGTTCGATTCTTCCAACGAAATGGCAAGTCCAAAATCGGTCATCCACACGTTGCCACTATGATCCAATAACAGATTGGAAGGCTTGATGTCCCGGTGCAACACTCCTTGCTCATGAGCATACTGCAACGCGGAAGCAACTTGCCGGCCGTAATCAACGGCTTCTTCAATTGTGAGTGGAGGCAGGTAACTCTTAAGGTCAGAATGGGGAATGGTGACATAACGATCCAACGCGATGCCCTCCAGCAATTGCATCGCGTAATAATGGGAGCCACCCGATTCACCCACACCATAGATCGGAGCGATGTTGGTATGATGCAATTTCGCCGCGGTCGAAGCTTCCCGTTTGAATTTTTCGATTTGCTCTTCATTGAGCACGTGCTTCGGCAGCAGCTTGAGCGCGACACTTCGATCGAGCGACCGTTGCACCGCTTCATAGACGATCCCCATTCCGCCTCGGCCGATCTCACGAACGATCTCGAAATCACCTAGCTCAGTAATTAGCGCCGCGCCGCGTTTGACCATTCCGTCTTTTCGCCGACCAATGCTGCGAGCCCGAGCATCCTCCATCATCAGCACGGTCGGCAGCAATTCAAGAATCTGTTCGGCATGATTTTCGTGCTGGGCCACGAAATCTTCCAGCGTAGGGGCGGTGCCTTCTCGATATAGCTCGATGTACGATTCGCAAGCGCTTTCGACGACACTTAGGTCTTCATCGACCATCGAATCATCAACGTTTTCGAATTCCTCATCGCTCATTGCCTGGCCCCAACTGCGTCAATCAACTGACTTGCACGTTCATGCAGGCCAGTTCATTTGCGCCTTGTCCATATATTTTTTTAATCGCTGCACCGCTCTCACGTAGCGGATACTTGCCGCCTTTTGCTCAATCCCTAATAGTTCTGCAACTTCTTTGTTTGACAAGTCCTCAAAATGCCGCAGCGTAAGGACTTCCCGATCAACCTCGGCCATCGTCTCCAAGGCCTCGGTCAACTCCTCGACCCATTCCGATCGCATCGCAGCTTGCGAGGGAGACGTTTGTTCTCCGGCCAATTGAACCGCCATCAAACGCGACGTCGCGTTCATCTGAAATTTCAACGCTTGATTGACCGAACGTTCCTTACTCGCATCCCTTTTTTGGGCGCCAATATGACGCCTGTGAACGTTGATCAATGTTTGCCCCACGATCAGCCTTAGCCACACGAAAGGTGAATACTTCAACTCTTCGGCAAAATGCCCCACGCGTTTCATCGCATCCAGGTAAGCCTCCTGCAGCACGTCGTCCGGGTCGACTCGGCCGTAAAGCCTCGGATCCATCCGAATGTGGACGGTTCGCCACAGCCGTTCTCGGTGCGCAGTGAACTCTTCCGTCAGCATCTGCTTAGTCATTCGTAGTTGCTTGGATTTCTCATCCTCATCTTCTGTCTCAAAACCGCCATCGTCACTAAAGTCAAATCCAGAACTATCAAAGCTTGAATCTCCAAAACTGGAGTTTGCAGCGTTCGATCCGTCATCCG
>JBLINZ010000272.1:0-8468 GCA_047639375.1 Mariniblastus sp. | reverse complement strand
TCGCGGACTTTCGAAAATTGAAAGCTGCGACGGTGGCCGGATTGAAAAAGATAGTCACTCACGGACTGTCCTCTAATAAATATTCGACGCTTGGCTTGAATGAGGCAATTCACGCAAAACGCCCGTCAGTCAGACGTCATGTTAACGGCGACCGGACGCCTTCGCCCCCAATCTCCAATCTCCAATCTCCAATCTCCAATCTCCAATCTCCAATCTCCAATCTCCAATCTCCAATCTCCAATCTCCAATCTCAAATCTCCAATCTCAAATCTCAAATCTCAAATCTCAAAATCAAAATCAGCCCCTAGTCGGAGCGACGGACCCTGGTGAGACTCGTTTGAAAATGCCAGCGATGCAACCTCTCGTATTCCGCGCACGAAAAAACCCTGTTTGTTTTCATCTCAAACAGAGCATTCGCTAACCGTCGGAAGGTTAATGTTCGGTAATTGTCGTTGGGCCCATTGGCTGGCCGGAAGTTTCACTTTGGCTGGCCGGAAGTTTCACTTTGGCTGGCCGGAAGTTTCACTTTGGCTGGCCGGAAGTTTCACTTTATTTCAGGCCCCGTCGATTTCGGTCGTGTTGGATCCAATCGTGGTGGCGGAGGATTCACTTTTGAAGTACCGCGTTAATTTGACGAGACATTCGGTTTTCTCCCGATTGAGACTTTCGATTGCCATCCTTGTGACTGACGATTTAAGTCATTGCACAGGCCATGCCAGAGCCAAAATGCGGGGAATCAAGCCACATTTCGTGTTCTGTGATGCGAAAATCCCACGTTCCGGCAAACCCCACGATGCAAAATGGAAACACCCCGAGCGCAAGAAAAAACGCTCGTCAGGCAAACCCGACGAGCGTTTAAGTTGTTCAGTTCAAATCTCTGAGGGTAACTCAGTTCTTTGACCAATTCTTCATCTTCCCGTTTTCTTTGCCACCTTCGACCAACTCGTTCAATGCCTTATCGACATCGAAGCCAGCAGGTGCCTTGAAGGTGCAAGAACGGTCTGAAGTGTCGCAAGCAACGTCAGAAATACCATCAACAGTAGCCAAAGCCTTCTCCACGGAAGACGCACAGCCACCTCAGGTCATGCCTGGAAGTTTAAGCGAAACGGACTGCATTGAAGTCGTACCTTCTGTCGAAGTAGTCGAACCTTCAGCAGGAGCAACGGGAGCCTTGTCGGCACCAGCAGCAGGCTTGGCTGGCGGCTTCTCAGCACTATCACAACCGACGGATACGGCGAGTGCAAACATCGCCAAAAGAGTTAGTAAAAATCGCATCTGAAAATCTCCATGAAGGTAACAAGTAGTTTTGTGGCGTGTGGCCTAATTCGACTCCAGTTGGAAATCGATCCGACAAACGGGACCTCCGCGTCCCCTAATCGTATTCTTTTGATCGTAATAACGCACTGGTTCATTGATTGATACCGCAAAAAATTTTCGCAAATTACAGGAATTGGTTGTTTGATACACAAGAAACGTCGATTATCTAGCTTTCGAGCCGGCTTGACCTTCAAATTCAGGCCTCCTTGACCCGAGACGCGACGTCGGAATGAGAGGGCTTATCCAAGGATATCTGGATTTTCCCTTGAATTCGGATGGTTTCTCTGGTTGCAAAAATTCGGGAAATCGGTAAACTGCTGGATTGAAAAACGAGCTTAAACCCAGGTGGACTGGGGAATCTATGTCAGGATCGGCGTCCTTACCAGGGCGTTCAACCCCTTGCATAGAATGAGAATTGTAATTGTAGGTAATTGAAGGAGTGGATCGAACGCGAGGCGAAAGCAAGACAAGCTTTCCTGCTGCCCGCGGCACTGGATCAAACGGTTATGGCCATTACGAAAGAGAACAGAGCTGAGTTGGTAAAAGATTTCCAAAAGTCCGAAGGCGACACGGGTTCACCCGATGTTCAGATCGCCATTCTGACCAAGCGAATCAACAACCTAACTGAGCACATGCGTTCAAATAAAAAGGATTATTCCACGCGTCGCGGTTTGCTCGGCATGGTTTCTCGCCGCCGTCGATTGTTGGATTACGTCCGCAAGCACGATGCGGATCGGTATCTCGACATCATCGAGCGACTGAATATTCGTAAGTAGTTTTCATTGGCGTGACGCTTTTAAGTGTCACGCTTTTTCTTTTGATCTGATCTCGCCACGATGGCGGGCGCACCGCGGATGGGTGCACTGACGTTTTATCGTGGCGTTGAGAGTGGATTCTTTTTCCACTCGAATTCCGGCGTTTCTGCATGCTTGATGGTTCTATTGGTTTGAATCATTTTGGTTGGCTGAACCGCTGGCGAACGCTGACGTTGCAATTCAACATCTAGCCCTTGCCGGAATGTTCAAATTGCAGCAACGTCGTTAAACTTTCTGTACTCGCTCATGTTTTATCGGGCCAACCATCGGTCGCATGCTCGCGACCCTTTTAGGTCCATTGTGTTTCAGAGAGCTGTCTGTTGGTCGAAGCAATCAATATTGCCTTCGACTCGATGCAATTCACGAAGCGTCTCGACAAGTCGCTTTGATCGTGAATTTGCATTCCAAATAATGAATGTAGTTGATGAATCTTTTGTAGGAATGAATTGTGAAAGTAAGAGTAGAAAAAAAAATCGGCGGAAGCGTCCTTTCGTTTGAAACTGGATACCTCGCCAAGCAGGCCGCTGCGTCAGTTTTGGTTCAGTACAACGACACCGTTGTGCTTTCGACCGCCGCCACAGGCACGCCACGCCCCGGGATCGATTTCTTTCCCTTGATGTGTGATTATCGCGAGCGAACTTGCGCCGCAGGTAAATTCCCAGGCGGATTTATCAAGCGAGAAGGACGCCCAACCACCAAAGAAACGTTGACCTCCCGTTTGATCGATCGACCCATTCGACCGATGTTCACCGAAGGCTTCAAGAACGAAGTTCAATGTCAAAACTTTGTTCTTTCCAGTGACAAGCAAACCGACGGCGACGTCTTGGCAATGAACGGAACATCAACGGCATGTTTCATCTCACCAATGCCGTTCACGGACCCCGTGGCTTCGACCCGCGTAGCTCGTGTAGAAGGCGAATTCGTCGCTTTCCCAACCCATGACCAGCTCGAAGAGAGCGATCTCGACATCATCATTTCGGCCACGGATTCTGCCGTCACGATGATCGAAGGTTTCGCCCGCGAAGTCCCTGAAGCTGACATGCTCGCCGCCGTCGAATTCGGGCATGAAATCTGCAAGCAAGTCATCGAGCTACAGCGTGAGTTGTACGCCAAAGCCAACGTGCAAAAAGACGCCTTCGAAACACCAGCTCCCGATGGCATCTTGGAAAAACTGGCCAGCAAGTACTACGACGACTACAAGTCGGCCGTTTTGATCGCCGGCAAGCACGATCGTGGTGCCGCCAAGAATGAACTCAAAGCCCGCATCATCGCGGAAATGATCCCCGATCCAGAAGCCGACAACGCCTTCTGCCTCGGAGCAATGAAAACTGCGATTCACGACCTCGAAGAAAAAGTCATTCGTGATTCGATTCTTAACGGAGTCCGGTCTGACGGGCGTGACGGCAAGACATTGCGTCCGATCGAATGTCAAACCAACATGATCCCTCGCGTTCATGGCTCGGCACTCTTCCAACGCGGCGAAACCCAAGCCCTAGTCACCGTGACTCTGGGAACCGGTCGCGACGAACAGCGAGTTGATGGACTCTTGGACGAGTACTCCAAGAACTTCATGCTCGACTATAACTTCCCAAGTTTCAGTGTCGGCGAATGCCGGCCAATCCGAGGTCCAGGACGTCGCGAAATTGGCCATGGTGCGTTGGCTGAGCGAAGCATCAACCCGGTTCTCCCCGATCGCGATGACTTCCCCTACACGATTCGTATCGTTTCCGACATCCTCGAGTCCAACGGCTCGTCTTCAATGGCAACCGTTTGTGGAACCACTTTGGGCTTGATGGCCGCTGGTGTGACCATCAAAAACCCCGTCGCTGGAATCTCCGTCGGCATGGTCAAAGAAGGCGACGATTACATGTTGCTGACTGACATCCTTGGCTCGGAAGATCACTTCGGAGACATGGACTTTAAAGTTGCCGGTACTCAAAACGGAATCACTGGAATCCAATTGGATCTTAAGATTCGTGGTATCAGCAGCCAAATTCTTAAGGAAGCCATGGCTCAGTCTCGCGATGCTCGAATCGAGATCCTTCGCACGATGCTGAAAACCATTCCTCGTCCCCAAGAAGAACTATCTGATTTTGCTCCACGCTTGTTGGTCACTCAGATCGATCCTGAGAAAATCGGAATGCTGATCGGACCAGGCGGAAAAAACATCCGTGCGATCCAGGAAACAACTCAAACTGTCATCGAAGTTTCCGAAGACGGTCGCGTGACTGTGGCGGGTACCGATGGTGCCTTGGCAGAAGCCGCCCTGAAAAAAGTCGAAGCCTGCACCGCCACGGTTCAGGTTGGCAAGATCTACGACGGAACCGTCAGCAGCGTCAAAGACTTTGGCGCGTTTGTCGAAATCCTGCCAGGTCGCGACGGACTTTGTCACATCAGCGAACTCTCCAGCGGATTCATCGACAAAGTGGATGACATCTGCCACGTGGGGGATGAAATGAAAGTCCTCGTGATCGATGTCGACAACAACGACCGAGTCAAGCTTAGCCGTCGACAAGCCCTAGAAGAGCTAGGCCTAGAAGACGAATTCGCACTCGCAACTGCAGACGCCCCAGCTGGCTCGAGTGGTGACGGCGAAGACCGTCCTCCACGCAGCGAAAGCTCCGACCGAGGTCGCAGTGGTGGTGGCGGACGCAGCGGTGGTGGTGGCGGACGCAGCGGTGGTGGCGGCGGACGCAGCGGTGGCGGCGGCGGACGCAGCAGTGGTGGTGGCGGACGCAGCAGTGGTGGCGGCGGCGGACGCCGCTAAACCTTCGCCAGCTGAATCTTGATCTCAACTCAATCGCTCGTGCCCCTCTGGTCGCGAGCGATTTTTTTGGACGTTCGGCCACATGGGAGACGAGAATCCTCGCTGGTTGCTCGTCCTCGTTTATGAGTTTGTTGATTTATTGGCCGGTTAAGCGGCAGCCATGGCGACCCAAATGCGTAAGCGAGGGAGAGCCCTCGTTGGCGGCTCGCTTTCAATGGCTGTTCGTCCTCGCTTACTCGTCGGGTTACCATTAAAACAATAGTCGCGGCTCTGCAGACACTCGTCGCCTAGCCGGATTGAGCAATCGCATTCAGAACAAGACAGACCCCATGGAACCCATCGACGAACTTCGCAAGCGATACAGCGAACTTGCCAGCTTGGCCGGCTCACTCGCTCACGAAATCAAAAACCCACTTTCGATCATCGTCATGAATATGGAATTGTTGCATGAGGATTTCGAAGCGATGGCGCACCCGGAAGCTCGGCGAGCCCTCAAACGCACCAAAACCGTGATCGAACAATGCACGCGATTGGAGACCATCCTCAATGATTTCCTCCGGTTCACGAAACTTAGCAGCCTCGAGCTGAAACCAGGTAGCCTCAACCACCACGTCATACAGGTGCTCGAGTTTTTCGAAACTCAAGCCAGTCAGCAAGGCGTCGAGATCAAACGTTATCTTGACTCCGAATTGCCCAGCATCAACCTGGACTCTCAAACGCTCCAAGCGGCGTTGATGAACTTGGTCAAGAACGCGATGGAAGCCATGCCCGACGGCGGCCAACTGGTTGCTCGCACTCGGATCACACGCACGGGCGTTGCTTTGGATTTCATCGACACCGGCTGCGGCATGGAGGCTTCCGCGTTGATCAACATGTTCAAAGAGTTTTACACATCGAAAGACGGTGGCACCGGCTTGGGCCTGCCGACGGCCAAGAAAATCATCGAAGCCCACGACGCGAGAATCAATGTCCAATCCGAAGTCGGCCAAGGAACCCAGTTCACGATTGAGTTCCCAACGCCACGCAGAATTTAGTCCCAGCCTAACTCAATACCGGCATCGCCAATCTCTTCAACAGCGCGTCACTCATGAAACTGATTCGTAAACTCTCAGAATTCCCGACCTCCCTTCGGGGCGGCGCGCTGACAATTGGCAATTTTGACGGCGTCCATCAGGGACACAAGGCTATCATTGAGCAATTGAAAACTTTTGCAGGCCAATGCCAAGGGGCGGCGATCGTATTCACGTTTGACCCGCATCCCGTCCGTCTCTTGCGGCCCGAACAAACTCCACCACCGTTGACTTGGACTAACCGTAAAGCCGATCTGCTGGCTGAGCTGGGCGTCGATGCGGTCGTGGCTTATCCGACCAATCGCGAAATGCTGCAATTGTCGTATCGTGAATTCTTCCAACAGATCATTGTGGACGAGCTCGGTGCCAAAGCAATTGTCGAAGGCCCAAATTTCTTTTTCGGCCGAGACCGTGAGGGCACCGTTGATAAACTTAATCTGTTGTGCCAAGAGCATGAGATCCAACTCAAAATCGTCGAGCCGCGACTCGCGGCCGACTCATTCATTTCAAGCAGCCGGATCAGATCACTCATCCGCGACGGCAACGTTGAGACGGCTCGCCAATTCCTTACGCGGCCGTATCGAATTCGCGGGATGGTGACCCATGGCGCAGCTCGAGGCACCAAAATCGGCTTTCCCACCGCGAATCTGGATGCGATCGACACGCTGGTCCCCGCGATGGGAGTCTACGCTGGGAGGACCTACGTTCACGGCCGTTCACATTGGTCTGCGGTTCACATCGGGCCGAATCCGACATTTGGCGAGGACATTCGAAAAGTCGAATCGCACCTGTTGGATTTCGAAGGCTCGATCTACGGCGAGGCAATCGAGGTTGATTTTATCAGTCGCCTGCGGGATATTCGCCCCTTTGATTCAGCCACTCAGTTGGTGGAACAGCTGGAGAAAGACGTCGCGGCGACTCGTATGATCGCCCGTCAGCTCTCGGACTGAACCAGTTTTCACCAACCTCCCGACAATCGCCCCTCGATCTATTACATTAGAATTAGCCCTATCGATCCTGCGTCCTATTTACGTGACAAAGTACCGTTCACCACTTCCTTCAACTTAAGAACTAGATCCCATGAACGTAGACTGGCCCCGATTTTGCGAAGTCATCCACAGCTCCAACAACATTGTTCTCACGAGTCATATTCGTCCGGACTGCGATGCCCTCGGAAGCTGCCTGGGGATGGCCGGCATCCTAGAAACGCTAGGCAAGAAAGTTCGAATTGTTTGCGGTCAGCCCGTCCCAGCAAACTTGACCTTCATTGATCCCGGTAAAAAAATCCTCTGCATCAACCAAGATATCAAAGCGGAAGAATTCGCCGACGCCGACCTTCACATGATCCTCGACACCAGTGCTTGGATCCAACTGGGCGACATGGCTGATGTGATTCGCAATTCAACCTACAAGAAAATTATTTTCGACCACCACGTCGGAGAAGACGACATTGAGGCGGAGCTGTTCAAGAACACCACCGCCGAAGCCGTCGGCCGAATGTGCGTGGAGGCCGCCGAGCAGCTTGGCGTCGAACTCACCCCCGAAATCTCGACACCGATTTTCGCTGCCCTCGCGACCGACACCGGCTGGTTCCGTTTCAACTCAGTCAACGAAGTCACTTATCAAGCGGCCGCTAAGCTCGTCACCGGTGGCGCAGTACCCTCAAAAATCTACGGCGATCTCTATGAACGTGAAACCGTGGGCCGCGTGCGGCTACGCGGAACCGTCTTGGCTCGCGTTCAAACCGAACTCGAAGGCAGACTCGCTCACACCTTCATTATGCCAGATGACTATGAGAAAACCGGCGCCCAAACGACAGACACCGAAGACTTGATTAACCTCGCCCTGGAAATCGAAGGCACCGTGTTTGCTGTGATCATGGTGGGCCAAATCGATGGTGGCTATAAAATGAGTTTCCGTAGTCGCTGCAAGTCACCGGCCAACGAGGTCGCCCGGGAGTTTGGCGGAGGCGGACACAAAGCCGCCGCCGGAGCATTCATCGAAAGTAACGATTTCGAAACCGTCCAAAAGCAAGTCTTGGACCATGTTCGAGCTGTCTTGACCGCTGAATTCCTAGCCGGATGCTGAGGCTAAACCTCTTTTCAAATGGTTCATTTGAAATAGCAAAAAGTGTGTTGTTGAGAGCTAAGAATTCGGCGTGGTTATGCCAGCCGGTTGAGCATTAGCCAAGGTTCCCAGCGGTTCAATCGTGGCTAACACCAAACCAGCTAGTTCGAAAGACTGGCCCTGACGAAGCAATTGTTAGTTTCCGACTCGGCGAACACTCGAGTTGGACGCAGAAGCGGAATTAAGATCGATCTCGGAAAACTTCACGCGGATTCCCAATGCCTCGAGCCATCCACTGCCAGAATCTAGTCAAGACTTACCCCGGCAAGCCTCCCGTTGAAGCCGTTCGCGGCATCAATTTCGAGGTCAACGTGGGCGAATGCTACGGGGTTCTCGGCCCCAATGGAGCCGGGAAAACGACGACGATCGAGA
>JBLINZ010000271.1:0-8568 GCA_047639375.1 Mariniblastus sp. | reverse complement strand
AAATCATGGCGCCGCGTGCATTTTTAAGCTTTGGCTTATTCAGCATGGCAATGATCAAGCCGCCCAATTCGAGTTTTTGCGTTTCCGACAAGAGCTCCAACGAACCTAGCAGACGCCAAACTTCGACTGACTCCTCCGGACGAATGGGCACCACGCCGCCTTTGACCGGCCGCCCTGACATTTGCTTGACTAACGCTCTGAGCGACGACATGAGCGGCTCAGCCAGTGCGGCTTGTTGGCCACGCGACAGCCCACCACTTAATCGTCGCCACAAAATCAGTGATTCACTTTGTATTGCGGCGGTCGGATGAATCAATTTGCCTTTCAAGTTTCGCCACGTCTCGGTTACCCGCCAGTCGTCCAGCGCCATCCCATAGCCGGGCCGCAACGAGTATCCCAGCAGGTTCAACCAGCGAGCTTCGTGTTTCGCACTTTTCCTCCTCCCATTCTTTCCAGACTCCGCCGATTCAAATTCTATCAGCGATTCCCAGATCTGCCTTAATAGCGACATGGGCCATTCCGCTCGAGGAAGCCCCGTCGCTTGCGTCAGTTCATTGACCAGCTCATTGGGCTCAATCACTTGTTGCTTAAGTTGATCCGCGGTTCCAAAAACTTGATCAATCTTCGTTTGGCAATCGATCCAGGTTGCCTCGTCAACGAATCCCTCGGCTTCGCCTACGGTTTGATGAACGTCACGGTCGGTTTGAGTGGTCGAACGAACATCGAACTGGAGTTTCCAGCTGCGTTCAGACTCGAGTTCCCGGCAGGCCAAGTCGATGGTTCCGATCTCGGTCAAGCCGACCACCAGTTTAACGGAGATGTCGCGTTTCTCATTGCGACTTTTGGCTCGCAACACCGTGCGAATCGGCGGCAACGCTGTCATTTGTTCTGGGTCGATCAGGAGGATTTCGCCCGGCTGATCCGCCAATCGAATACTCGACACGAAAATCGAAAACTCAACGGGCTGTGAAATCGTCAGCATGAATGTTTGGCTGTCCAAGTCGAATGATTGGCCCGGTTCAGCGTTGCCAGGCATTACGCACATCGCTCGATTGTCGCCAATCCCGATGTAGTAGCTCCTCGCCAACGACGCTGCGATTCGAACGCCCTTGTCCCGCCGAACGATCCCGTAATAGGCGGCCCCGCGCGAGACGGCCAAATCCAATCGGTCGTTCTCCAGCAGAATCGGTTTCCAATCAGGATCTTCATCGGTGCGAAACCAACTTGTTATCTGCTCAACGACGGTGTCATGTAACACCGGTGAGGCGAAGAATCCCCCGTTGAACAGAACCACATCCGGCCGAGCCTCATGGCCCCGCAAGCTGGAGGAATCCTTGGTCGCTGTATTTTCTGTAGATTCTGCCGTGTCCGCGCCAGCCCCCGCATGCGTTGTCAGGAATTCGGCTAGGTACCGAGTGATTCCGGCGTCAGTCGCATAAGGCAATCCGAATTCTTGAAATCCACTGGCGTGGCGTTGAGGTTTATCGGTCACCTTGACGTCGGGTAAAAATCCATCGACGACAAGATTGCGAATTTCTGCGCGAGTGACTTCAGTTTTCAAACTGCCGCCAATGAGTTTTGAGCCGCGACTTGGGAGGCTGATCGTGATCTGGTCAGCCCCCGCGCTTGTCAGCATCTGCTCTTTGACTTTTCGGCTGCTGCCAACCAAGACGTCCCATTGATAGGATTCTAATTTTCCGCCGTCGGTCAATTTCGATTCAAGGTACTTGGCGATCGATAAATCGAGATTGTCGCCGCCCAGGATCAAGTGATTGCCAACCGCGACGCGATGGAATTGAATCTTCTGAGCTTGTTTTCCCGCCGATTCAGCCGTCGACTCGCCTTCATCTTCGCCATCGCTTTTACGGACGCGGATCAAAGTGAAATCGGTGGTACCTCCGCCGATGTCACAGACGAGAATCTTCTGGCCGATCTCAACCTTTGATTCCCAATCATTCTCGTGTTTATAGACCCACGCATAGAATGCGGCTTGCGGCTCCTCGATCAAGACGACCCGAGCCAACCCGGCTTCGGCCGCCGCCTGAACCGTCAACTCACGGGCGACTTCATCAAACGAAGCTGGCAACGTTAGAACAATGTCTTGGTCGGCCAGCGGATGACTCGGAAATTTCTGATCCCACGCTTTGCGAATATGGCGTAGGTACTGGGCGCTGACTTCGACCGGCGATAATCGCTTGACATCGCCCGCGCCTTGCCAAGGCAAGAGTGCAGCTGTCCGATCGACGGCGGCATGGCACAGCCAGGACTTGGCCGAGGAGATTCCACGTCCCGACGTCTTGGCCGTTTCGTCTCTGGCGAAGCTTCCCACGCAAGCCCGGACGGACTTTTTATCCCAGGGCATTTTGAGTGAAGCGTTGGACGTTGCGTCGCCTGTTTGAATCGGCTGATAGTAATACGACGGCAGCGTCTCGAGTGATTCGATTTGCCCGGCACCGACGAATTGAGGAATCGATAACACTCGGATTTTCCAATCCGTCGACTCCGTATCGATATAAGTCACGGCAGAATTGGTCGTACCCAAATCGATGCCCGCGATGTAACGGCTGGGCTGTTCATCAATCAACGGGTCGTAGTTTTCTTGTTCTGCCACGATAAGACTCTATGTCGTTTTATGATTTTCTGTACGTCAGACACGGCATCAGCCAGGTAGGCTAATCGTCTTCGCGGGTATTGAATTCAAGTTTCCAGCGGCCAATCGATTCGGTGTCTTCGTCGGCGGAGTTGGCTTGGACACACCATAACTCGAACATCCCAAGCTCCGTGATTCTCGAATCGAATTTGACTGGGACATAGGTCTCGTCAGAGCCTTCTTTCTCGAGCGTAGCCGTCAACGGATCGGTTTCAAGCAATTCGTCTTCGCTCCATCGCTCAAGCACCACACCTGGTTGGTCCTCGGTGCGAGAGCTGGACCGAAAGAATCGGAAGCTGACGGGCTGACCGATCACCAATCCAATTTCGGCAGAGGGCACATGGGCTTCGGTGCCTTCTTCCATTCCAAAAGGAACGACGCAAAGTGCTTTCAAGGGACGCGGTGCGCCCGGAATAGCAAGTCCCGCCGTCTCAATTCCTACGTAGTAAGAGTTGGCCGATCCGCCCCGGATTCTCAAACCGCCCGAAAGCTTATTGGCTCCGTAATAGCAAGCGCCTCGTGCCACGGCAAAATCTAAATCTTGCCCCCCCAAGAGTCGCTCAACCTTGTCCGGTCCCTGGTTAGCATCGTTCGCTGGGCCCCAATGTCCGATTACGTCGAGCATCCGTTGTTGAAACCCGTCCGCTTTGAAAACACCGCCGTTGAACAATACGTAGTTTGGCAATTCGACCTGACCCTGTTCATCGGTGCAATGTTGGCTGACGAATGCCGCGATGTGCCGGGTGATCCCTGGATCCGATTCAAACGGCAGACCAATTTCATGAAAACCGGACGCTGGTTGACGTTGTGGTTTCTCGTTGAGTTCGCAGTTCGGAAAAAATCCATTCAGCAAAAGGTCAGCGATTTCCTGGCGAAGCACCTCGACGGAAACGGTGCCGCCGATTAACTTGCTGCCGCGCCCTAGGACCGAAATCGTGTGGGATTCACTCCCGTCTTGCGCTAACAAAGTTTCTTTGGCGGAGCGGCACGAATGCCAAAGCGACACCGATTGCCAAGGGTTGAGCTGGGTGCCTTTTTCTTCGAACTTGCCTGCCACCCAATGGGCCGCGGCTAGATCCATGTTGTCTCCGCCGACCAGCAGATGATCTCCCACCGCGACACGCCGTAACGCCAGTTCGCCGTCGACTTCGTCTACTGAGATCAACGTCAAATCGGTGGTGCCTCCGCCGACATCACAAACCAGAACTGATTGGCCGACTGTCAGGGTTTTCCGCCACGCGTCGCCTTGTTGGGCCAGCCAAGCGTACAACGCGGCTTGGGGTTCTTCCAGCAAGACGAAATTAACTGCCAGGCCAGCGGCGACGGCTGCTTCGCGTGTCAACTCGCGAGCCACGGGATCGAAGGATGCCGGGACGGTCAAGACGACTTGCTGTTCGCCGATTGGAGCGTCAGGGAATTTTGCCTGCCAAGCCGCAACCAAGTGCTCGAGATATTCCTTGGCCGCGGTGACCGGTGAAATCTTGGCGACCTCGGCGGGGGCATTCCACGGCAAGATCGGTGCCCGGCGGTCGACCTTGTTATGGCAGAGCCAGCTTTTTGATGCGCCAACCGTGCGATCGGGGGCTTCGGCGCCACGGGTGCGGGCCAACTCTCCGGCGGCGAAATGTCGCTCCGTAGCCCAGGGTAAATCGAACGCGCCGCCCTGGCACTCCGCGTCGTTCGCAAGATACGTAAACGAGGGCAACGACGGTTTTGATTCAATCGTGTTGGCGGCCACCAGCTGAGGGATCTGCAGCAGTGAGATTTCGGAATCCGAATCGTCTTGTCGGCAATAGGCCAACACATTGTTCGTCGTTCCTAGATCAATTCCGATGATGTATTTCAACTTATGTTCCGTCGTTACTTGAGTGAGTTTTGCAGCGGGTGGTAGGGCCAATTCGGTCCGGCTCGCAATGAAAGACTAGGCAGCGATTTCGAATTCTTGGCGGTCAGCCAAGCTCGACCGTCAACGCCAGCACGAAGCGATCGCGTTTTGAATCTGAATTGCTAGTCCGGATTTTCGATCGTGAGCTGAGTTAGCCGATTTCAAGTTCGACCGGGGCGAGGATCAACGAAGTCGATTTGCTGCCGGTCCATTTGGGAACTTCACACTTAGTCGCCTTCCAGCCATGATGCGCTACCGTGCCATGGAAGGGGGCTTCGCCGGTCACGTTTCCGGTCAGGCGAAATTCTGCTGGATCGAATTTTTTGGGGGTTTCCAAAGCACTTCCGTCATCGGCGTCGCTTAAGCGAACCACGGCAAACATGCGTTTGATGACTTTTCCAGAATCTCGCAATACATCGCGAGCCGCTGCTCCGACCTGTTCATCGGAATAGGCATCGAGTGATTCGTTGACGATGTCCAGCAAGCGGGCTTCTCGTTGAAGGGCCGCCAGCAAGCTGATGGCGTCGCTCCGAGCGGGGGCCGCGGGCTTGGGAGCCGGAACAGCCGGTGTCGGCTTGGTGGCCGCGATTCTTGGCTGGAGTTTTCCATCCAGCATTTCCTGAAAAGAATCGCTAAGCTGGCGGTTGAAGAGCAGCTTGCAAAAGGCCTTGGTGGCCGCAACGAGTCCCATATTCTGGTTTTCCTAAAATCTTGAAAGGGCTTCATAAGATCATCAATCTTAGTCTTTTAAGGGCTCTAGGAAAACGTGGCGTCAGACTCCCCGTTCGACATCCAGGCCGCTTTTAGCGTGATGACATGGTCAAAAAGTCGGGTGAATTCTTCGCGCGACGCACGGATGAATGATCGCGGCGGTCGGGGGGCCTTTGCTGAAGCCAGAGATGCCGCTAACGCGTCATGGCTTACTAAAGTTAGCTAAATGGCTCAGGCCGGCGGCCGGATAGCAATGACTTAGGATCGCTCGATCAATGAATGTCCGATTTGGATGTAGCCGGACTGGCAACAGTTCGGGATTCGCAGATGGTTCTCTCGTCTTGCGACTCCGGCTACGACAGTAATTTGTCGAACGGCCCGTAGACGATTTAAACTGCAAGCCTTCTTCATTCGGGCGCAACCTACCCGCGTTCGTTTCCTCCTGGTCGATAGAGTTTGGCGAAGGACAATGCCAAACGGGACGCCGAAACCATACGTTGAAGGGTCCCACCTCCTGATCGAAAGACGTTTCGAGGACCAGAGAACCATGAAGCCGCAACTTTTTTCCACTGTTTGATCAGTATTTGTTGTCGCCTTGGTGGGACGTGTCGTATTCCAGGACTGTGGCAAATCGGCCACCGCGAAATCTGCCGCGAGTGCCCCAACTGAAGCCCAAGCCACCGAGAGATTGCTGGCCGCACCGTCCGAAGCTGTTGAAAGTACCTTGGCAACCGGGGATGTTTCTTTTAAGTACGCCATCCTTCTCTGGAACGTGGAATCCGGTGCAATGATCCCGAGACGGTCGCTGCCCAATCGGTTGAACTTAGTGAGTACGACGTGATCGGACCTTCCGAGGTCAACACTCCGCAGGCCCATGAGACTGCTTTGTCGAAGAATTAGCCTAATCGCTACCAGTTCATTCGAAGCGTGACCGGCGGCAATCCAGACCATCTAGACGATCGGTGATTGTTCCGGTTCGAAGTCTGTCTTGCTTGCGATCGAACACCGATGTGCTTGCTAAAAAAATAACAAAATCATTATGCGTTCGGGTTCGGCTTTTGGGGCTTATACCGATTGATGTTGAGCTTTGACGGCAAACTGAGTCAAGCTTTGCCGGCATGCCCGATCGTACGAGTTGGAGAAACCGTACAACTGCTGAAACCGACCGAAACGTGGCGATAGAACTTCTGTCGTCAAGCAAGAGGCTTGAAAACGCTAGCGTGTCCCAATTGCACGCCAGCCCGACTTCAATTGCTGGTTTTGGAGCTGAGGGTTACGATTAACCCCAAAGCCAGAGGATTTATGGATAATACAATCTGGCACTTGTTGATTGCTCGGGTCAACAGTCTAGGGTCACGGAGGATCGGATGCGACAACGTTTTTGGGCTTCAATTTCTAAAATTTATATTCCTGCGATCGCTTTGAGCGTTTTCGTATCGGGGGCAGGCATTATGAATGCCCAGGCCACTGCTCAGGAAGAAACAACAACGGTCAAGCGAACGACGGAGCCAGTTTTTCGCGTGTCTAAACTGACATCACCTGGTCAGGTGAAAGCGCCTGTTCAGCCCGCGGTTGTGGTTCAAGAAGAGGGAAATGGCGTGCGGATTGCGGGGGTACCAACCAACATTCCTGATTCGAAGGCGATTGAAGTGCCTGGGAAGGTGCCGGTTTCGGCCCCAGCAGCTGCCCCTCATCCGCTTGATCGAGCTGTTTCGGTCGCCCAGGGCGCCTTGACAGAAATGCGATCGGGAGTCAGCGACTACACTGCGATCCTTGCCAAGCGAGAGCAGATCAACGGTGTCGTTGGTGAACCAAGCTACATGAATGTCAAGATCCGTTGCCCTCGGGAGCATACGGACGGATCTATTTCTCCGTTCAGTATCTATATGAAGTTCCTAAGACCCAAGGCTTCCTCGGGTCGTGAAGTCATCTGGGTCGACGGTGAAAACGAAGGAAAATTGGTCGTTCACGAATCTGGAGGGCTAATTGGAATGAAGACATTTCGCTTTGATCCGACCAGCCGAATTGCCATGAATGGCCAGCGGTATCCGATCTACGAAGCCGGCCTTGAGAACTTGATTGTCAAATTGATCGAGAAGGCCGAGCGTGATCGTGAAGCGGGACCCTGCAAAGTCGAGTATCGCAAAGGTGTGATGATCAACAAACGCCCTTGCTCGCTGATTGAATTGACGCATGAAGACCGGAAAGCTCCTTATGAGTTCCACAAAGCTCAAGTCTTTATTGATAATGAATTGAATTTGCCAGTGCGATTCGCTGCCTACGATTGGCCGCAAGCTCCTGGTGAAGCTCCAAAATTGTTGGAAGAGTACACCTATTACAACGTCAAAGTAAACGTGGGCTTGGAGGATGTCGATTTCGATCCTACCAACCCTAATTACCGATACCCAAGTCGGTAGTCATGGAACTGCGGTAATCTAAGGGGAGCAAACGACCCCACACGAAAATTCGCAGTGCATCGTGAGCAGTTATTTAGCCACCGATTTCGATCGGTGGCTTTTTTCGTGTCACGACAAAATCGGGTTGATTGGGTAGAATCTCATTAGCTGTTCAATAAGAAGCCAAAGCGCGTTGACCTAATGGTGACCTAATGGTGACCTAATGGTCACTTGATTCGAAAACGGATCGATAGGCACTTTGACGACTCGGCAGCAGGTGTCTTTTGTCACCATGCGTCCCCAATTCAATCAGCATGTATTAATTGTCAAAATAGGTTCCCTATGCCTCCAAGAAATCTACTTGTGATCGCGATTACGATCGTAGTTTCCATGGCTTGCTATTCGGTGGCTTCAAAAAATCGATATGCCAACCTATTTGCTGAGGCGATCGAGGTCATTGACCAACAATCGCTGAAACAATTGCCTCGTGAGCAATTGTTTGATTCTGCGATGAAGGGGATGCTCAAAGATCTAGACGAGCATTCGATGTTTATTTCCGGCGACATGTTCAAGATTTTTGATGAAGACCTTCGCGGCGAGTTTGGCGGGGTCGGGATGTATGTCGAAATGGACCCGAAAACGGACCAGCTGGTTGTTTTGGCACCGATGCCAGGCACGCCGGCCTACGAAGCCGGGCTTCGAGCCGGTGACCAGATCGTGGCGATCAATGGGACGGAAACCAAAGGCAAAAAACGGGTCGATGCGATCAAGCTCCTGCGCGGACCGATCGGCGAAGCAGTGGACTTGGATTTAGAGCGGGGCGCACAGAGGCTTTCTAAATCCATCACACGAGCAGCAATTCCCGTGGCGACTGTGCATGGCGACTTTCGTTCACGGGACGCCAAGTGGAATTTTCGGTTAAAAGA
>JBLINZ010000270.1:0-8626 GCA_047639375.1 Mariniblastus sp. | reverse complement strand
CTTCTTTGTGACCGTGGCTGCTCCCCCCGTTTTCGGCGACTCGCCTGAGCTCAAGGCTCCAAGCAAAATCAAAAATGTTCTGTTTATTATTTCTGACGACCTCAAAGCCAGCGTGCTGGGCTGCTACGGAGACGAGTTCTGCCAAACGCCCAACATTGACCGCCTGGCCAGCCAAGGCATGGTCTTCCATAGAGCCTATTGCCAAGGGACGTGGTGCGCCCCGTCTCGGCAGTCGTTCATGTTTAGCCGCTACCAATCCGGTGGTGAAATCAACATGGGCGAAAATTTCCAAAATCATGGGTTTCACTCTGCCCGAGTCGGAAAGATTTACCATATGCGAGTTCCTGGTGACATTATCGCAGGAACCAACGGGCTCGACGTGGCATCGACTTGGACCGAACGGTTCAATTCGACCGGCCTCGAAGCCCACACGCCCGGCGATTACGCTTGCCTGAATTTGAATGAGTTCACCACTGAACTCGCCAATCGCCAATCGACGATGATGCCGCATCGGCCTTACGTCACCGTCCAAACCGAGGGCGACGGCTCTGACCAGCCTGACTTCAAATCAGCAGACAAGGCGATTGAGATCCTGCAGCAGCGGCAGGCAGCGGGCAAACCATTTTTTTTAGCCGTTGGCCTCGTCCGCCCCCACTACCCCATGGTCGCTCCCAAAAAATATTTTGATCTATACCCTTGGGAAAAAATCCAATTGCCGGCCGAAGAAGCCAACGACCTTGACGACATTCCCAAGCTAGGCAGAGGCCAACTTTCGTCCATCAACCATATGGGCGATTTCCCTGACAACAGAAAACGGATGTGGGCCGGTTATTACGCCTCCGTCACCTTCATGGACGAGCAGCTTGGGAAAATTGTTGACGAACTTGAGCGGTTGGGTTTGCGTGACTCAACCGCGATCGTGTTTACGTCCGATCATGGCTATCACTTGGGCGAACATGAATTCTGGCAGAAATCCAACCTACACGAAGAGGTCGTTCGCGTTCCACTCATTGTTTCAGCCCCAGGCATGGCTGCTGGAGAAACGGACTCGCTTGCCGAGCTCGTCGATCTCTATCCAACCTTTGCAGATTTGGTCGACATCGAAGTCCCCAACTCGGTCCAAGGCAAAAGCCTCTTGCCCGTGTTGTCTGATCCTTCGCAAACCGTTCGAGACTCGGCTCTGTCGCTTAACAAGGGATTCGGTTTACGCAGTTCCAGCTGGGCCTACATGATCTATCAAGACGGCACCGAAGAGCTTTACAATATGGATTCCGACCCCAAGCAGTTCACCAATCTTGCTGAATCAGCAAAGCACAAAAGCTCACTGATGGAGCGCCGCGCCAGCTTGGACATTCTCGTGGAGCAACATGGTTTGGAATTTCCAAAAAAGAAAAAGAAAAAGTAGCAATCCGTCAAAACCTCCAATTGGGATAGGCAACCAAAGAGCGAAGCGGACTGACCGTCAAGCAATAATCGGGTCTGGGTGTTTCACAACGGCCTCATTCTCGATCTTTCATCCTGACAGGCCGCAAGCGATTTGACTTGCAGAGCGAATCATGAAAACTAAAGTCGCTTCGATGTTGATTTGCGGCGTCTGGCTTGCCACCCAAGCAATTGCCGCTCCCGCGCAAGCTCAAGACATCTCCTTCAATCAACAGATCCGCCCCCTCCTCGCAGACATCTGTTTCAATTGTCACGGACCTGACACTGCGGCCAACGAAGGCAGTTTGCGGCTCGATGAGTTGCAGCATGCGATCTTGGAAGGCGACTCGGGTGCCCCCGCAATTGTGCCCGGAAACTCAAAGGAAAGTGAATTAGTACGGCGGTTGAGAAGCGAAGATGATCCGATGCCGCCTGCCGATTTCCAAAAGCAATTGACACCCGAGCAAATCGAAACGGTTGCGAAATGGATCGATCAAGGAGCCAAGTACGAGGGCCACTGGGCTTTTCAAAAACCAACTCGGCCAGAGCTACCCGAAACAACTAACCACGATTGGCCTCGAATCCCGCTTGATCAATTCATTCTTCACAAGCTTGAATCCAACGGCCTCATCCCCTCTCCCGAAGCAGACAAATCGACACTTTTGCGGCGGCTTTCGCTCGATCTAACTGGCCTGCCACCAACGCCCGGTGAACTCAAGGCGTTCCTCGGCGATACTTCGCCCGTGGCCTACGAACGGCAAGTCGATCGGCTGCTGATGTCGCCTCATTATGGCGAACGGATGGCGATTCCTTGGCTGGACTACGCGAGGTACGCCGACAGCAACGGCTTTCAATCCGACGGCAGCCGTGACATTTGGGCATGGCGCGACTGGGTCATCAATGCGTACAACCGAAATCTGACGTTTGATCAGTTTACGATCGAGCAACTCGCGGGTGACATGCTGCCGAATCCAAGTCGGGCTCAAGTCGTAGCTACTGGCTTCAACCGTAACCACCGGCTCAATGGTGAAGGCGGAAGGATCGTCGATGAGTGGTTTGTCGAGACCGTCATCGATCGGGTTGAAACAACGGGCCTAACATGGCTGGGCCTGACGTTCAATTGTTGCCGTTGTCATGACCACAAATACGATCCGATTTCGCAAAAAGAGTTTTACCAGATGTTCGCGTTCTTCAATTCGAACCAAGAATCTGGAGTCCTGGCCCCAGCCGGCAAAAATGGCGAGAATACTCCTCCTTTGTTAGCGTTGACGACGCCAACCACGGACGCCAAAGTCACTGAATTCAAGCAGTTGATCGCCGCTGCAGAATCCAATCTGGGCTTGCTAAATCGTGACCAATTTAAACTGGTCGAGACATGGGCCGACAGTATCGAATTGGATTCGACTGAGGAATCGATTTGGCAACCGGTCGATCCCACCCAAATTAAATCTCAAAAGGGAATTAAATTCCAACAACTAGACGATGGCTCGTACCTGGTTTCGGGCAAGAACCCGGCAACTGCGATCTATGACATCGAATTGCCGTTACCGACAGCACCATTCACCGGATTGATGCTTGAAGCGTTTCCGGATACGTCGCTACCCCATGAATTCCTCGGACGCTCTGCCTCCAATGGAAATTTCGTCCTGTCGGAAATTCGCGTTTCCATTTCCCAACCGGGACAAAAAAACGAGCAGCAAGTCACGTTCCAACGCGCCGAAGCTGATTTTGAACAGCCCAATTGGACGGCCCAATCGGTGTTGCGGAACAAGCCCTTAACGTCCATTGAGAAGCCTTCTACTGGCTGGGCGACGTTGGGCTACCAGCCAAAAAATGGGGCTCCCAACCGAATCATGTTCGTGGCGGATGAGCCAGTCGAAATTGAACGAGGCTCGATCGCAATCATCCACTTAGTCCACCAGTCTCCCTACGCGGGCCATGCCATTGGGCGATTTCGACTGCAAGTTACCGACTCTCCACTAGCCAAAATTTCACTTGGATCGCAGACGCTTCCGCCTGACATTATCGAGATTGTCAAAACGGAACGCACTGAACGCAGCCCGGAACAGGTCCATGCCCTAACCCAACACTATTTGACCCAAGTCTCGAATCCGTTCAAGGCAGCCGATGCGTCCATTAAAAAGCGAAAAGCGGAATTAAAAGACTACGAGGATCGGCTGACCACCACCATGGTCATGAGAGAAGGCAAACGTCGCGATGCGTTTGTGCTCGAGCGCGGCGAATACGATCAGGTGCGAGAAAAAGTTGAACGGAAACTTCCGGCTTTCCTTCCGCCCATGAAGGAGGGATTGTCGATGGACCGCTTGGGACTCGCCAAGTGGATTGTAGATCCCTCCAATCCACTGACTGCTAGAGTCTGGGTCAACCGACAATGGGAAACTTTTTTCGGTGTTGGAATCGTCAAAACGACAGAGAATTTCGGCACGCAAGCCGATTTCCCTGTCCATCCTCAACTCTTGGATTGGTTGGCTGTCGAGTTCATGGAAGGCACCCAATTGCCTGACGTCGACGGTGAGCCAGCCAAACGTTGGGACATGAAAGCGTTCACTAAAATGCTGGTCACGAGTGCGACTTATCGACAGTCTTCTCACCTGACACCAGAACTACTGAAGATCGACCCTGACAATCGTTTGTTGGCCCGCGGTCCTCGATTTCGATTAACGGGAGAATTGATTCGCGACCAAGCCTTGGCAGTCAGTGGTTTGCTCAAGACAAAAATCGGTGGCCCCAGCGTGAGGCCGTACATGCCCGCTGGCGTTTGGGACGAAACCAGCAAATACGGCAATCTTAGAAACTACAAACCGGATGCTGGCGATGGGTTGTACCGTCGCACGATGTATACGATCTGGAAACGCACCGCGGCTCCACCGTCGATGTTAATATTTGACGCTCCCAATCGGGAAGTCTGTACGGTGAAGCGTTCTAAAACCAACACCCCACTTCAAGCCTTGTCGTTGTTGAACGAGATCACGTACGTCGAAGCCGCTCAAAGCCTGGCGCGGCGGATGGTGTCCGAGGGAGGTGATCAAGTGACGGGTCAACTCAAGCAAGGCGTTCAATTGGTGTTGTCTCGCGATCCGACGGCCAAGGAATTGGAGGTCCTCTTAGTAGGCTACCAAGCTGATTTGAAACGCTTTCAAAAGGATCCATCAGCCGCGGAGGCGTTCTTGAAATCAGTCAATCAAGACGCGGTGCGTTCGATCGATCCGGTCGATTTCCCCGCCCACGCAGCCCTGGCCCTAACGGCCAATGTGCTTCTCAACTTGGATGAATTTGTAACTCGAGAGTAAGGGACACACGTGAACAATCCAAAGCATCTGCACTTACAAGATCACTACAATCGGCGTGCCTTTCTGCGCGGCGGCGCCTCGGCAGTCGGGACCGCGGCGTTGGCCTCCTTGATGGGGCCATCGGCAGCGTTGGGCGCTGGGCTCAATCATTCGGCAGGGCATTTGATTGACGATCATGGTTTTCCAAATTTCACTCCGAAAGCCAAGCGGATCATCTACTTGTTCCAATCGGGCGCTCCTTCGCAGATGGACTTGTTTGATCCCAAGCCCAAATTGGTGGAACGGCATGGGGAGGATTTGCCGGCCGCGATTCGAAAAGGCCAACGGTTAACTACGATGACCTCTGGACAGAAAACGTTTCCAGTCGCTCCTTCGGTATTTAAGTTTCAACAGCGTGGCAAATCCGGCATGTGGATGAGTGACTTGCTGCCCAACATGGCCAAAATCGCAGATAAATTCTGTATGATCCGGTCGATGCACACCGAAGCAATCAACCACGATCCTGCGATTACTTTTTTCCAAACGGGCTCTCAATTGGCGGGACGTCCGAGCATTGGAGCTTGGGCGGGGTACGGCTTGGGCAGTGAAAACAAGGACCTCCCGGCCTACGTTGTGCTGACGTCATTCGGAAGCGGGCGGCCGGACGACCAGCCGCTCTACGATCGCTTGTGGGGTGCTGGATTTTTGCCGTCTCAACATCAGGGCGTTAAGTTCCGGAATACGGGCGATGCTGTTTTGTATCTTTCGAATCCTGACGGAATCGATCGATTGGCAAGACGAAGCACCATTGATCGCATCGCTGAAATGAATAAGTCACGGTTGGCGGAAGTTGGCGATCCGGAAATTCAAACGCGAATCAAGCAATACGAAATGGCATTCAGAATGCAGGACAGCGTGCCTGATTTGCTTGACATTTCAAAAGAGAGCAAGGAGACTCTGGACGCTTATGGTCCCGACGTTCACCGAAAGGGCAGTTACGCTTCGAATTGTTTGATTGCCAGACGACTGGCCGAGCGAGACGTACGCTTCATTCAACTGTTTCACATGGGCTGGGATCACCACAACAGTCTGCCAAAAAAGATTCAAGGGCAAGTCAACGACACGGATCAAGCAACGGCGGCTTTGATCAGCGATCTCGAACAACGAGGACTATTGGAAGACACCTTGATCGTGTGGGGCGGCGAATTCGGGCGAACGATCTATTCGCAAGGTGCCTTGACTAAAACCAATTACGGCCGTGATCACCATCCACGTTGCTTTTCTCTGCTGCTGGCGGGTGCCGGCGTCAAGCAAGGCCTGACTTACGGCGCGACTGACGATTATTGCTACAATATTACAGAGAACCCAGTTCATGTTCATGATCTTAATGCGACGATCATGCATTTGATGGGAGTCGATCACAAACGGTTGACCTATAAATATCAAGGCCGAGATTTCCGCTTGACCGACATTCACGGTAATGTCGTTCATGATATTCTGTCGTAGGCTGAACGAATGTCTGAACCGTGCCCTCAATGAAATTGGTGCCTCATGATTTTCCGAAAAGTGTGTCAAATTTTCGGTGTGGTTTTGATTGTCCTAGGAATCTGGTGCGCGTGTTTGGAAATCGAAGCAATTCTCGAAGGGAGAATTGGTATTCGTTGGGGGTTGGTATTCGTTGCCATCAACCTTTTCGTACTATCTGGAATCGGAACATTGTTTCTGTGTTTCGATCCCCACAAAGTCATTCAGTCGCATTGGATTTCCGTTTTCCGACTTGTCGATCCAGCTCAACAAGGTGATTCATTTGCGTCACGGATTGGCGCCTCGGACGAAAAAACATTCGCCGAAAAAATCGGCGTTGGCGAAGACGACTGAGCAAAACATCTTCGCTGAACTTCCATGGAAAAGGCTCTTGGCCCCCGCAATTCACGTTTGCTATAGTCCGCTAGAGCTCAACCATCCACTCGCAAAACACCAACCCCATCACCCAGTCACATAATACCGCCTCTCCAGCCATCACGGACTTGAATTAGATACCCGCCCATTGTTGAACGTCCATCATCAGCATTGCATCGAGCACTTCGGTACGCTTTGCCCATCCGCAACTAGGCGTGGTTTAGTTGCCGATTGACGACGATAATCAGTGGCGACGGCACAGAGCCTGCTACGGCGGGCTTCGCTCTGTTTTGATTTTCTTACCTTCAGTCGTCAAGACTTTTCCACGGAACGACGGAATCTGCTTGCTCTTGGGAAACGAGATCAAGTTTCAGCAGGTAAGCTTTGATGTTATCGAGCGCAGTTGCAGGCTTGTCAAAACCCGTATTCCAAGTTGTCTGCTCAAACCATCGCTCAACGTCGGGCAGGCGAAGCTTGTATCGATCTGAAATGATTTGACAAGCGTTCTCGTTGGCCATCAAATTCTCACACCGCTGGTTGATGATGCTCAAGATCGATTTGATCTTTTTGGATTGAGATTCAAGCACGTCATTGCGAACGCAGATGATGAAAGCGGGCCAAAGTGTTCGTCGTTCGCCGATCCGTCGAAATTCGCCTGATTGAACAAACGGAGCCGTGGTGAATTTTTCCCAAAAGAACGACTCAGCAGTTCCCGATGCGAGAGCTTGGCGAGCTCCGTCCAAGTTGCCCACCCTTTCGAATTTCATCTCGTCCGGATCCCAACCACGTTCGGCTGCGTCGACGATGGCCATCAAATGGGAACCAGACCCGAATCGGCTGATCGCATACCGTTGATCGCGAATCTGCCCAATCGATTGAAGCTCATGTTTCGCCGAGACGTGGATCCCCCAAATCAAAGGCGATTGAACATACGTCTTGACCGCACGACTTGGGTTGCCCTTGAGAATCGCCGCGATTCCACCTTCTGCGAGCACGATCGCCACGTCGAGTTCTTGAGCTTCAAGCTTCTTCATCATCGCTCCGGTCCCGCCCGGAACTTCATTGAATTGAAGCTCGATCCCTTTCGCCGAAAACTCGTCAGACTCGATCGCCAAATGCCAAGGAAGGTTGAAATGCTCCGGCACGCCGCCCACCACGATCGGCTGAGATTCAGGTAAGAGTTGAGAAGACAAGGATCACTCCGGTTTCGCTAGATGTTTCAATACATTGTTGTCGCGAATTGTTTTCGCGTGTGTAAAAATATCCAATAGACGCGTTCCATCGCCGGACTCGATCGCAGTCCGAAGCCCAGCCAGATTGGACTCGAAACTTTCGAGCACATCCAGGATTCCGTCTCGATTTTCAAGGCAAATGTCACGCCACATGACAGGATCGCTGGACGCCGTTCTCGAAACATCTCGGAAACCGCCGGCTGCGAATTGAAATATTTCATCGACGTAGTCTGTCTGCGAGAGCGTATCGACTAGTGAATAAGCCAAAACATGTGGCAAATGGCTGGTGGCAGCCAATACCAAATCGTGCTGAGCCACTCCCAACGATTGTACTTCAGCCCCACACGCTTGCCACATTTCAGTAACCCGCCGGATTGCATCCGGAGAAGCATTCTCGAGTGGCGTCAAAATCACTTTATGATTGACGTACAATTCCGCGAGTGCAGCCTCCACGCCACTCTTCTCTCGCCCCGCAATGGGATGGGCAGGAATGAAAAAATCAGGTACCTGCCCAAAGACTTTTTGAGCCGCCGCCACAACGCTGGCCTTGGAACTGCCGGCGTCCGTGACCACAACATTCGGTGGCAAATGATCCACCATGCTCGCGAGCACGGATTCCATAGCGCCCAACGGAACGGCCAGCAAGACCATGTCCGCGTGCTTGACGGCCGCGGCTGGATCCAGAGTGAACTCGTCGATCACGTTCAAGTCAACGGCTCGCTGAAGCTGCTCGGCGTTTCGGCTGCAACCCACCACTTTCTGGCAAAACCCGTTTTTCCGGAG